>NZ_JBFAOM010000005.1:0-372355 GCF_040675235.1 Nonomuraea sp. NPDC049637
TCTACACCCTCCCCGACACCCTATTCCCCTACCCCCCCCTCTACCTATCTCGCCCTATCTTGTTCGCGGGGGGCGCCATATTGTGCCCGGGCGGGGGCCCCGGGGCGGGCCCCCACCGGTCCACAGGCCGGTCTACAGGCCCAGGCGGGCGGTCAGGTCGGCCTTGAGGCCGTCGAGGTCGCGGGCGGCCGACGCGCGCGCCTGCGCCACCTCGCCGGTCACCGGCACCACGACCTCCAGGTAGCACTTGAGCTTGGGCTCGGTGCCCGACGGGCGGACCACGACGCGCCCGCCGTCCGACAGGTGGAAGCGCAGGCCCTCGGTCGGGGGCAGGCCGCCGTCGCCGCGGCTCAGGTCGTCCACGGCCTCGACGGTGTGGTCGCCCAGCGTGGCGGGCGGGGCGGCGCGCAGGCGGTCCATCGCGCCGGAGATCAGCGACAGGTCGGCGACCCGGAAGCTGAGCTGGGACGTCGCGTGCAGGCCGTACCGGACGGCCTGGTCGTCGAGCAGGTCGAGCAGCGTGCGGCCGGCGCGCTTGGCGGCCGCGGCGACGGCGGCCACGGTCAGGGCCGCGCCGATGCCGTCCTTGTCGTGCACCGGCAGGCCCGCGTCGGAGCCGACGCAGTAGCCGATGGCCTCCTCGTAGCCGAAGACCAGGCCCTCGCCCGCCTTGACGATCCACTTGAACCCGGTCAGCGTCTCGCCGTAGCGCACGCCGTGGGCCTTCGCGATCTTGCTCAGCAGGGTCGAGGAGACGATCGTGGTGGCCACCAGCCGGTCGCCGGTGGTGTGCGTGATCACGTGCTCGGCCAGCAGGCCGCCGACCTCGTCGCCGGTCAGCATGCGGCACGTGCCGTCGGGCAGCGGCACGCCGACCGCGCACCGGTCGGCGTCGGGGTCGTTGGCGAGCACCAGGTCGGAGCCGAGCTTGGCGGCCAGCGCGACGGCCAGGTCCATCGCGCCGGGCTCCTCCGGGTTGGGGAAGGCCACCGTCGGGAAGTCGGGATCGGGGTTGCGCTGCTCCTCCACGGCCATCGGCGTCTCGAAGCCCGCCGCGAGGAAGGCCCCCGTCAGCGTCCCCGAGCCCACGCCGTGCAGCGGCGTGTACGCCACCCGCAACTCGCGCGCCTGGCCCAGCGGCAGGGCGGTCACCGCGTCGATGTAGTCGTCGACGATGTCCTCGCCCAGCTCGGTGAGCGTGCCGGGGCCGTCGAGGGGAAGCTGGTCGACCCGGCCCACCGCGTCGATGGCGGCCGAGATCTCCCGGTCGACCGGCGGCACGATCTGCGAGCCGTCACCCCAGTAGACCTTGTAGCCGTTGTCCCTAGGCGGGTTGTGGCTGGCGGTGACCGTCACGCCCGCGTCGGCCCCGAGATGGCGGACGGCGAAGGCCAGCACCGGCGTGGGCAGCGGCCGCGGCAGCAACGAGACGTGCAACCCCGCGCCGGTCAGGACGGCGGCGGTGTCCCTGGCGAACACGTCGGACTTGTGCCGGGCGTCGTAGCCGATCACGACGTGCTTGCCGGCGCCGAGCACGCCGGCCAGACCGGCGGCGGCGCGCATGACGGTGACCCGGTTCATCCGGTTGGGGCCCGCGCCCAGCTCGCCGCGCAGGCCGGCGGTGCCGAACTCCAGCTTGGCCTGGAACCGCTCGCGAAGGGCGGGCAGGTCGTCGTCCTCCAGCAGGCCGGACAGCTCGGCCCGGGTGTCGGGGTCGGGGTCCTGGGCCAGCCACTGGCGGGCGCGGCGCAGCAGGTCGGCGTCCACGGGCGGGAGCGGGACGTCCCCCTCGGCCTCCGGCGGGACCCGGTCGTCGCCGGCGGTCACAGGCGGTCCACCACCTTGGCCAGCAGCACGCCCATGCGGGCGGCCGTGGCGCGGCCCACCTCCAGGACCTCCTCGTGGTTGAGCGGCTCGCCGGACAGGCCCGCCCCCGGGTTGGTGACCAGGGAGACGCCGAGCACCTCCAGGTTCGCCTCGCGGGCGGCGATGGCCTCCAGCACGGTGGACATGCCCACCAGGTCGCCGCCGAGCGTGCGCAGCATCCGGATCTCCGCCGGCGTCTCGTACGTCGGGCCGCGGAAGGCCACGTAGACGCCGTCGGCCAGGGTGGGGTCGATCTCGCGGACCAGGGCGCGCAGGCGGCGCGAGTAGACCTCGGTGAGGTCGATGAAGGTGGTGCCGGTGATCGGGTTGGCGCCGGTCAGGTTGATGTGGTCGCTGATCAGCACCGGGTCGCCGACGTTCTGGGTCTCCGGCCGCAGGCCGCCCGCCGCGTTGGTCAGCACGATCGTGCGCACCCCCGCCGCGGCCGCCGTGCGCACGCCGTGGACGACCGCGTCGACGCCGAGGCCCTCGTACAGGTGCGTGCGGCCGAGGAAGACCAGCGCGTGCCGCCCGGACGGTGTGCGCACGACGCGGATCTTCCCGCCGTGCCCGGCCACGGCGGGGGCGCGGAAGCCGGGCAGATCGGTGAACGGGATCTCGGCCACGGTCTGGCCGATCGCGTCGGCGGCGGGGACCCACCCCGACCCCATGACGAGGGCCACGTCGAAGGTGTCGAGGCCGGCCGCGCCGGTCAGGGCGGCGGCGGCCTCTACGGCCAGGGTGTATGCGTCGTTGCTCACATCTCAGTAGTTTAGGAGCAGCCTGTCCAGAACCCGCACCCCGAACTGCAGCGCGTCCACCGGCACCCGCTCGTCCACGCCGTGGAACATCGAGGCGAAGTCCATGTCGCCGGGCAGCCGCAGCGGCACGAACCCGAACCCGCGCACGCCGAGGTCGGCGAAGAAGGTCTTGTTGTCGGTGCCGCCCGACATGCAGTACGGCACCGCCCGCGCGGTCGGGTCCTCGGCCTTCAGCGCCGCGATCATCGACTCGACCAGCGCGCCGTCGAACGTCGTCTCCAGCGCGATGTCGTGGTGCACGAACTCGCGGCGCACGTTCGGCCCGATGAGCGAGTCGACGGTCTTGAAGAACTCCTCCTCGAAGCCGGGCAGGAACCGCCCGTCCACGACGGCGGTGGCCTGGCCGGGGATGACGTTCGACTTGTAGCCGGCGTCGAGCTGGGTCGGGTTGGTGGTGTGGCGCAGCGTCGCGCCGACGAACCGCACCAGCGGGCCGAGCTTGTCCAGCAGCGGGGCCGGGTCGTCCTCGTCGAACGGCAGGCCGAAGGCGTCGGCGACCTCGGTGAGGAACTGGCGCACGGTCGGCGTGTAGGTGAGCGGCCACTCGTGCCCGCCGAGCCGGGCCACGGCCTTGGCGACCTCGGTGACCGCGTTGTCGGAGTTGAGCATCGAGCCGTGCCCGGCGGTGCCGTCGGCGACCAGCTTCATCCAGGCCAGGCCCTTCTGGGCGGTCTCGATCAGGTACAGGCGCAGCGACGGGTCGACCTCCAGCGAGTAGCCGCCGACCTCGCTGATGGACTCGGTCACGCCCTCGAACAGCTCGGGGTTGTTGGCCGTGAGGTACTTGGCGCCGTACACGCCGCCGGCCTCCTCGTCGGCGACCCAGGCGAAGACGATGTCGCGGCGCGGACGGCGTCCCTCGCGCTTCATCTGGCGCAGCACGGCCAGCATCATCGCGTCCATGTCCTTCATGTCCACGGCGCCGCGGCCCCAGATGTAGCCGTCCTTGACCTCGCCGGCGAACGGGTCGACCGACCAGTCGGCGGCGTTGGCGGGCACCACGTCGAGGTGGCCGTGGACGAGCAGCGCGGGCAGCGACGGGTCGGTGCCCTCGACGCGGGTGACGACGTTGCCGCGGCCCGGCTCGCTCTCGACGTACGTCGCCTCGATGCCGACCTCGTCCAGCCTGGCCATGACGACCTCGGCCGCGGCCCGCTCGCCGGGGCCGCTGCCGTCCCCGTAGTTGCTGCTGTCGACGCGGATCAGCTCCACGCACAGGTCGGCGACTTCGTTCTCGGCAGGTGTCATGGCGTCTTCTCCAGGGTGAGCAGTCCGGACTTGTGCAGGTGACCGCGCTTGTACGCGCGGGTGATGAGGGTCAGGTCGCTGTCGGTGATCTCGTCGAGCCGGCCGAGCACGTCGGTCATGAAACGATAGAGGTCCGCCTCGTGGGCCACCGCCACCTGCACGATGAGGGAGTGGGTGCCCGAGGTGGCGGCGCAGTAACGCACGTTGGGGTGCTCGGCCAGGCGCCGGCCGGTCTCGCCCAGCCCGTACGGCCGCACCTTCAGCCACAACATGGCCTCGACCTCCAGGCCGAGCAGCGCGGGCTCCACCTCGGCGCGCGGCAGGAGTAACCGCCGGTCGATGAGCGAGCCGACCCGCCGGCGCGCGGTCGGCACGGACAGGTCGAGCCGTTCGGCGATCGTGGTGAAGGCGGCCCGGCCGTCGGCCGCCAGCAGCTCGGCGATCTCCTTCTCCAGCGGCGACAGGCCGTCCTCGTCGGGCAGGTCGGGGGGCGGCGGCGCGGGTCGCAGCTCGGCGACCTCCTGCTCGGTGAGGAAGGGCGCGTGCCACTCGGCCACGGTGGTGAACGTGTGCAGCACGACCTGGGTCTGCGTCTGGAGCACGCCGTCGATCTCGCTGATGTCGTGGGACAGGATGGTGTGCAGGTCCTGCCGGGACGGCGGCACCAGCTCGCAGGCCAGGTCGGCGGCCCCGGTCAGCGCGTAGACCGAGCGCGTGTCGCGCCGGTCGGTGAGCGATCTGGCCACCTGGGCCGCCGTGCCGGGCCGCACCTGGACGTGCAGGTGCGCGGGGCGGCCGTGGCCGGTGCGCAGGTCGTCGTAGATCGCGGTGACGCGGACGACGCCGTCGGCGATCAGCCGCTGGAGCCGGCGGGCGACCGTGCGCTCGTGCTCGCCGACCGCCCTGCCGATCTCGCCCCACGAGGCGCGCGGGCTCACCTGCAGCGCGGCCACGAGCCGCCGGTCGAGAACGTCCACCTGCAACCGCTTCCGTGTCGGGTTTGTAAATAATTGCCCAGACATTTGACTGTTTCGGTCTTCCGAATGCACAGTAAGCCATCTCGCACGTGTCAGCAAAAGGAGCACATGCCGTGTCGACCTCCCCCGTCGCGCAATCGCCGCTCGGCATACCGAAGAGCAGGGTCCGTCAGCTCATGGCGGCCAGCATCGGCAACGTGGTCGAGTGGTACGACTGGTACGCCTACACGTTCCTGGCCACGGTCTTCTCGGCGCAGATCTTCCCCGACAGCTCCGGCAACAGCCTGGTGCCGCTGCTGAGCTCGTTCGCGGTGTTCGCGGTGGGCTTCTTCATGCGGCCCCTGGGCGGCCTGCTGGTGGGCGCGTTCGCCGACCGGTACGGCCGCAAGTCCGCGATGACCTTCACCATCGTCCTGATGGGCGGCGGCTCGCTGCTGCTCGGCCTGACCCCCACCTACGAGGCCGTGGGCCTGCTGTCGCCGGTCATCCTGACGCTGGCCCGGCTGATCCAGGGCCTGTCCGTGGGCGGTGAGTTCGCCGCCGCCACCACGTTCCTGGTCGAGTCGGCCCCGCCGCGCCGCCGCGGCCTGTTCTCCTCCTTCCAGTACGTCAGCACCACCATCGGCCAGCTCATCGCCTCCGGCCTGGCCGCGGTGCTCGCCTCGACGCTGGTCAAGGAGGACATGAGCTCCTACGGCTGGCGCATCCCGTTCCTGGTGGGCGCGCTGCTCAGCCTGGTCGGCCTGTGGATCCGCAAGGGCGCCGACGAGACCTCGGCGGTCGCCGAGGAGATCCAGCGCGGCGAGGCCACGCGGCCGGGCATGTTCGAGTTCCTCAAGCACCACCCGAAGTCCGCGCTCACCATCGTCGGCATCACGATCGCGGGCACCGTCGCCTACTACACCTGGACCAGCTTCCTGCCCACCTACGCGCAGATCACGGTCTCGTTCGACAAGGCGGAGTCGCTCCAGGTCGGCACGATCTCGCTGGTGTTCTTCATGCTGCTGCAGCCGCTGCTCGGCCTGCTGTCGGACAAGATCGGGCGCAAGCCGATGCTGATCGCGTTCGGGCTGGGCTTCCTGATTCTTCCGGTGCCGCTGCTCGGCCTGCTCACCGACTCCTTCGCCAGCCTGCTCGTCGTGCAGATGATCGGCATGGTGTTCCTGGGCTGCTTCACCTCGGTCTCGGCCGCGGTGAACTCGGAGCTGTTCCCGACCCGGGTGCGGGCGGCGGGGGCCGGGTTCCCGTACTCGCTGACCGTGGCGATCTTCGGCGGCACCGCGCCGCTGATCGGCACCGCACTGCAGAAGGCCGGCAACCCCGGGATGTTCCCGTGGTACATGTCCGCCCTGGCGCTGATCTCCACGCTCGTGTACGTCTTTGTGCTGCGCGAGACCAAGGACGAGCCGCTCCGCTAGGGCGCCGAGGTGCAGGGGCGCTCCCGAAGCTCCTTGACGTAGTCGTCGGGGGCGCCCGCGCGCTCGGCCGCGTCGGCCAGGTTGCACAGGTAGCGGGCCGAGGGCAGGCCGCCCTCGTAGCCGTCGAGCACGTAGAACCAGGCGACGACCTCGCCGTCGAGGGTCTGCACCCGCAGCCGCACCTTGTGGTAGGCCCCGCGGACCGCGCCCTCCCACTGGTCGAGCGAGGTCTCCTCCCACTCCGGCACGTCGTAGAGCACGACGAAGACATGCTCGTCGGGGTCCTCCACGATGGTGGCGAGCGAGCTCTCCCACTTGCTGTCGGTGCGGCCGAAGGTCAGCCGCCACCCCGTCAGCCAGCCCACCCCCCAGATCGGGGAGTGCGGGGCGCGCATGGCCATCTGCTCGGGGTCCATGTTCATCCCGTAGGAGCCGTAAAGCCGTAGATCAGTCGGCTTCCCTGATTGATCCGAAAGCCACGCCACGATCCACCCCTCTCGCCGGGTGCCGCTCGTCATCCAGCTACCGCGCCATCCTGCCACGCTGACCCGGCGTGTCGGTCCATCAAGCCGGGCACGGAAGGCCCATGTGTCCCCCATGTCCGCCGGAGCGTGATCCCGTCATGGGCCGGTTGCGGCTTCCGGGGGCACGTGCGGGAGAATGGGACACGTGACGAGGATCGTGATCATTGGTGGCGGGCCGGGCGGCTACGAAGCGGCGCTGGTGGCCGCCCAACTAGGCGCACAGGTCACGATGGTCGAGCAGGACGGGCCGGGCGGGGCCTGCGTGCTCACCGACTGCGTGCCGTCCAAGACGCTGATCGCCACCTCCGTCCGCAAGCAGGCCCTTCTCGACGCGCCCTCGCTCGGCGTGTCGTTCTCGGGCGGCCCCGACGGCGACGCCGGCGTGGTCGGCGTCGACCTGCCGCTGGTCAACAAGCGGGTCAAGGAGCTGGCCCAGGCCCAGTCGGCCGACATCGCGACCCGGGTCGAGGCCGAGGGCGTCGAGATCATCAAGGCGCGGGGGCGGCTGGTCGATCCGCAGGTCGTGCGCGCGGGCGACCGTACGATCAGGGCCGACGTGGTGCTCGTGGCCACCGGCGCGACGCCGCGCGTGCTGCCCGGGGCCGAGCCCGACGGCGAGCGCATCCTCACCTGGCGGCAGCTCTACGACCTGGAGGAGCTGCCCGAGCACCTGATCGTGGTCGGCTCCGGCGTGACCGGCGCGGAGTTCGCCGGCGCCTACCGCTCGCTCGGCGCGGAGGTCACGCTGGTCTCCAGCCGCGACCGGATGATGCCCAACGAGGACGCCGACGGCGCCGAGGTCCTGGAAGAGGTCTACCGGCGGCGCGGCATGAACGTCATGGGCCGCTCGCGCGCCTCCTCCGTCAAGCGCACGGCCGACGGCGTGGTGGTGACCCTGGAGGACGGCCGCACGGCCGAGGGCTCCCACGCGCTGATGACGGTCGGCATGGTCCCCAACACCGGCGGCATCGGCCTGGAGGAGGCCGGCGTGCAGCTCGACCGCAACGGCTTCGTCAAGGTCGACAAGGTCTCGCGCACGTCCGCGCCCGGCGTCTACGCGGCCGGCGACTGCACCGGCGTGCTCATGCTGGCCTCGGTCGCCGCCATGCAGGGCCGCATCGCCGTGTGGCACGCGCTGGGCGAGGCCGTCCAGCCGCTGCGGCTGGCCACGGTGGCCTCCAACATCTTCACCGACCCCGAGATCGCGGCCGTCGGCGTGGCGCAGCGCTCGATCGAGGCGGGCGAGATCGACGCGAACGTGGTCAAGCTGCCGCTGGCCACCAACGCGCGGGCCAAGATGCAGGGCTTCAACGACGGTTTCGTCAAGCTGTTCTGCCGCCCCCACACCGGCATCGTGCTCGGCGGCGTGGTCGTGGCCCCGCGCGCCTCGGAGCTGATCCTGGCGGTGTCGCTGGCCGTGCAGCAGCGGCTGACGGTCGACCAGGTCGCCCACTCGTTCGCGGTCTACCCGTCGTTGTCGGGCTCGATCACCGAGGCGGCCCGCCGTCTCATGCAGCCCGAGGCCGCCATCGGCATCTAGCCGTCCCTGTTCGACGCACGTCAAGCCGTGCGGGTCGTCCTGACCCGCACGGCTTTTCATTGTGCGCTTGCTTCCACAGCCATTGGATAGTACCGTTATCCAAGTACGGATAACGGTACTATCCAATGGAGTGTGTTCCGGTGACGGTGATCGTTCTAGTGGTGGCCACGCTCGCCTTCCGGCTGCTGGGCGCGCTCGGTGTGCGGCGGTTCGGCACGTGGCAGGCGTCCGTGGCGCACGGGCTGGCCGTCATGGTGGTGATGACGGGAAGCGCGCACTTCGTCCCTGTAGGGGTGACCTTCATGCCCAACCACGGCGACCTCGTGCGCATGGTGCCGCCCTTCGTGCCGTTCCCCGCCGCCGTGGTCTACCTGACCGGCGTGCTGGAGCTGGCCGGGGCGATCGGGCTGGTGCTGCCCGCCACCCGCCGGGCGGCCGGGATCTGCCTGGCCCTGCTGTTCGTCGGCCTGCTCCCGGCGAACGTCTACGCGGCGGTCTCCGACGTGCCCTTCGCGGGCGGGGCGGCCACGCCGCTGTGGGAGCGCATCCCGGAGCAGGTGCTGTACCTCGCCGCGGCGCTCTTCGCCGCCGGGCGGCGTGCCGTGCCCGTCCGGGAGGGCGCGCGGCCCGTTCCCGCCGCCCGCTGACCCGTCGTCTCCTTCGCGGGCGGGCCGGTCAGGGCTTCCAGGCCGGGTCGCGGCCGATCAGGCCGAGCAGCCGGTCGAACGGCGGGGCGTCGTCCGGCACCGCCACCGGCGGCCCGAACGCCCCGTTCCGCCGGCCCATCTCCACCGTCTGCTCCGTGAACTCCAGCCCACGGGCGACCGCCTCGGCGTCCGGCTCGTACGCCTGATCGGTGGCCCTGGCCAGGTCCCAGCCGTGCACGACCATGTCGACCAGCCACAGGTGGGCCACCATGGTCATCGGCAGGCCGCCCAGCGCGGCGCACGTGCCCTCCCACGCCTGCGGCCGCGACCAGGCGGCCAGCATGCGCTCGGCCCGCTCGGGGAAGTCGCCCGCGTACGGGCCCTGCTCGGTGCGCTCGCCGCCGTGCGCCAGCGACACGAACATCTCCGCCACCCACTCCATGTGGTTGATCAGCGCCTTGACGTCGAACTCCGCGCACGGCGTCGGGGACCCGAACTGCTCGGGCCGCACGGCGGCCACCAGCCCGGCGGTCCGGTGGGTGGCCCAGGTCATCAGCGGCATCATGTCTTCCATGGCAGACATGATGTCCCGCCTGCCTCGGGCGCGGCTTGTAGAAACGCGACAACGCGGCTGGGTCAACCCCTACGCGGGGCTGGCCGCCTTCGACTTCGCGCGCCAGGCGCCGTCGCCGGAGCTGGCGGCGTACGTCGACCACTTCTGGGTGGTCACCTGGACCGACCTCGCCGAGCCGTACGAGCAGCGCATCCTGTCGCACCCGACCGTGAACATGACGATCGCCCAGGACTTCCACCGGGTCGCGGGGGTGATCGACGGCGGGTTCTCGTACACGATGCGGGGCACCGGCCGCGCGCTCGGCACCCGCTTCCGCCCCGGCGGCTTCCGGACGTTCCTCGGCGGCCCGGTGTCCGAGCTCACCGGCCGGTTCGTGAAGATCGGCGAGATGTTCCCGGCCGCCGGCCCGGCGCTGGTCGAAGGCGTGCTGGCCGAGCCGGACCCGGCCGCCGCCATCGCGCTGGTGGAGGCGTTCCTGTCGGCCCTCGGGCCGGCGCCGGACCCGCTGGCCGAGGAGGCCGCGGCCCTGGTGGGGCTGGCCGAGGACGACGTGACCGTGACCAGGGTTGACGAGCTGGCCGCCCGAGCCGGCCGGTCGGTGCGCTCCCTGCAACGGCTGTTCCGGGACTATGTCGGCATCGGCCCCAAATGGGTGATCCGCCGCTTCCGGCTGCACGAGGCCGCCGAACGCGTGCGGCAGGGCCTCGACCTGGCCGCGCTCGCCGCCGAGCTGGGCTACACCGACCAGGCGCACCTGACCCGCGACTTCACGGCCGCCGTCGGCATGCCGCCCGCCGCCTACGCCCGGCTCAACGCCCACGCCTGACGCCTCACCATTCGCGGGTGGCGATCAGCTCCTCGACGTCGGCCTCCGGGAAGCCGTAGGTGGTGGCCACGAACCAGAACTCCTCGGCGATCGCCTCGCGCGCGACGGTCTCGATCTCGCTGCCGGCCTCGTGGAACTCCTCGTCGAGCGCGTTGAACTCCTCCGTGGCGGCATGCGTCAGCGCGTAGAGGGCGGCCAGGTCGCCGGGCCGCTCGGTCTCGACGCGCTCGCACAGCCGCAGCAGGACGGCCCTGCCCTTGTCCACGACATGGTCGGGGTAGTAGCCGTCGTCGTAGAGGGCCTTGAGAAAGGCGTGGCCGATCACCTGCGGATGCGTGGGGGACAACCCTGGATCTCCATTTCCGTGCGGACGCGGTCGGACGGCTCGATCATGCCCGCCGCCACCGACAGAATCCGCCCGGTGCGCCCAGGTCAGCGCATCAGCTCGTACGCCGCGTACGCCGTGATCCCGTACGCGAGGTGCGGGACGACGTCGGACACCCACGCGCCCGCCGGCCACTCGCTCGGATGGGTGACGTCGAGCAACGTCAGCGGCACGTTCGAGCCGGACATGGCCAGAGCGGTGAGCGCCAGCACCCCGACCGGCCACGACCTGCGGCGTCCGGACAGGAAGCCGTAAGCGATGGCCGAGGCGACGCCGGTCGCGTACCCCATGAGCGAGCCCAGCGCCTCCGTGCGGTTGGCGGCCCGGTCGCCGTCGCCGAGGTCGGTGTGCGTCAGGTCGGACAACTTCGCCACGGCCTGCCGCGGCGTGCTGCTGGCGGCCCGCGCCCGGACGAGCATGTCCAGGTAGGAGACGGTGTTGAGCGCCGTGGTGCCCGCCGCCCCCGCGATCAGTCCCTTGACGAGTGTGTGCATGCCCTGGCCGCTACCCCGACCTGCCCGCCCGTCACCCGCGCGCCGGATCTGGGGACCTGCGCCCGGCCGGCGGGCCGTACCGTGGCAGGGTGAGCGCCGATGGAATGTCCGCCGCGCTGTCGCCGTACGTGACGACGCTGGCCGCCTACGACCTCGGGCCCGGTTCGGGCGGGGTTCATCGCGGGCTGCCGTCGTCCACGCTGTCGGTCACGATCCCCGAGGACGGCCCGGTCGACATCGCCTGGATCGGGCGGCCGGGGCCGGGTCGGCGGCTGCGGGCCGCCGTGGCCGGGCTGCACCTCGACGCGGCCGAGCTGCGGCAGCCGGCAGGCACGCGCGGGGTGTGGCTGACGCTCACCCCGCCGGGCGCCGCCGCCCTGCTCGGGGTGCCCGCCGCGGCGCTGGCCGGGGAGGTGGCCGACCTCGCCGACGTCGTCCCGGCGCTGGCCGACCTGCCGGAGCGGCTGGCGGGCTGCCGGTCCTGGGCCCAGCGCCGCGCCCTGGTCGAGCAGCGCCTGCTCGCGGGGCTGGCCCGCCACGGCGACCGCGCCGGCCGCCGCAGCTCGCGCGCCACGCTCGCGGCCCTGTCCGGGACCGCCCGGGTCGAGGAGGCCGCCCGGCTCCTCGGGTGCTCGCGGCGGCACCTGAGCGGCGCGGTGCGCGGCGAGTTCGGGGTGACGCCGAAGGAGTACCAGCGGCTGGTCCGCTTCGAGGCCGCCCGGCGCCGGCTCGTGGCCGCCGCGCGCTCCGGACGGACGGCGCTCGCGGAGGTGGCCGCCGCCTCGGGCTTCGCCGACCAGGCGCATCTGACCAGGGAGTGGCGGGCCATGGCGGGCTGCACACCGACGGAATGGCTACGCGCCGAAGGCCCGCCGGCCCCGCCGCCTCCCGCCTCACGCTGACGCCCGGGCCTCCGGGCACCTGCCGTGATCCGTGCCCATATGTTCAAGACCCCGGCCGCCGCGCGCCGCCACAATGGCCGCATGGACCTGCACTTCGTTCCCCGCCTCATCGTGCCCGACCCCGACCGGGCGTCCGCCTTCTACCGGGACACCCTGGACGCCGAGGAGGTGTTCCGCGCCGCGCCGGGCGACGACGGGCGGCCCACCGTCATCGAGCACCGCCTCGGCGGCGCCGCGTTCCGGGTCTCGCCCGCCGTCGCCGACTGGGGCTGGCTCTCACCGGACGATCTGGGCGGCTCCCCGGTGCTCCTGGAGATCGTCGTCGACGACCCGGACGCCGTCGGCGAGCGCATGACCGCCCAGGGCGCGCGGACGGTCGTGCCGATCGAGAACCGGCCCTACGGCCTGCGCTCGGGCCGCCTCCGCGACCCGTACGGCCACCTGTGGATCCTCACCGGCGACCCCCGCTGAGCCGCCGGGGCGGCGGAGGGATGGCTCGCCGGGTCCGTTGCCGCGGCGGGGGAACGGCGGGGGCGGTCTTCGTCGCCGTGCGAGGCTCCTGGGTCGTCGGGGTCGTCTCAACACCACCGCCCGCCGGTTCTACGCCGCTCTCGGTTACACGGAGGAGAGCGTGCGCCTGGCCCGGTCGCTGGATCGCGCCGTCCAGACCCGGCTGAGCTGAAGCACGCTGCCGGCGAACAGCAGCACGCCCAGCGGCACGTGCAGGGTCGTCACGTGCGCGATGCCCAGTGCGACCTGGGCGCTGACCAGCACCAGGAACCCGGCCGCGTGCATGATCGGCTTCGGTGACCCGCCGCCCGGCCGCCACGCCAGGATCGCGGCCACCAGGTGCAGCACCGCCACGACGAACACCGTGTACGCGGCGGCGCTGTGCAGCGGCTGCCCGTTGGGCACCGACAGCAGCAGCCCGGCGGTGACCGGCGCGGCGAACAGGGCCAGGGTCTGCAGGATGATCGCGACACGTAGCAACATGGGGAACTCCTCGACCGCCGTCTGACGGCGGTCCGCTTCTGGGGCTTGCCTTCGAAAAGTCCGACGACGTGACCGCCGGAAATGTGAGGTGGCGCGGTGACCTCACATCCGGGAGCGCTGTCTCGTCGGACACACTAGGGCAAAAGCGACTAAAGGAGTCGTCCACAACATGACCACCGCACCCGACCCCGGCCTGGACGCGATCATGAGCGAGCGCCGGCAGCTCATCAACCTCGCCTACCGCCTGCTCGGCTCGCTGGCCGACGCCGAGGACGTCGTC
Organism: Nonomuraea sp. NPDC049637; assembly: GCF_040675235.1. Taxonomy (NCBI): domain Bacteria; kingdom Bacillati; phylum Actinomycetota; class Actinomycetes; order Streptosporangiales; family Streptosporangiaceae; genus Nonomuraea; species Nonomuraea sp. NPDC049637. Next base: position 13,496 of record NZ_JBFAOM010000005.1, read on the forward strand.
CAGGAGACCTACACCCGCTGGTACGCCATGTCACCGGGGCAGCAGGAGGCCATCGGGTCGCCGGGCGCCTGGCTGACCAGGGTCGCCGGCCGCATCTGCCTGGACGTGCTCGGCTCGGCCCGCGCCCGCCGCGAGCGCTACGTGGGCGAATGGATCCCCGAGCCGCTGCCCGACCGCACGGAATGGGCCGGCGACGACCCGGCCGACCGGGTCACCCTGGACGAGTCGGTCAACATGGCCTTCCTCGTCGTGCTGGAGTCGATGACGCCGGCCGAGCGGGTGGCGTTCGTCCTGCACGACGTCTTCCGCTACCCCTTCGCCGAGGTGGCCGAGATCGTCGGCCGCACCCCGGCGGCCTGCCGCAAGCTGGCCTCCTCCGCCCGGCACCGCATCGACGCCGCGCGGACCTCGGTGACGCCGGCGGCCCGGCAGGCCGGCATCGTCCGCGAGTTCAAGCAGGCGTGGGAGGCCAAGGACATCGACGCCCTCATCGCCCTGCTCGACCCCGGCGTGGTCGGCGTCGCCGACGGCGGCGGCGTGGTCAGCGCCGTGCTGCGGCCGATCGAGGGCGCCGGACGGGTGGCCCGCTACGCCGTCGAGATCGCCACCTGGGCGCCGGCCATGACGCTGCTGGAGCGCACCGTCAACGGCCGCCCCGGCCTGGTGGCCCAGCGCGACGGCGTGACCGTGATGGTCGTGGCCTTCGACGTGGCGGACGGCCGGATCAAGCGGCTGTGGGCGGTGCGCAACCCCGACAAGCTGCACCCCTGGACGGCGGTCTGACCCTCACATTCCTGGACGCTGTGTCGTCGGACCGCCGAGACACGATCGCAGAAGAAGGGAAGCCGATGTCCACGACGACCGAGCAGGAGAACCTCCAGTCGCGTCTGCCCGATCCCGCCCAGTTCTTCCCCGAGCTGGGGGAGATCGCCGTGGCCATGACCAAGGCCACCCGCAACGGCGCGATCCCGGGGAGCACCGTCGGCCTGGTGCAGCTGCGCGCCGGGCAGATCGTCGGCAGCACGTACCACACGGTCCGGCAGGCCGACCTGCTGCGCCGGGCGGGGGAGCCGGACGAGCGCCTGGCCGCCGTGGCGTCGTGGCGGGACGCCCCCTACTTCTCCGGCGCCGAGCGGGTGGCGCTGGAGCTGGTGGAGGCCGTCCTCACCGCGAACCCGGCCGGGGAACGCGTCCCCGACGAGCTGTTCACCAGGGCGGCCGCCCACTACGACGACAAGGCCCTGTGGACGCTCGTCCTGGCGATCAGCCAGATCTGCTTCTTCATCCCCGTCGCCGTCATAGCCAAGCCGATCCCCGGCAGGCCCCCCGGCAAGAACTACACCGGCAAGAACTACACCGGCGAGAACTGCACCGGCTGACGCCGGGCGGCTACGCGGCCGGGGCGGCGGTCCCGGCCAGCAGGCGGCCGACCTCTTCCCGGTCGGCCGTCCTGCCGTAACCGGCGAACTGGAAGGTCTCCTCCTTCAGGAACTCCGCCCAGTGTTCGAGCACGAACGCCCGTCCGGCGGCCACGTCGCCGGGCGGGGGAGCCTGGTCCAGGAAGCCCCGCTGCCACGGCGCGAACTCCAGGAACTGGGAGGCGTGGGCCAGGCACGCGTCGAGCTTGGCCGTCAGCACCGAGGAGACGTCCACCACCACGTCGGGCCGGTGGACGGGGGCGGAGGCGTAGTCCGTCATCAGCAGGCACACCGGCATGCGCCGCAGGGCCGGCTTGCCCACCTCCAGGTTGCGCGTCATCGCGAACTCCACCGCGTGCGCGGCCAGTTGCCCGGCGGCCCGGTTGTCGGGGTGGCCGCCGCCGTCGGCGTGCAGGGCGATCACCAGGTCGGGCCGCCAGGCGCGGATCTGCGCCAGCACCCGCAACCGCAGCTCGACGGTGGGTTCCAGCATGCCGTCGTGCACGTCGAAGATCTCGTAGTCCACCACGCCCAGCGCGTCGGCCGCGCGCCACGCCTCCTCTGCGCGGCGGCGCGCCAGCGGGCCGCGCTCCAGCTCGTGGTGCCCGGCGTCGCCGTTGGTGAGCGTCAGGAACTTCACCGCGTGGCCGGCCTGTGCCAGCAGCGCGGCCGTGCCGCCCGCGTAGATCTCGGGCTCGTCGGGATGAGCGGCGATCACGAGGGTTCTCAACATGTGCGTCCTTAGGGGTTGGATTCACCGGTACGACCGGCCGTACCGGCTTGGAAGACCCGCTCGCGGGTCAGGTCCAGGGCGTAGCTGAGAGCGCCGCCGAGCACGGCGTTGCCGCACACGGCGCTGAGGGCGACGGTCACCGGCACCAGCGGCGTCGAGGCCAGACGGTCGGCGACCCGCGCCCTGAGCGGCTCGCCTCCCGCGACGCACAGCGGCCCGGCCAGCACGACCAGGCCCGGGTCGAGCACCCCGATCGCGGCCGTCACGCCGAGCGCCACCCGCGCGGCGGCGTCGTCGAGGAAGCCCTGGGGGGCCTCGGCAAGCGTGCGGCTCACGGCGGCGAGCGTGGGGTCGCCGGGCAGGCCGTGCGCCTGCGCCAGCGCGGCCAGCGGCTCGGCGCCGAGCAGCGCGCCGAGCGGGCCGCCGTCCTGACCGTAGCGGCGGCCGGTGGTGACCGGGTCGGGCACGATGACCGAGCCGACCTCGCCGCCGCGCCCGGTGACGCCCCGCCAGAGCGCGCCGTCGAGCACGACCCCCGCGCCCACCCCGCCGCCCACCCAGAACAGCACGAAACTGCTGTCGTCGTGCTCCTGGAGCTCGCGGATGGCGACCAGGTTGACGTCGTTCTCCAGGCGCACGTTGGCCGGCAGGTCGTCCAGGCCGGACCAGCCCGACAGCTGCACGGCCTGCCGCAGCCGCCGGCCGTCGGCCTCCACCACTCCCGGCACGCCCACCACGACCTGGTCGAGCCGGTCCAGCTCGAAGCCGGCCGCGGCGACCGTCTCGGCCAGCAGCCGCCGGGCGTCGCCGGTCGCCTCGGTGCGATGGGTGCCGAGCACCCGGCCGGTCAGGTCGGCGACCGACACCTCGATCGAGCTCGTGGTGAGATCGACCCCCGCGACGCGCGCGGCCGAGCCGTCGAGCTGCCACATCTGCGCGGCCGGCCCGGCGTTGCCCGGCTTGAGGCCGGCCTTCCTGGCCAGCCCGCTGTTCTCCAGCCGGCGCAGCACCTCGGCCGCCGACGCCTTGGACAGGCCGGTGTGCAGTTCCAGCTCGGCGCGGGTGAGGCCGCCGTGCTCGAGGAGCAGGGTGAGCGCGGCGCGCTCGTTGAGCGTGCGGAAGACGGTGGGGTTTCCTGAAGACATTCCTACTTCAGCGCTCCTGAGGTCAGCCCGGACTGGATATGTCGCTGGAAGACGATATAGATCAGCACGACGGGAAGCACCGTCATGCTGAGCGCGGCGAACAGTCCGGGCCAGTCGGCCTCGTAGCCGGCGATGGTGGAGATGTCGGCCACGCCCTGGGTGATGACCCACAGGCTCTTGTCGCCGGGCAGCAGGACCAGCGGGATGAGGTACTGGTTCCACTGGCCGAGCACGTTGAAGATGGTCAGGCTGACCAGCGCCGGGCGGGCCATGGGCAGCATGACCTGGAAGAACGTGCGGGTGTGCGAGGCCCCGTCGATCATCGCCGCCTCGGCCACCGCGTCCGGCAGCGCCCTGAAGAAGGACGTCAGGAAGAACACCGTGAACGGCAGCGAGTAGGCGATGTAGACCAGGACCAGGCCGACGTGGCTGTTGAGCAGCCCCAGCCCGTCCACCACGAAGAACAGCGGCACGAGCGCCAGGAAGACCGGGAAGGCCATGCCGGAGACGAACAGGAAGTAGACCAGCCGGTTGCCCGGGAAGCGGTAGCGGGCCAGCACGTACGCGGCCATCGAGCTGAGCAGCATCGTCCCGGCCACGCCGAAGAAGACCACGATGACCGTGTTGAACAGGTAGCGGCCGATGTTGGCCCGCTCCCAGGCCCGCGCCCAGTTGTCCCAGCGCAGCTCGCCGGGCAGTTGCAGGGCGTCGCCGAAGATCTCGGCGTTGCTCTTGAACGAGGCCAGCAGGGTCCACAGCAGCGGGGCGATGATGAGCAGCGCCCAGAGGCCAAGGACGGCCTGGATGCTGATTTTTCGGAACATTTCAGTAGACGACCTTCTGGCGGCGGGTCACGCGCAACGTCAGCGCGGCGAAGGTGAGGGTCAGGAAGAACAACGCCACGCCCATGGCCGAGGCGTAGCCGAACCGGGAGTAGGAGAAGGCGTTCTTGTAGATCTCCGTGGCCAGCACGGTGGTCGCGCCGTCCGGCCCGCCCTGCTCCACCGACAGGACGTTGACCAGCGCGAACCCGTCGAACGCGGCGATCCCCAGATAGACCCAGGCCACCTGGACGGTGTCCCACACCAGGGGCAGCGTGATGGAGAAGAACGTGCGCAGCCGCCCGGCGCCGTCGAGGGCGGCCGCCTCGAACACGTCCTTCGGAATGGCCGCCATCCCGGCCGAGAACAGCACGACGTAGAAGCCGACCGCCTGCCACACCATCACCGCGATGATCGACCACAGCGCCAGGTTCTGGTCCGTCAGCCAGCCGACCGGCTCGACGCCCAGCTTCGCCAGCGCGCCGTTCAGCACGCCGCTCGCGTCCGGCCGGTAGACGGCCTTGAACAGCACGCCGACCACCGCGACGGCCAGCACCTGCGGCAGGAAGAAGATCACCCGGTAGAACCGGGCCCCCGGCGTGCCCGCCGAGTCGCCGAGCAGGTACGCGAAGACCAGCGCCAGCGCGATGGTCGCCAACGGCAGCGTGACCAGCAGGACCGCGTGGTTGCGGACCGCCTGCCAGAACGTGTCGTTGCCGAGCATCCGCCGGAAGTTGTCCAGGCCGACGAAGTTCAGGTTCGCCGACACCCCGCGCCAGTCGGTCAGCGCGATCTGGAACGCCTGGACGTACGGGCTGATCACGAAGACCGCGTAGAGGACCACGGGCAGGGCGAGGAAGCCCGCGACGAAGCCGTGCCGCCGCATCGCTCAGACGCTCCTGGTCTGCTTGGCGATCGCGGAGTCCGCCTTGAGCTCGTCGGCCTTCTTCTGCATGTTCGCGCAGAACTGCTCGGGGGTGATGCGTCCGGACATCACCGAGTTGGTCTGGACCTGCCCGTGGTCGAACAGCTCCTTGTACCAGCCCTCGAAGCGGGCGTCGGTGATGATGTTCGTCCCGGCCGCCTCCTGGGCCTTGGCCGCGCTGCGCACGGCCGAGGTCAGGTCCAGGCCGTCCACCACGCCGTTGACGACGGTGAGGTTCTTGGTCAGCTCGGTGTAGCCGCGCGCGCCCTCCCGCGACAACATCAGGCGCAGGTACTCCAGGCCGCCCTGCGGGTTCTTGCCCTTGGCCGCCACGAAGAACGCCTCGCTCACCCCGATCATGATCGCCTCGTACGGCATCGCGTCGGCGGCGGTGATGCTGGGCACCGGGGCGATCGCGTACTCGAACGAGGCCGGCCGGTCCTTGGCCATCTCGTTCTCCAGCCAGGAGCCGCAGGGGTAGAACAGCACCTTGTCCTGCAGGTGCTTGACCTGCGTCTGGGTGTGGTCGAGCCCGAAGTACGCCTTGTCGCCGAAGTCGCGCTGCACCTGCGCCCACGCCGCGACGGCCTGCCGGACGGGCTCGGCCTGCCAGGCGCCGTCGGCGAGGTTGTCGATGTCGACGATCACCTTGTTGCCGCCGATCTTGGCGGCGCTGTAGACCAGGTTCCAGAGCTGGTAGAACGGGCCGACCTGGCCCGGGTAGGCGAACAGCGCGATGCCCGCCTTCTTGGCCTCCTCGCCGAGGGCGTTGAACTCCGCCCACGTCTTCGGCGCCTGCCAGCCACGCTGGTCGAACAGCTTGGCGTTGTACCACAGGGCGCGGTGGGCGACCGTGTACTGCAGCACCCGCGGCACGCCGTCGATCAGCGAGTTCTCGTAGACGCCGCCGACCAGGGTGTCGCGCACCTTCTTGGCCGGGTCGACCAGGGAGGGGGCGTCGAACAGCGGCGTCAGGTCGGCCAGGTGCCCCTCGGCGACGAGCGACTGCAGGTCGAGGGCGTCGGGGCCGGAGTTGTTGACCACGTCGGGCGCGTCGCCGCTGATGAAGCGGGGGCGCAGCTGCGTGCCGACCTTCTGGGTGGGCACGTGCTTGATCTTGGCGGTCTTGTACGCCTTGCTGTAGAGGGCCTCGTGCAGGCCGGTCGCGTAGCCGTCGCCGTTGCCGCCGCTGAAGATCACGACTTCCAGCTGCCTGGCGGCGTCCACGCCGAGGGGGTTGGCGGCCGAGGTGGGCGCGGCCGAGGTGGAGGCGACCGGAGCGGCGGAGCGGCCCGTGGCGCACGCGGCGAGCAGCCCTGCGCCCGGGCCCGCCGTCAGGGCGGTGAGTCCGATACGTCGAAGAACCTCACGTCGGCTGGGGTTGGTGGACATGGGTGGCCTCCTTGACCGCCAACCGTCCGGATACTTTCCAGACGGTTGGCGGCTGACTCTAGACTTACCGCTCCACGTGCGTCAATACCTCTCTAGAACGGCGCTCGGATTCTCAGGAGCCTGCCCGGACCTTCTGGAACTGCGCTCGGAGGTGAGCCTTGGCCTCCTCGGAGGCCCCGATGCGGTCCAGGCCGTTCAGCGCGGCCCCCACGATCGGCGGCTGGTCCGGGACCACCTGCTTGGCCAGCGGAGCCCGTACGGCGAACCGCTTCTCCAGCATCGCGACCAGCAGCGGGATGCGCGCGTGCAGCACGCCTCCGCCCAGCACGACCTCCGTCGGCGTCTCCAGCAGGTCCAGGCGGCGCAGGCACACCTCGGCCATCACCACGATCTCGTCGGCCAGCCGGGTGACCAGCTCCAACGCGATCGCGTCAGCCGACGCGGCGGCCTCGAACACCTTGGGGGCGAGCGCGGTCAGGTGATGCCGCTCGATCTGCCCGAAATGCACCCCGAGCACCACCTCCTCGACCGTCCGCGTGCCGAAGTGCTCCTTGATCAGGCCGGCGAGCGCGGTGGGGGCGCCCCGGCCGTCCTCGGCGCGGATGGCGTGCCACAACGCCTCCTCGGCCAGGCCGCCGCCACCGCCCCAGTCGCCGCTGATCCGGCCGAGCGCGGGGAAGCGGGCCACCCCGCCCGTGGGCGAGACGCCGACCGCGTTGATGCCCGCGCCGCACACCACCGCGACTCCGCTGGGCCCGGACGCCCCCGAACGCAACAGCGCGAAGCTGTCGTTGCCCACGACGACGTCGGCGGCCATCCCGCGGGCGCGGAACTCGGCCGCCAGGGCCTCCTCCTCCACCGGCAGGTCGGCCCCGGCCAGGTAGGCGTAGAGGTGGTCGGCGTACGGGGGAGCGGCCGCCGGCCCGAGCGCCCGCCGCACGGCCTCCTCCACGACGTCCACGGCCGCCGGCACGCCGACGGTCTGCGGCTCGAACGGCCCGCCGTCGCCCTGGGCCAGGATGGTGCCGTCGTCCGAGAGCACGACGACATGCGTCTTGCTGTTGCCCGCGTCCACGGCGATGATCACCATGGCAGGTACCGCTCGTTCGCCGCCAGCAGCAGGCCGGTCAGCTCGTCCGCGACGGCCTCCTGGCCGATCAGCGGATGGGCCAGCAAGGCGTTGCGCACCCGGTCCGCGCCCCCGTGCAGCGCCGCGTCGAGCGCCAGTTCCTCGTACGCGGAGACGTTCGCGATCAGGCCCGCGTACAGCGGCTCCACCGGATCGACCGGCAGCGGCGCCGCCCCGGACGCCGAGACCCTGGCCGGGACCTCGATGACCGCCTCGTCGCGCAGGAACGGCAGCGCCCCGTCGTTGCGGGTGTTGACCACCTGGACGTCGCCCCGGTCGCCGAGCAGCGAGGCGATCAGCGCGACGGCGGCCTCGGAGTAGTAGGCGCCGCCCCGCTTGTCCAGCAGGTCCGGCTTGGTGTCCACGGCGGGGTCCGCGTACAGCTCCAGGAGCTGCCGCTCCATCGCCGCGACCTCGGCCGCGCGCGACGGCTTGGCCCGCTGCTCGCTCACGACCAGGTCGTGGGCGTAGAAGTAGCGCAGGTAGTAGGACGGGACCACCTGGAGCCGGCGCAGCAGCCCGACCGGCAGGCCGATGTCGTCGGCCAGCTCCTGCCCGTGCTCGGCGAGCAGCCGCGGCAGCACGTCCACGCCGTCGACCACGACCGACCGCTCCCACGTCAGGTGGTTGAGCCCGACGTGCCCGAGCGCGACCCGCTCCGGCGGCACGCCGAGGTGCCGGGCGAAGCGGCGCTGGAACCCGATGGCCACGTTGCACAGGCCGATCGCGCGGTGCCCGGCGTCCAGCAGCGCCCTGGTGACGATGCCGACCGGGTTGGTGAAGTCGACGATCCAGGCGTCGGGGGCGTGGGCGCGTACCTGCTCGGCCAGGTCGAGCACGACCGGGACCGTGCGCAGGGCCTTGGCGAGCCCGCCCGCGCCCGTCGTCTCCTGGCCGACGCAGCCGCACTCCAGCGGCAGCGTCTCGTCCACGTTCCGCGCGGCCTGGCCGCCCACCCTGAGCTGGAACAGCACGGCGTCCGCGCCCGCCACGCCCTCGGCCACGTCGGCGGTGGCGATCACCTTCGCCGGGTGCCCGGCCCTGCGCAACATCCTGCCGGACACGCCCGCCACCAGGTCGAGCCGCGTGGCGTCCGGGTCGATCAGCGCGATCTCGGTGAGCGGCAGCTCGTCGCGCAGCCTGGCGAAGCCGTCGATGAGCTCGGGGGTGTAGGTCGAACCGCCCCCGATCACGGCGAGTCTCATGTGCAACTCCTCAATTAGGAAACTTTCCTAACCGTCGAACCTACCCGACCTCCTCCGATCCGACTCCTCCCACCCCGTTCCCGGAAATTTCCGCTCGCCATGTAGAGAGCCCGCCGCCGGCTCCGACTCCCTGGTGAAGGCGCCGGACGGGCGCCACGGACAACAGGAGACGAACCAGGATGAGCAAGGTCACGTGCGACATGGGGATGTCCGTCGACGGCTACGTGGCGGGGCCGAACCAGAGCCTGGAGCAGCCGTTCGGCGACGGCGTGGGCGACCGGCTGCACGAGTGGATGTTCCAGGAGCCCGAGAAGCACGCCGAGGTCATCGAGGCCATCACGGCGGCCGGGGCGTTCATCATGGGCCGCAACATGTTCGACCCCGGCCGCGGCGCCTTCGACCCGAACTGGACCGGCTGGTGGGGGGAGGAGCCGCCGTACCACGCGCCGGTGTTCGTCCTCACCCACCACCCGCGCGAGCCGCTGCCCATGAAGGGCGGCACGACGTTCTTCTTCGTCACGGACGGCATCGAGGCCGCCTTCGCCATGGCGCAGGAGGCGGCGGGGGACCGTGACATCGCCATCGCCGGCGGCGCCGCCACCGTCAACCAGTACCTGGCCGCCGGCCTCATCGACGAGCTCCGCCTGCACGTCGCGCCGGTGATCCTCGGCCGCGGCGAACGCCTCCTGGCCGACGCCGGCGACATCACCCTCACCCCCGCCGCCCCTCCCACGGGCACCGCCCTGGTCACGCACCTGACGTACCGGGTGGTCCGCTAGGCCCGGCCCTTTCCATGACCCAGTCGCGGTCGGGGCCCGGTGGCACATGCCGGACCGCGTTGGTGACCAGCTCTGATACGACCGTCAGGGCGTCGTCGCGAACCGGCGGGTCGACGTCCGCCAGCCAGCGCCGAATCGTCTGCCGACTTTCTCCGGGAGCTCGGTCATCGCGCCGCAACGTCAAGCCTTGGTAGGTGTGGCAAATTGACATGGTTTCAACCCAAAGCAAATCGGGAGGTTCTGGCGGCCGTTTCTCGCGACAGAAACGCTGTCGCCCGGATCAAGCATGAACGGTTACATGCTTCCGCGGTGCGCCCGGCTGGCGAAACTCGTCTGACAAAGCGCTACACCTGCTCTGTATTGATTGTCGGAAGGATGTCGCAGTAGCCTGCCATGAGGCCATCCCCTTGCTCCTGAACTGCGGAGAAGTCATGACTCCCGATGTTGGCGACCATTTGTCGCCCAGGGCGCGTTTCGCCCGCGACCTCGCGGAACGACGTAAAGCGGCTCGAATGACACAATCCGCTCTAGCGCTCCGCATTCTCTGTCACGAGTCACTCGTCAGTCATGTCGAGAAAGGCCGACGAGTCCCTACGCTGGAATTCGCGCGCGAGGTGGACAAGGCATTCGGAACCGACGGCCATTTCACCGGCCTTCACGAGCGCATCTCCCAGTCACCCGCTCTGGGCTGGTTCGCACGGTGGGTCGAGGAGATCGAACCGCAAGCCGTCATCCTGCAATCCTGGGATCCGCTCGTGATCCCCGGCATGCTCCAGACCGTGGACTACGCCCGTGCCGTCTTCGCGGGTACCGGCTCATCCGATCAGGTGGAAGAGCAGGTTCAAGCGCGGATCCGGCGCATCGGCGTCTTCGAGGCAGCCAACCCGCCATCCCTTCTCGCAGTCATTGAGGAGGGAGTCCTCCATCGGCCCTTCGGCGGGACCGGTGTCCTGGTCGGGCAACTGCGCTTTCTGCTGGAACTCACCGAGCATCCTCAGATCACTGTTCAGCTGCTTCCGCGCACGGCTGGTTGCATAGCCGGCATGGTGAGCGCGTTCGCGCTGGCCCGGCTGCGGGACGGATCCGAGGTGGTTTCGGCGGACTCGCTTCTGTCCGGACAGGTGTCAGACGACCATGACGCAGTCGCACGTTTGAAGCAGAGGTATGACAACATCAGAGCGCACGCACAGCCGAAGAACGTCACTCGACAGGCGATAGAGGGTGCGATAGCCAAATGGACCAGCTGAACCTTGATGATGCGCAATGGCGCAAGTCCAGCGCCAGCGCCGACACAGGGCAGTGTGTCGAGGTCGCGACGAACCTCCCGGGGATCGTCGCCGTCCGTGACAGCAAGAATCCGCAGGGCCCGGCGCTGATCTTCACGCCCGCGGAGTGGCAGGCGTTCCTGCACGGCGCCAACCAGGGCGAATTCAACATCTGAGGCAGGCGTCTGCCGCTTCGGAGTCGGGTTCGTCCGAGGGATGCGGGGACCGGTAGGTCCCCGCTGGGCATGTGGCGGCTTGCCCCCACATGGACGCAGCCTGAGCCCACGTCGCGCGAAGCGCGCCCATCGGCGAAGCCCTTCGTGGCCTGTACGAGAACCGGATCCGAGTCATCGGGTGAAAGGGGGTGTTCAGCCCGAAGAACGGAGCCGAGAGTTTGACGCAGGACACCGAGGTGGACGACGCGGAGGTGATCAGACGTGCCCGCAGCGACCCCGCCGCCTTCACGGCGTTGTACGACCGGCACGCCCCCGCGCTCCACAGATACGTCACCCGCCGCCTGGGCGATTCGCTGGCCGACGACATCGTGGCCGAGACGTTCCTGGACGCCTTCCGCCGTCTCGCCCGCTACGACACCGCCCACCGCGACGCCCGACCCTGGCTGTACGGCATCGCCGCCAACCTGATCGGCAAGCATCGCCGTACCGAGATCAGGGCCTACCGCGCCCTGGCCAGGACGGGGCTTGACGCGGTGGCCGAGAGCTACGCCGACCGGGTGGCGGCCCGCGTGTCGGCCGGGGCGGCGCACCGCGAGCTGGCGGGGGCGCTCGCGACGCTGTCGCAGCAGGACCGCGAGGTGCTGCTGATGATCGCCTGGGCGGACCTCAGTTACGAGGAGGTCGCCCGCGCGCTCGGCGTCCCGATCGGGACCGTGCGTTCGCGCCTGCACCGCGCCAGGAGGAAGACCCGCGCGGCCCTGGGCGGCATCGACCCGTCAGCCCTCCACGACGCCGCCCCGCCGGCCGCCCGCGACGCCGCGCACTCAGCCACCTACGACACCGACGAGGAGGACCCCGGCCGTGGACGATGACCTCACGCTCCTGCGCGAGCTGCGCGCGGACGCCCCGGAGCCCGCCGCCGACCGCCTGCGCGCCGTGCGTGCCCGGGCCCTCGCCCCGGCGTCGGGCCAGGCCCCGGCCCGGAAGCGGCGCCGGTTCTGGGCGGTGCCGTCGCTGCTGGCCGCCGCGACAGCCGTCGCCGCCGTCGTCGTGGCGGTGAACGGTTCCCACACTCCGGCCCCGGCCCCGCCGGCCGCCGTGACCACCATGCCGGTACGGGCCGAGACGGTGCTGCGCCAGGCCGCCCTGGTGGCCGAGGGACGCCGGAAGCACCACCAGCCGCGCGCCGACCAGTGGTTGTACCGCAAGCACCTGGTCAAGCAGCCCTCCGAGGAGCGAGGCACGGTGCAGGAATACTGGACCCGGTACGACGGCACCCGCCAGGCGCTCCGCCAGAACGGCGGCTCCCTGGAATTCCAGGACATCACCCCCGACCCCGGCGACGACGACCTGACCCCCCGGCAGTACGCGGCCAAGCTCGCCGGCCTGCCCACCGATCCAGCCGCGCTGCTGGACCACGTCAAGGGCGACCGGCACTGGTCGGCCCGGACGAAGGGCGCGGACGCCGAGCACCCGGACGCGCGGGCGTTCCGCGTGTTGTCGGTCTACCTCGACGCGGGTGTCCCCATGCCGCCGCAGGTCGAGGCCGCCATCTTCCGCGCGCTCGCCGAGCTGCCCGGAGTGCGGGTGGACCTCGGCGTACGGGACGCGGCGGGCCGGGCGGGCATCGGCATCGCCTACGAGCCCGCCGGTTCCGTCCCCGGAGGGCCGGTGCGGGACGCGCAGGGCCAGATCGTCTCGCGGTCGTACCTGGTGCTGGACGCCGCGACCTACCGCTTCCTCGGCAGGCGCGTGGACACCCTCCAGGACGAGGTACTCGGCGGCGAGGTGACGGCCCGCAAGGGCACGTTCTACGCGAGCGCCGACCTGGCGGCGGGCGTGGTGGACGAACCGGGCCGGCTCCCCTGACCGTCCTGTCCCAGGCCGCCGCCACGAAGGCGGCGTAGGAGGCGGCGTAGGAAGCGGCGTCGGATGAATCACTCACCTGGCCTCAACGCGGAGACAGGCCGGGAAGGTTGACACCGGAACGCGAAAAGGGCGCGCCCCCCGGAAAGGGAGGGCGCGCCCGTCAGGGTCGGCGCAGGGTTTACCAGTCGCCGCCGCCGAAGTCACCGCCGCCGAAGTCGCCGCCGCCGCCGAAGTCGCCCCAGCCGCCGCCGCCTCCGCCGCCGAAGTCCCCTCCGCCGCCGAAGTCGCCACCGCCGAGGTCGCCGCCGCCGCCGTCCTGGTAGCCCTCGGCGTAGCCGGCGCCGTAGCCGCCGCCGCCCCAGCCGCCGTGGAACATGCTGCCCATCATCGTGCCGATGAACATGCCGGTCATGATGTCGCCGAAGCCGCCGTAGTAGCCATAGGCGTACGGCTGGTAGGCCGGGCCCGCGTCGTAGTAGGGGCGACGGTGACCGTCGACCATGACCTCGCGCATCTGCGGGTCGAAGCCGCGCTCGACGGCCTCGGCGTCCATCGCGCAGGCGGGCACGTCGCGCACCGCGCCGCCGGGCGGGGCCCAGCGCACGTCACGGGCCGACGGGCCGTGCTGCGGGTTGAAGAAGCAGGGGGCCCGCCGCTCGGGGATCGGCTGGTTGTTGACCTTGGCCTTCACCACGGCCAGCGCGTAACGGCCGTCCTCAAGGGTCTGGGTGACCTCGCGGACCTGGTCGGGCCGCTGGACCGCGTTGAGCTGGACCTTGGCCTTCTCGTAGGAGTCGAGCGCCTGCTGCCACTCGGTGATGTGCCCGCCGCCCTGGCCGGCGAGGGTGACGTCGGTGTCGAGCTCGGTGATCTCCTCGCCCAGCTTGGTGACGTCCTCCTCCACGGTCTGCTTGACCGCGGCCAGGTCCTTGGCCTCCTGGATGGCGCGCTTCTTCTTCTTGTTCTTGGAGTAGAGGAAGTAGCCGCCGCCGCCGACCACCAGCAGGCCGAGCAGGGCCACCAGCGCGAACTGGCCGCCGGCGCCGGGGTTGGCCTGGCTGCTGGGGCTCAGGGCGCCGCTGCGGTCGTTCTTGCCCGCCGCGTCGACCCGGTTGGCGAAGTCCTTCACGCCCGCGACGATGTCGCCCGAGTTGGCGTTCACCGAGAGCTTGACCAGCTGGCCGGCGAGGTTGTTCCGCAGGGCGTTGGACCCGGCGAACATCGTCTCGCCGTCGAACACCACCACCGTCACCTTGGGACGACCGGCCTCGACCAGCGCCTTGCCCAGCGACGACAGGTACGGGCCCACGGTCGAGTTGTCAAAGGTGCCGTCGGGCAGCGCGACAGCGTAGATCTTGCTGTCGGCGTCCTTCAGCGCGTCGTTGATGTCACTCTGCTGGCTGGAGCTCAAGGGGGAGCCCGACACCACGTAGAGCGGGGCCTTTTTCCAGTTTTGCACCACAGTCTGTGCGTCAGGTGGCGCCGCCGCGTTGGCGGCAGGGGACAGCGCAAGAACGACGAACAGCCCGGCGATCAGAGCCGCGATCGCGGCCCCTGCTCGGCGCAGCGAATGGGTCATTGGCAGCAAGCCTCCTTCGCCCATGAGGACGAACGGGCGGTCGGCAAAGTTCCTCACTGGGCACGTTACCTGCCCGCGACGGCGCGTATGCACAGGGGAGCGGGCTCAGGCGTCCTTGATCTCGCAGATGGTGGCGCCCGACGTGACAGTCTGGCCGACGGCGGCCGACAGGCCCGTCACGGTGCCCGACTTGTGGGCCGTCAGCGGCTGCTCCATCTTCATGGCCTCCAGCACCACGACCGTGTCGCCCTCGCTCACCACGTCGCCGTCGTTCGCGACGACCTTGACGATCGTGCCCTGCATGGGGCTGACCAGCGCGTCGCCGCCGGCCGTCGCGTGCTTGCGCGCGCCGCCGGACCGGCGCGGCGCCTTGGCCGCGGCGGGCGCGGGGCCGGCCATGCCGAGGCCGGCCGGGAGCACCACCTCAAGGCGCTTGCCGCCGACCTCGACCGTCACCGTCTCGCGCGCCGCCGGAGCGGCCGGCGCGGTGGCCACCTCGCCCGCGTACGGCTCGACCGGGTTGTCCCACTCGGTCTCGATCCACCGCGTGTGCACGGTGAACGGCTCGGACGTGAACGCCGGGTCGGTCACGATCGCCCGGTGGAAGGGCAGCACGGTCGGCATGCCGTCGATCTCGAACTCGGCCAGCGCCCGCCGGGCCCGGTCGAGGGCCTCGTGACGGGTGCGCCCGGTCACGATCAGCTTGGCCACCAGCGAGTCGAACGTCTGCGGCACCGTCATCCCGGCCTCGTAGCCCGCGTCGAGGCGGACGCCGGGACCGGCCGGGGTGCGCATGGCGGTCAGGGTGCCGGGGGCGGGCAGGAAGTTGCGGCCGGCGTCCTCGGCGTTGATCCGGAACTCGATCGAGTGGCCGCGCAGGGCCGGGTCGTCGTAGCCCAGGAGCTCGCCGTCGGCGATCCGGAACATCTCGCGCACCAGGTCGACGCCCGCGACCTCCTCGCTGACCGGGTGCTCGACCTGCAGCCGGGTGTTGACCTCCAGGAAGGAGATCGTGCCGTCCTGGCCGACGAGGAACTCGCAGGTGCCGGCGCCGACGTAGCCGGCCTCCTTCAGGATGGCCTTGGAGCTGGTGTAGAGGATGTCGATCTGCTCCGGCGACAGGAACGGCGCGGGCGCCTCCTCCACCAGCTTCTGGTGGCGGCGCTGGAGCGAGCAGTCGCGGGTGCTGACCACGACCACGTTGCCCGCGCGGTCGGCCAGGCACTGGGTCTCGACGTGCCGGGGACGGTCGAGGTAGCGCTCGACGAAGCACTCGCCCCTGCCGAAGGCGGCCACGGCCTCGCGCACGGCGGACTCGTACAGCTCGGCGACCTCCTCCAGCCTGCGCGCGACCTTGATGCCGCGGCCGCCGCCGCCGTACGCGGCCTTGATCGCGATCGGCAGGCCGTGCTGCTCGGCGAACGCCACGACCTCCTCGGCGCCGGAGACCGGGTCCTTGGTGCCGGCCACCAGCGGCGCGCCGACCTTCTGCGCGATGTGCCTGGCCTGCACCTTGTCGCCCAGCGCGGCGATGGCGGCCGGGGGCGGCCCGATCCAGGTGAGGCCGGCGTCGATGACGGCCTGCGCGAACGAGGCGTTCTCGGCCAGGAAGCCGTAGCCGGGGTGGACGGCGTCGGCGCCGGCGCGCGCGGCGACGTCGAGCAGCTTGGCGATGTCGAGGTAGGTCTCGGCGGGGGACTGCCCGCCCAGCGCGTACGCCTCGTCGGCCACCCTGACGTGCAGGGCGTCGATGTCTTGGTCGGCGTAGACGGCCACGCTGCCGATCCCCGCGTCCGTGCACGCGCGGGCCACCCGTACGGCGATCTCGCCGCGATTGGCGATCAGAACCTTCCGCACCGACCTTCGTCCCTTCCTCGTGGTCCTCGTGAGTGCTCAGCGGCCGAGGTACGCGCCGCCGTTCAGATGCAGCACCTGCCCCGTCATGTGCCCGGCTCCCGCGGATGCCAGAAAGAGAACGGTATCGGCCACGTCGGAGGGGGTGCCAGGGCGGCCGTTACGCGTGTTCTGCACGCGGGCCCTGATGCCCTCCTCGGTGAGCCTGCCGCGGAAGAACTCGGTCTCCATCACCAGGCCGGGAGCCACGACGTTGGCGGTGATGCCCCGGGGGCCCAGCTCGGCGGCCAGGTCGGCGGTCCAGGACTCGACGGCGGCCTTGGCGGCGCCGTACGAGCCGGACCCGGTGCCGCGCGCGGCGATCGAGCCGATGGAGACGATCCGGCCGCCCTCGCCCATGCGCGGCGCGAGCGCGGTCGTGACCAGCACGGCGGACAGCAGGTTGGCGTTGAGGTTGGCCTGCCACGCCTCGGCGACGTCCGCCAGGTCGCCGGACTGGCCGCGTTCCAGGTTCGTGTTGCCCCCGGCGTTGTTGACCAGGACGTCCACGCGGGCGGGCAGGCTGTCGAGCGCGCCCTGGACGGCGGCCGGGCTCGCGGCGTCGAACGGCACGTACGCCGCCCCCAGCCGCGCGGCGGCCTCCTTCAGCACGTGCTCGCGTCGGCCGGTGATCGTGACGCGGTCGCCGAGAGCGGCGAACGCCTCGGCGATGGCGTAGCCGATCCCGGTGCCGCCACCCGTCACCACGACCTCGCGCATGAGCGGATAACTCCTTAGATCCGAATAATCCTCTGGACGACCATAGCCGCTCGGCATAACGGGGGCGACGGGCGGTGGCCCGCTTTATGGTGAGGGCGCTTTCACCAGTTCCAGGAGGTATGCATGAGCCAGAGTATGCTCGGCGGCAACCCCGCGGAAATGCAGCAGATGGCCAGCCAGTTCACGCAGCAGTCCGAGGCGCTCCGCACCATCATGACCGCGCTCGACCGCGAGGCGGCCAAGGTCGGCACCGCGTGGACGGGCCCCGGAGCCCAGCGTTTCAGTCAGGCCTGGCAGAACTACCGCACGGCCTTCCAGCGCATGACCGAGGAGCTGCAGGAGGCTTCCCGGGTCATCGGCACGTACCAGCGGAACATCGAGTCCGCCACGCAGTGAGCACGGACGGGGGCCCTGGTCCGCCGCCGGGGCTTCTTCCGTCGTGAGCGGAGCTTTCCTCCCGGATCGGGCAGGCTACGCTCTTTCTCCATGATTGGTCGCGCCTTGGCGGCGAGCATGCTTGCCCTGCAGTTCGCGGCGGCGCCGGCGCAGGCCGCGCCCGTGCGGTGCACGCCCAAGAAGGCCACCATGGCGATCGGCGAGACCTGGGCGCAGCGGCGGGTCAACGCGGAGAAGGTGTGGCCGCTGACCACGGGCCGGGGCGTCACGGTCGCCGTCATCGACAGCGGCGTGGACGAGACCCACCCCCAGATCCGGCTGGGCGGCAAGGCCGACCTCACCAACACCGGCTACCGCGACTGCGTCGGCCACGGCACGGCGGTCGCCGGGCTCATCGCCGGCCTGCCGCGCAAGGACATCCCCTTCCACGGCGTCGCCCCCGGCGTGAGCCTGCTGTCGATCAAGTACGTCACCGGTGACCGGGGCGACGTGGGCCTGCTGGCCAAGGCCATCAAGACGGCCGTGGACGAGCACGCCGACGTCATCAACGTCTCCGTCGAGGCCTCCGACACCCCCGACCTGAAGGCGGCCGTCGACTACGCGCTGGGGCGGGACGTGGTGATCGTCGCCGCCGCCGGCAACCTGTCCAAGGACGACGGCACGTCGACCCCCTCCTACCCCGCCGCGTACGACGGGGTGTTGTCGGTGGGCTCGGCGACCCCGGACGGCGGGCGCTCGACGTTCTCCAACCCCAACGCGGTCGCCGTGCTCGGCCCGGGGGAGGGCGTCAGCTCGACCTGGCCGCTCAAGGGGTACCAGTCCGACCTGAAGGGCACCAGCTACGCCGCCCCGTACGTGGCCGGCGTGGTCGCGCTCGTCCGGGCCCGCCATCCCGGGCTGACGCAGCTCCAGGTGCGCAGGCGCATCACGCTGACCGCGGACGGCGCGTCCGGGACGGGCACCGGCGCGGGGATGGTGAACCCGCTGCTCGCGGTGACCGCGGTGCTGCCGTCGGAGCAGGTGGCCGTGGCGCCGCCGGTGCCGCCGCCGCTGCCCGCGACCGTCGTGCGCAAGGCCGTGCCGCCGGACCGGCGGTCGATGGAGGTCGCGACGGTGGTCGCGGCGGGCGGGTTCTCGCTGGTCGGGCTGGCGTTGGCGGCCTGGGTGTTCGTGCCCATGGGACGCAGGCGGCGCTGGCGGCCCGGCTCGCCGCCGGATATCGGAAGAATTGACGGTTAACTGTAAGAGTGGGTGGCCGAAACTGCTGATGCTTATGGGGCGTATTTGGTTAAATGTCTCTGATCATGACGGACTCCTGAAAGGACGGTCATGGTGGAGAAGGACTCCCCCCAGGCAGCAGTACCGGAGCGGATCGGCGATCACGAGATCGTGAGCCTGTTGGGACAGGGCCCGCGTGGCGCCGTTCATCTGGGCAAGGAGTCCGAGGACGCCGATCCGGTCGCCATCAAGACGCTGACCGTGGACCCGGCGGCCGACCCGGACTTCGTGACCCGGCTCAAGGACGTCAGCCGGGTGTCCAGCTCGTACGTGGCCCGCACGCTCGACGCCGGCGTCCAGGACGGCCTGCTCTACGTCGTGCGTGAGCACGTCGAGGGACGTTCGCTGGCCGAGACCGTCGCCGCCGACGGCCCGCTGACCGGCGACGCGCTCGAACGCGTGGCGGTCGGCATGCTCACCGCGCTGACCGCGGTGCACCTGGCCGGATTCGCGCACCGAGGGCTCACCCCCAGCAACGTGATCCTCACCGGCGAGGGGCTGCGCGTCACCGACATCGAGATCGGCGACCCGGCCGGCGAGATCGGCTACCGCGCCCCCGAGCAGCTCAACGGCCTGCAGTACGGGCCCTACGCCGACGTCTTCGCCTGGGCGGCGACCGTGGTGTTCGCCGCCACCGGCTCCGCGCCGTTCGGCCAGGACGCGCACGCCGTGCTCACGGACGAGCCCGTGGTGGACGGGCTGCCCGACCCCCTGCGCCAGACGGTCCTCGCGGCGCTGTCCAAGGACGTGTCCGGACGGCCCACGACGTACACGGCGCTGCTGCGCCTGCTGGGGGACGACAAGGCCCCCATGCCGGCGGCGCCGATCGACGGCGTGCTGATGCAGATGCCGTCCTCCCCGATGCCGCCGTCGCAGCTGCCGCCGTCCGACCCGGCGGACCTCGTCACCATGGTCGACGGCCAGCCGCCCGTGCCGGGCCAGCCGCCGCTCCCGGGCCAGCCGCCCGTGCCGGGCGGGCCGCCGGTGCTGCCCCTGGCCATCGAGGGCGCCCCGATCCCGAACGGCCCGATGCACCCGGGCCCGATGGCGAACGGCCCCATCCCCAACGGCCCCATCCCCAACGGCCCGATGCCGAACGGCCCGGTCCCCAACGGCCCGGTCCCCAACGGCCCGGTCCCCAACGGCCCGATGGCCAACGGTCCGGTCCCGAACGGTCCGATGGCGCACGACCCGATGCAGCCCGGCCCGTTCCTGCCCGGTGTGCCGCCGCAGGGCCCGATGGGCCATGAGCCCATGCAGCCCGCCCCGATGCAGCCCGCCCCGATGCAGCACCTTCCCATGGACGACGAGCCGGTGCAGGGCGTCCCGGTGCAGTACCCGCCGGTGCCCGTGCAGGCCGCCTGGGGGCCGCCGCCCGGACCGCAGAACCCGTCCGCCGAGCCGGCCCAGCCCGCGATGGCCGGTGCGGGCAGCACCGGACCGGCGCGCAAGCCGTTCCCCATCGGCCTGGTCGCCGGCGTGGTCGCGGTCATGCTGCTGTCGGCGATCGGCCTGTGGGGCGCGAGCCGCTACTCCTCCAACGTCACCTTCGAGCCCGCCGCCGCGGCGGGTTCCGCCTCGCCCACCTCGGGCGCGGCGGCGGCGGCCCAGAAGGCGGTCACCGCCGTGCCCACGCAGCCGCAGGCCGAGGTCACCGCCCCCTGGGCGACCACGCCGTCCCCTGACGACGACGGCGTGGGCCCGCTGGTGCTGAACGACGACACCTCCGCCGACCCCCCGCAGGTGCCGGTGCTGACCACGGTGCCGACGCCGACGGCGGCCCAGCAGCTGACGGTCCCGACGATCCAGCCGACCGTGCAGGAGCGGAAGACCACCAAGGAGCCCGAGCCGACGGCCACGGTCACCAGGACGGTCACGCCGACCCCGTCCGCGACGCAGACGCAGCAGCCGACCGAGACGCCCACCCAGAGGCCGAACGGGAAGCCGACGCAGAAGCCGTCCGAGACGCCCACCCCGTCCCCCACCGCGTCGGGCACCACGACGGCCACCCAGACGGCCATCCCGACGGCCTCGCAGCAGCCGACGCAGACCCAGAAGCCGACGCAGCAGCCGACCCAGACCCAGAAGCCGACCCAGAAGCCGACGCAGGAGCCGGAGCCCACCGAGGAGCCGGAGCCCACGCCGACGGCGAAGCCGAACCCCTACACGCCGACGCAGGTGTGCGGGTCCGGTTTCGTGGTCCAGCGGTCCACGTCGTACACCGGCGGCGCGACGTACCAGCTGTACAACAACAGCACGGGGCAGAACTGCGTGGTCACCCTCAAGTCCGGCCCCGACGTCGGCAAGGCGACGCCGGTCAGCGCGACCCTGGAGGTGCAGGGCGGCCCGAGCAACACCGACCGCGGCAACTACGAGTACTACGCCGGTCCGGTCAAGCTCCTCGCCAAGGGCAAGTGCGTGCGTTACTCGGGCAGCGCGGGCATCGGCAACACCCAGGTGGACTGGGCGAACTGCGGCTAGGTCTCAGTATCCGCGGTAGCCGGAGCCGGTCTTCATGCCCACGACCCCCGGCACCGCGGATACGCTGCCGTAGCGCTCGATCGAGTAGCGCACGCCCGCGATGATGTTGTCCACCGGGTTGTAGATGTCCCGGTGGCCGTCCAGGGCGTGGGCGTTGAAGGTCGGGTCGATCGTCTGCATGAGCCCCTTGGAGGGGTGCCCGGCGGCGGCGTTGGAGTCCCACAGGTTGATCGCGTGCGGGTTCCCGCCCGACTCGTGCTGGATGATCATCCAGATGTCGTCGACGTTCATCTTCTCGACCGGGTAGCCCTGCTCCCTGAGGATGGCGACGGCCTCCTCGATCCACTGCTTCACCTTGCCCGTGGGCGCCGGCCCGCCGCCCGCGGGAGGGGGCGGGCCGCTCGGGCCGTAGCCGCCGATGATGGGGCTGCCGCCGGTGCCCGAATAGGGCGAGGTGTAGCTCTGGGTACGCCGCCAGTCGAACCGGTGCCCGGCGTCCGGCACGAACTCCTGGTCACCCGCCGCCTTGATCTGGGCGAAGGTCGTGGTGCGCTCGCCCAGCGCCGTGCCGATGGCGTTCTTGGCGTCGGTGACGGCGTCCTTGGCGTCCTTGACCGGTTTCCTGGCGTTCTCGGTCTCCTCGCGCACCAGGCGGCCGATCTCGGCGTCCAGGTCCTCCTGCTTGGCGTCGGGGTTGGCCGTCCGGTGGTTCTGGACGCGGGTGAGCAGGCGGTCGCAGATGCCGTCCACCTGGCGCTGCGAGCTCTCCAGCACGCCGGCGGCGGCGTCGAGGGCGTCGGCGCAGGAGTTGAGCGCGTCGTGCAGGTCCTGGCCGGCCCTGCCGTAGCTCCACATGTAGCGGACGAACGCGTCCGCCGAGTCGCCCTCCCAGGCCAGATCCACGGTGGTGACGGCGCTGCCGAGCTCGCCGGAGTCGGCCAGCACCTTGCCCGCGGCGGTACGCCAGCGCTTGGCGATGCCGCGGATCGCGCCCGGGTCGCCGCTCACCTGCCCGGCCAGCGCGGCCAGCGTGGGACCGCCGGGCAGCGCGTTGATCGCCTCCGGTGCGCTCATGCCGGGGAGTTCGCCTTCCGCACGTTGCTCTCCACCAGGTCCAGGGCCCGTTCGACGCTCTGGACGAGGCTCCTGGCCTTGCCGAACTCGCGGTCGGCGACGCTCTCCACCTGGTCCACGGCGGTCGCGAGGGCCGCGGAGTCGGCCAGCTTGCCGAAGATCGAGGAGTCGGCGGCGCCGGCGGGGAAGCTCTCCGCCAGGTCGCCGAACTTGCCCGCCACGGTCTTGGCCGCGATGCGGCAGTCGTCCAGGGCCTCGAAGTGGATGTCCAGTCCTGCCATCACTCCTCCTCCGCCGGCGGCCAGAACGCCGTCTGCGCCAGCCGCGAGCCGAACCTTCTGTCCACCACGAAGCCGCGTCCCGGAGGCTGCGGCTGGGCGCGGACGTTGCCGAACAGGAAGCCCTCGTCCCTGCTGCCGGACAGGATCACCGCGGGGCTGGCCATGTCCTTGACGCGCTGGATCACCGGGTCGAACATGGCCCGGCCCAGGCCGCCCATGGCCCGCGACATGACCAGGTGCAGTCCGATGTCACGGGCCTGCGGCAGCAGCTCGACCAGCGGCAGCAGCGGGTTGTTGGACGTGGCCACCAGGTCGTAGTCGTCGACCACGATGTACAGGTCGGAGCCCTTCCACCAGTCGCGGGCGCGCAACTGCTCGGGCGTGAGGTTGGCCGGCGGCAGGCGCTTGAGCAGGGCGTTGCGGGCGTCGTTGACCAGTTCGAGCGCGGCGGCGCTGGAGGCGGCGTAGCCGATGCGGTTCTCGCTGACCGCCGTGTCCAGCAGCGACCGGCGGTAGTCGATCACGATCATCATGGCCTCGCGCGGCGTGTGCCGGGCGACGACGTTCTCGGCGATCACCTTGAGCATGTTGGACTTGCCGCTCTCGGTGTCGCCGACCACGATGAAGTGCGGGTCGGCGTCGAAGTCGATCAGCACGGGCGCGAGCGCGGCCTCGTCCACGCCGATCGCGATCCGCGACTTGCCGGTCTCCTCCACGCCGGGCAGCGACGCGGCGGGCAGCACCGACGGCAGCAGCCTGACCTGCTTGGCGGGCGGGCCCTGCCAGGAGTCCCCGATCGCCTGCACCAGGCCCTGGAGGCCGGCGGCCAGGTCGTCGGAGTCCTGCACGCCGTCGATCCTGGGCAGCGCGCCGAGGAAGTGCAGGCCGTCCTTGGTCAGGCCGCGTCCGGGCACGCCTTCCGGCACGGCCAGCGACTTCTTCCTGTTGATCTCGGACTCGTACGCGTCGCCGAGCTTGAGCTCCACCCGCGTGCCGAACAGGTCCCGGATGCCGGGCCGGAACTCCGACCACTTGCCGGTGGCCGCCACCACGTGGATGCCGTAGCCGAGGCCGCGCGCCGCCAGGTCGGTGATGACCGGCTCCAGGGCCTCGAAGTCCTGCCGGATCGTCAGCCAGCCGTCCACGACGAGGAAGATGTCGCCCCAGCCGTCGCCCTGGAGCGAGCCGTCGGCGACCCGCCTGCGGTAGGTGCTCATGGAGTCGACGCCGTTCTCGGTGAACTCCCGCTCCCGGTCGCGCAGGATCGAGGCGATCTCGGCCACCGTGCGGCGCACCCGGTCGGCGTCCAGCCTGGAGGCCACGCCGCCGACGTGCGGCAGCCCCTCCAGCGAGGCCAGCGCGCCGCCGCCGAAGTCCAGGCAGTAGAACTGCACCTCGCGGGGGGTGTGCGTGAGCGCCATGCTGGTGATCAGCGTGCGCAGGATCGTGCTCTTGCCGCTCTGCGGGCCGCCGGCCACGCCCACGTGCCCGGCCGCGCCGGACAGGTCCAGCCAGTACGGGTCCCGCCGCTGCTCGAACGGCCGGTCGATGATCCCCACCACGGCCTGCAACCGCCCGCGGCCGGTCCAGCCGGCCGTGGACAGCCCCAGCTCGGGCGTGACCGTCAGCGGGGGCAGCAGGTGCGCGAGCGTGGGCGGCTCGGCCAGCGGCGGCAGCCAGATGCGGTGCGCGGGCGGCCCCTGGCCCACCAGGCGGCCGACGACGATGTCCAGGAGGCTCTGCTGCGCCTTGTTGCTCTCCTCCTGCGCCGCGGGGTCCTCGGGCGGCTCCTCGACCATCGGGACGGGCACGAAGTCGGGCCCGTACTCGACGATCTCCCGGACCGTCACCGAGCCGTCGGTGGTGGCGACGTGCCGCGGGTCGACCTGGTGGGGGCCGGACACGTACGCGGCCTTGAACCGGGTCATGCCGGAGGTGTCGAACTTCAGGTACCCGTTGCCCGGCGCGGACGGCAGCTCGTAGGCGTCGGCCACCCCCAGCACGACCCGGCTCTCCATGGCCGAGAACGTGCGCAGACCGATCCGGTACGAAAGGTGCGTGTCGAGCCCGCGCAGCCGTCCCTCCTCCAGCCGCTGCGAGGCCAGCAGCAGGTGCACGCCGAGCGAGCGCCCGAGCCGGCCGATCATCACGAACAGGTCGATGAACTCGGGCTTGGCCGTCAGCAGCTCGCTGAACTCGTCCAGGATGACGAACAGCGTGGGCAGCGGGCGCAGGTTGGCGCCCTGCTCGCGGGCCCTCTCGTAGTCGCGCAGGGAGGCGTAGTTGCCGGCCGCGCGCAGCAGCTCCTGGCGGCGCACCATCTCGCCGTGCAGGGCGTCGTGCATGCGGTCCACGAGCGGCAGCTCGTCCTCCAGGTTCGTGATGACCGCGGAGACGTGCGAGAGGCCGTCCAGGCCGAGGAAGGTCGCGCCGCCCTTGAAGTCCACGAGCACGAAGTTGAGGATCTCCGAGGAGTGCGTGACCGCCAGGCCGAGCACCAGCGTGCGCAGCAGCTCGCTCTTGCCGGAGCCGGTCGCGCCGATGACCAGGCCGTGCGGGCCCATGCCGCCCTGGGCGGACTCCTTGATGTCCAGCTCGACCAGCCGGCCGTCGGCGCCGAGGCCGATCGGCACCCGCAGCCGGTTCCGGCCCGCGCGGGGCCGCCAGGTCACCGACGGCTCCAGCCGGGTCGGGTCGCCGACGCCGAGCAGCTCGGTCAGCGTCGTGTTCACCGCCAGCACGTCCTGGGCGTCGCCGCCCTTGGCCGAGGAGGCGCGCAGCGGCGCGAGCTGGCGGGCCAGGCCCTCGGCGCGCAGGTAGTCCAGCGCGTCGGGGTCGCCGAGCCGGTTGGTGTTCTCGCGGCCGGCGTGGTCCAGCTTGACCATGTGGAAGCCGGCGGCGTCGATGCGCAGCCGCAGCGTGCTGCGCTCCTCGACGGTCCCGGCCGAGTTCGACAGGTCGATCACGGTGACGCCGTCGATGGCGTCCGCGCCGAGCTGCGACTCCTGCGGCACGTGCCCGCCGTCCAGGATGAGCACGTGGTACGGCAGCGCGTCCGGCGAGGCGCCCGGCTTGAAGCGGGCCCGCTCCTTCAGCTCCGCGCCCACCAGCCGGTCGAGCTGGGCCAGGTTCTCGGCCATGAGCCTGACCTGGCCGGCACCGTCGGTCTCCTCGGGGTGCAGCGCGTGCGGCAGCCACTTGACCCAGTCCCAGTGGCTCATCCACTCCTTGCTCGCGCACACCATGATCCGCATGTCGTCGGGGGAGTGGAAGACGGCCATCTGCGCGATCATGGCCCGGACCAGGTCGCGGACCAGGGCGGGGTCGCCGTCCAGCTTGATGCGGGCGAAGGAGTGCAGCGCGACGGCGACCGGGAGGCGTTCGACGGTCGAGTGGGTGCGGATGAAGCGGCGCAGCGCGCCGGCCGACAGGGCGTCCAGGTCCTCGACCGGCTTGGAGTCCGGGGGGATGAGCTGGATGGCCAGCTTCTGGATGCCGGTGCCGAGGCGTACCGTGCTGAAGTCCTCGTCCCGGGGGCGGCGCTCCCACAGGCGCGGGCCCATCGCGGTCCACCACAGGGTGTCGGGGGCCGGGCCGCTCCACTCCAGGGCCTCGCGCTGCTGGATCGCCGCCTTGCGCACCTTCTTGCGGGTCTGCGCCAGGTAGCGGAAGTAGTCGCGGCGGGCGCCGTTGAGCCGGGCCTTGCGCTCGCCGGCCTGGCGGCCCATCTGGCCGACCGTCATGCCGACCATCGAGAACGCGAACAGGCCGCTGGCGACGTACATGATGGGGTTGGCGTTGGTGCCCCCGGCGGTGAACATCAGGCCCATCGCGGCCGCGCCCGCCACCATCGGCAGGTACGTCAGCACCGCCATCATGCCTTGCGACTGGACCTCGGGGATCTCCGGTGGGGACTCCAGCAGGATCTCACCGCGCGGCGACTTCGGGCTGGGGCGGCGCTCCGGGCGCCGTACGACGACGATGCTCACCCTTGTGACAGGCCCTTCTGGTGCTCGGAAGAACCTTCTTACCAGATGTGCCTAACGTCCGAGTTGAGGTCTGAGTTAACTCTGTCTCGCTATGTTGGGTTTGTGACATCGCTGGCCGAAATCCCTCCTCCACAGCAGGGCGCGTTGCACCAGGTGCCCGCTCCGCTCCCGCCGCTGTGCCACGTGACGGTGGTGGGGCCGCGCAGGAAGGCCGACCTGGCACTGCCCGCCGACATCCCGCTGCCGCACGTCCTGCCGGGGTTGCTCAGAGCCATGGGCGAGCTGGGCGGCGACATCGCCACCGCGCCCGGCTGGACGCTCCAGCGGCTCGGCGGCCCTCCCTTCGACCTGGGACAGAGCCTCGGCGCGCTCGGCGTGCTGGACGGCGAGATCCTCTACCTGCGCCCGCGCGCGGTGTCGCTGCCGCCGGCCAGGTTCGACGACGTCGCCGACGTGGTCGCCACCGGCGTGCGCGAGGGCAAGGGCAAGTGGTCGCCCGAGCTGACCCGCGGGCTCGGCGGCGGGGCGGCCTGCGGGCTGCTCGTCGCCGGCGCCGTGGCGCTGGCCTTCGGCGGCCTGACCCCGATGGTGACCGCGATCGTGGCCGGGTCGCTCGCGCTGCTGGTCGTCGGCGTGGGGATGGCCATCTCGCGCGCGGTCGGCGACTCGGGCTCCGGCGCGCTGATCGGCTACGCCGCCCTCCCGTACGCGTTCCTGGCCGGGCTGCTGGCCCCGGCGGCCGGCGGCGGGCTGATGACCATCGGCGCGCCGCAACTGCTCGGAGCCCTGGCCTGCACCGCGCTGGTGGCCACGCTCGGCGGCACCGCGATCGCCGACGGCGTGCCGGGCTTCCTCGGCACGGCCATCGCCTCGATGACCGGCGCGATCTGCGCGGCCGTGGTCATGGTGACCGGGGCGTCGCCCGCGGGCGTGGCGGCCGTGGGCGCGGCCTTCGTGATGGCGCTCAGCCCGCTGGTGCCCGTGTTGTCGTTCCGGCTGGCCCGCGTGCCGCTGCCGGCCATGCCCACCAACGCCGAGGAGCTGCGCGGCGACAACCAGCGGCTCGACAGCGCCTCGGTGCTGGAGCGCACCGGCGCGGCGCGGCGGTACGCGACCGGCATGGTCGTGGGCGTCGCGCTGGTCGGGGCCGGGGCGCACGCGCTGTTCGTCGCGGACGGCCGGTGGATCTCGGTGGCGATGTCCCTGGTGCTGGCGTTCACGCAGATCATGCGGGCCCGGGTGTTCCAGGGCGTCGGGCAGCGGTTGTGGCTGCTGCTGGTCGGGCTGGGCGCGCTCGCCGCGGTGGCCGTGTCCGTCGGGATCGGCGTGGGCGGCGTGGCCTCGGTGGCCGTGGTGCTCGGGCTGCTGTGGGCGGCCATGGTGGTCGTCGGCATGGGCGTGTGGCTGCCCGGCGGCAGGCCCTCGCCGTTCTGGGGGAGGGCCGCCGACATCACCGAATGGGCGCTGATCGTCGCGCTGGTGCCGCTGGCGCTCGGGGTGCTGGAGGTCTACGCCTGGGTGCGCGGCCTGGCCGGTTGACCGGCTCAGCCGTCCGACAGGGCGCGGCGGCGGATGGTCTCCAGGGCGTCGAGGCGGTCGTGCATCTGCCGCGAGAAGCCGTCCTGGAGGTCCTGGAAGCGCCGGGTGACGGCCTCGGCCGACAGGCCGCCGAACGAGGTGGGCGGGAGCACGTCCCTGAGCCTGCGCGCCTGGTCGTCCTGGGCGGCGCGGACGGCCTGGAGGATCTCGCCGGTCAGCTCGTCCAGCTCCATGCGGCTCGTCCTGGGCGCCAGCCGCAGGTCGTCCAGGCGGCCGCCGGCGTCCACGCGCGCGGTGACGGCGCCGCTGCGGCTCTCGCCCTGGCCGGTGACCCGGCTGAGCTCGTCCAGCGCGCCGGCCAGGTTGCGGACCGAGCGTTCGCTCTCGCTGATCACGCGGTCGAGGTCGTCGGGGTCGAAGTCGATGGGGTCCATGTCCGGCACGCCACCGCCCGGAGGTTAACGAACGGGGAGCGGCGGCTGGCCGGTCCCTGAAGTGATCAAGAAAACCGCGCAAGGAGGGCTGAAACAGGGGCAAAGCGCCGCAACAATCGGGCGTCGTGGCAACGAATCGGGAAATCCATATCACCTCGGCGACCATCGGCAAGACGCGGCAACGGGTGGAGTCCGAGCTGAAGAAGGAGATCATCGGCTTCGTCAAGGGCCTGGTCCCGCTCACGGCCGTGGACGGCCTGGGCTTCGGCGTCCTGGGCAACATGATCATCGCCGGCACGTACCGGTCCGTCATGGACCGCGCCGAGGGCCTGATGACGGAGGCCGAGGACGCCCTGGACGGCTGGTGCGGCGCGCTGACCGTCTGCGAGCGCAACTGGCGCGCGGCCGAGGACGCCAGCATCATCCAGTACCGCAAATGAGCGACCCCTACCTCAAGGCCGTCAACAAGGGCCGGGGCGGCTCGGGCGGCGGCGGTTCCCTGCTGAAGGCGGTCAACAAGGGCGGCTCCGTCGGGCCGCCGCGGTCGCCGTCGATCCCGCTCAACCCGGCCACCGGCAAGTTCGGCCCGGTCGGCGCCGGCGCCGGCTCCGCGGAGTCGCTCAGCACGAGGGTGCTGAACCTGCTGAGGAGCGTGGGCCGGTTCTCGCCGTACCTGGTGGCCGTGGCGGGCATCGTGGCGGTGGGCGCGGCGGACGAGTTCGCCATGGCCGAGGCGGCCAACACCTGGAAGTACGGCATCAGCGCCCGCCTCGACGACGGCGTCAAGAACCTCATGCCGCAGATCCTGGCCACCTCCAGGACCGGCTGGATCGCCGCCGACCAGACGGAGTTCGGCCGCGTGCAGGCGCTGTTCCACCAGGAGATCGGGGCGCTGCGCAACTCGTTCGGCGAGATCGGCGGCGTGCTGGACGAGGTGGCCGCCGGGGTCCGCAACTACTGGATGCAGATCGGCTCGACGGTCGTGTCGGGGATCACGCTGCTGCTCGCGGCCCTGCGGATGAAGACCACGCCGGTCCCGCAGGTCGCGGCGGCCGGGATGATCCTGGAGCACCTCGTCGGCACGGCGATGATCAGCGCCGCCGCGGTCATGACGGGGGCGCTGGCGCAGCTGCTCAGGGGCGGCATGCAGGTGCTCGGGACGCTGGTCAGGAAGCAGCACCAGTTCGGCTTCGTGCTGCCGGAGGGCGCGGCCGCCATCGACTTCGGCCGGGCCACGATCGACGCCAGAAACCTGCCCTCCTTCCAGGAGCCCGCCGCGCCCGGCCAGTTGCCCGCCGGCTACCAGAACTTCGACTGGGTCGTCCCCGAAGTGACCACCACGAAGCCCTGATTGTGGTTAACTCGCACGGATGTGCCCTATGGGAGGGATGGTGTCGGTGACGGATTTCGGGGACTTCGGCAACATCGACATGGACCGGCTCATTGACAGCATGGACCAGCAGCTCAGCAAGTCCGAGGAGCTGCAGAAGGCCATGTCCGCCCTGGTGGGCCGGGGGGAGGACGAAGGCCACCTGGTCGTCGTCGAGTACGCCCACGAGGGCCTGCGCACCCTGGACATCCGGCCGAAGGCGATGCGACTGAGCGCGGTCGAGCTGTCGGAGCGGATCAAGGCCGCCATCGAGGAGGCGACCGCCGACCTCCAGCGCCAGGCCGACGAGCTCATGACGGAGATGTTCGGCGAGGCCGGCAACCCGCTGCGCATGATGGAGAACCCCGACCGCGCGCTGCGCCACGTCCGCAAGGCGGAGGCCAGCTACGAACGGGCCTTCGAGGACGTTATGGGAGAACTCGACAGAATCCGTCGCGAACTGGACCTGTGATTGACCAGGGCGTTTGCTGACATGTCGAGAAGTTGTTACATCTTGGCCATTGAGTCTGCTGTTACTCCTGGGCTCTTTGGTGCTTATATGGGTTAGCGACCGAAATGATCGTTACGGAGGTGACGAGTGTCCGAATTCTTTGGGGCAAGCCCGAGCCAGATCAAGGTGGCCTCTGGCCACGTGGTGGACACCGCCCAGTACATCGAGGGTCTGAGGGTGTCGGTCGAGACGACCGCCAACGGTCTCCTCAACACCGGATGGCTCGGCCCGGCGGCGGCCCGGTTCAAGAACGCCATGACCAACTGGGACAACTCCATGCGGAACGTACGGACCGACCTGGAGGACATCGCCGACAAGATGGGCGTCAACGCGGTCGTCTACTCCGCGGCCGACCAGGACGTCCAGGCCGGTATGGGCCGCGTCGAGTCCCTGATCAACGTCGACATCAAGTAGGAGGGGGACCGCGGTGTCCGCTGAGCTCGACTTCACCAAAGTCAACTTTGGGCACATGGAGCTCGCCCAGAGCGACTTCATCCAGATCCTCGGTTCCTTCGAGCAGGCCACCGACGACCTGATGACCCGGCTGAAGAACGACCTGGCCGGCCATTGGGAGGGCCCGGACGGCGCCGAGTCGTTCTTCCGGCAGCACGAGCAGAAGTGGCAGGCCGCGGCCGCCCAGATGCGCGGGCAGCTGGACGAGCTGCAGAAGGCCGTCCAGATCGCGAACGAGAACTACCGCGCGGCCGAGAACCGCAACAAGTCCATCTGGTACGACGGCTGACGTCTTCTGCTCGGCCACCCGCGCGGTGGCCGAGCCTGGTGAGGGGAGGATCATGGCCGGGCTCGAACCCGAACCGTGGCCGGGGCTCGACGACACCGACGCCGAGCTCTACTACAACGTGGGCAAGATGCGGGCCATCGCCGACGACCTGGAGATCGCCCTGGCGGGCACGCAGGGCGCCGGCGGCAACAGGGACGGCGTCACCGGCTCGGTGGAGACCCTCACGAGGTACTTCGCGCTGGGCGAGGAGCACATAGGGCGGTGGCCGGCGGCCAGCGCCCTCGCGCACAGCGTGGGCAGCACCGGCGCGGACTCCGGCGGCCAGGGGTCCATGGAGGGCCGCGGAGCGCTGCTGACCGCCCTGTACCAGGACTACGTCGAGTGCTGCCAGAAACTGGTCAAGGCCATCAGGGACAGCGCCGACAGTTACGCCAAGACGAACCCGGGCCGAGAGTGAGCAGCGTTGGCTGAGCGCAAGGTCGACATCCGTGACAATTCCCGGCGGCCGAAGAGCGAGCCGGTCACCGCGTCGCGGGAGCAGATCGAGGGATGGCTCAAGGCGACCTCCGCCATGGAGGTGCACGACCGGGGCCTGTCCTACAAGCAGGTGGCCAAGGTCATCCGCGGGGTGGCCGACGCGCTGCCGCAGATCGGCAAGGATCTGTCCGGCGCCTGGCGGTCGGACAGCTCCGCCCAGGCGCAGCGGGCGCTCCAGCTGCTCAACGCCTCGGGGCACGAGATCGCCGAGGCCATGGAGAAGATGTCCGAGGCGCTGATCCTGTACGGGCGCGACTACCTGCCCAAGGCGATCGAAGAGGTCGAGGCGGCCAAGAACCAGAAGACGGCGGTCCCGGCGCCCTCGCCGGGACCGGCGCCGAAGCCGCCGTCCACGACGCCGTCGCCGTCGCCGTCGCCGTCACACACGCCGCCGGTGATCGACCACGCGCCGGAGCCCACGCCGGGCCTCACCAAGTCGCCCACGGAGATGCAGGCCGACGTCGCCCGGCGGGCGCTGGAGAAGC
Organism: Nonomuraea sp. NPDC049637; assembly: GCF_040675235.1. Taxonomy (NCBI): domain Bacteria; kingdom Bacillati; phylum Actinomycetota; class Actinomycetes; order Streptosporangiales; family Streptosporangiaceae; genus Nonomuraea; species Nonomuraea sp. NPDC049637. Next base: position 45,661 of record NZ_JBFAOM010000005.1, read on the forward strand.
TCAACAACCACATCGTCGACCTGTACGACTTCCGGATCCCGGAGAGCGTCGTCGTCGAGCTGCCCGAGGTGAAGCCCGCCGAGGCGCCGGCTCCCGAACGGGACATGCCGCTCACCGACCCCTCGACGTACCGGAAGGGCGCGTACTGGACCGGCGGCGGCCATGACAGCGGCGGCACGGGCGGCTCGACCGGCTCCGGCACGCACGGCGGCTCCGGCGGATCAGGCGGTTCGGGCGGCTCCGGCGGATCGGGCGGCTCGGGCACCGGCGGCAACGACGGCGGCAACGGCACCGACCACCGCCCCGGGGACCAGAACCCCGGCGGCGACACCCCCGGCACCGACCGGCCGGACACCCCCGGGACGGACACGCCGGGCTCCGGCCAGCCGGGCGGCCAGGACACCGGAGCAGGGTCCGCCGGCTCGGCCACCACCGGCGACGGCACCACGCCTCCCGTGCTCGACAACAACACCACCGGCGACCGCGGCACCCAGTCGCCGGACGTGGACGTCCGCGACCCGCGCGCCACGGAGACCGCCGGTTACCACCCGACGACCACCCCCGGGTACCCCGGCACCCCGAACCAGCCGTTCGTGACCCAGCCCGCCTACCCCTCGCCGTCCGGGGGGACGCCCGCGGTGATCGGCGGCCCCGGCTCGTACGTCCAGGGCAGCGCGCCCGCGGCGGCGGCCAGGGCGGGCGCGATGGGCGGCGCGGGCATGCCGTTCATGCCGTTCGGCGGCGGCGGCGGCGGACCGGCTCCCGAGGAGGGACAGGTCGAGACCTCGACCCTCCTGAAGGAGGACAACGACGTGTGGAGCCACCAGGAAGGCTCCATCTCACCGGTGATCGGCTAAGGAGGCGGCCATGGCGCTCGAACTGGACTCCAACTGGCCCGGCCTCGACGGGGACAAGGACAACTACACCAACCGCACGGAGATCAAGCGCATCGCCGGCGAGCTGAACGAGCTGCTCAAGAAGCTCAAGACCCCCTCGCCCCAGCCGGTGACGCAGTTCCTGACCGCGCCGGGGGCCAAGGTCCCCGATCCGCAGCTGCCCGCCGGCGCCGGCTCGCTGCCCGATCTCCAGCGCTACTGCGCGCTCAGCCAGAACCAGATGGGCGAGTGGCCCGCCGCCATGCACTTCGGGCTGGCGGTCAACTCGGCCTACGCGCAGCTGATCGGCGAGCCCGGCTCCACCGGCGGCCTGTACGCCTCCATGGTCGGGCAGGGCGACAGCACGGTGGAGGCGCTGCTCGACATCGCCAAGGCGTCCGGCGGGGCCGAGCAGGCGAACGAGGAAGCCGCCGCGCGGCGGGAGGTCTGACACCCATGGCCGAGCCGAAGAAGCAGACGCTCAAGCTCATCTACAACACCGGCCCGGTCGACACCTCCACCCCGGAGGTGTCGTTCCTGGGGAGCATGTTCACCGACACGCTCGACCAGGTCAAGGACTGGATCGACGCCACCGACCCGGAGTCGGTGAAGCTCGCCGGCCTCTATTACACGCGGGCCGAGGCGCTGCTGAACGGTTTCGCCGGCGACCTGAAGGCCAAGGCGGCCGAACTGGCCGAGCACTACACGGGCCCGGCCGCCGTCGAGACGCAGAAGCAGCTCCAGACCCTGCACGCCAGCGTCCGCGAGCTGGCCAAGAAGCTCGGCGACATGGGCCGCCCGGTCCATGGGTACGGCCAGACGCTGAACTGGGCGCAGGCCAACGTGGTCGAGTCGATGGACCACGACTCGCGTACCGACCGCGACGTGGACTGGGCCGGGCGGGTGCCGTTCTACCGGCTGTACCGCGGGGACAAGCGGGCCGTCGAGCACCTCAAGAAGGTCAACGAGCGCATCGTCGAGCACTACAAGCAGCTGCCCTCCGAGGTCCAGAGCGCGCTGCCCGACCCGAGCGTCCCGGAGCTGCCGAACTACAACTACGGCGGCGGGATCGGGCCGGGGGCGCCGGGCGTGGACGGCAAGGGCGGGCCGGGCGTCTACCCCGTCTCCTCGTTCGGTCCGGACGCGGTGCCGGGCGGCCCCGGGTACATCGACGGCAAGATGCCGGGTGACGGGGGAGCGGGCGCCTACCCGGCGGTCCACTATCCCGACGGCTCCGGCACGAACGGCTCCGGCGTGAACGTCGGCGGCGTCCAGGGCTACGACCCCGGGGACAACCCGTACGGCGGGGGCGACTCCTCGGCGCTGAACGGCGCCTCTCTGGGCTCCGCGCCGACGGCTTCGACCGCCGACCTGCCCTCGGGCGCCGGCGACGGCACCACGCAGCTGGCCGGGTACGACCCGTCCATGTCGGGAATGCCCAACGGCGCCTATCCCACGACTACGGGCGGCTCGCCCTACGGTGGCGGCGGCGTGGGATCGGGGACCGCGGGCGGCTTCGCAGCGGGCGAGGGCGGGGCGGCGGGCGCCGCCATGCGCGGCGCCGGCGGCGCGGGCGGCTTCGTCTCCCCCGGCATGATGGGCGGAATGCCCGCTCGTGGCGGCGAGAGCGGCGAGAAGCGCGACAGCGAGAACACGACCTGGCTCGCCGAGGACGACGACGTGTGGGGCGGCCCGGAGGGCACCACGCCGAGCACGCTCACCTGAGGCCGCGCTGCGCGCTCACCCGGCGCCCGGAGCCGCCGCACCACGCCCGCGGGCCGATCCTCGCGACCGGCCCGCCCCTGGCGCGCGGCCCGCTGCCCGGCCGCGAGCCGTTCCCCGTGCGGGGAACGCAAGCGCGGGGAACGCAAGCGCGGGGAACGCAAGCGCGGGGAACGCAAGCGCGGGGAACGCAAGCGCGGGGAACGCAAGCGCGGGGAACGCAAGTGCGGGGGGCGCCCGCAGGCGCCGCCCCGCTCATGGACGCGCGGTCGCGTCAGCCCCAGTGTCAGCCGCAGTATCGGCCCCCGTGTCGGCCGCAGCGTCAGCCGCAGTGCTCGAAGGGGCTGTCGTACGCGTTGGAGCCGATCGCGCCGCCCCACTTCACGCAGGTACGCAGGGCCTTGGCCCGGACCGGACCGGCGTAGTACTGGTAGCTGCCCGCGTCGGTGCTCCTGGCCTTGCCCTTGACCTCCAGGTAGGCCCGCACGGCCGCCTTGCCCGCGCCGCTGTTGCGCAGCGTGGTGACGCAGTTCTGGCCGGTGGAGGCGGAGTACAGCAGGACGACCCGGCCCTGGTTGCCGAGCGGCGCGGAGTCGATCTGCTTGTAGCCCGCGCCGCAGACCTGCTCGGCCGAGTACGGGTTGCCGCCGCCGGTGCTGGGCTTGCCCGGGTTGGCCGGCGCGGGCGTGCCGCCGCCGCCCTGGCAGTTGTTCGACTTCAGCGTCTGGTGGGTGTAGCCGAAGGTGGCGCCGTTGAACCTGGCCGCCACGATCTTGCCCGACGACGTGCGCTGCTCGTAGTGCAGGTGGGCGATGATGCCCTTGTACTTGGCCGAGGTGTTGCCCACCTGGCCGACCTGCTGGCCCTGCGCGACGTTCGCGCCCACGGAGACCGTGCGCTTCTTCATGTGGGCGTACAGCGAGACGCTGCCGTCGGCGTGCCGGATCTTGACCACGTTGCCGAAGCCGTCGGTGGTCCGGTACTCCGACATGATGACCTTGCCGGCCGCCGAGGCCACCACGGTACGGCCCATGTCGGCGTTGCCGTCGTTGTACGAGCCGTTGAAGTCGATCTCGTAGCCACCGGTGTGCGCGCTGCTGTCGTTGCTGTCGCCGGTCCAGGTCTCGCCACACGGGAACGGAAGCTGGTGGACGACGGCGGCGCTGGCGCTGGCCGCGCTGGTGCCGGTGAGGGGCAACGCGGCGATGCCGCACGCGCCCACAATCAGGGTCTTGATCCGCATATGGGAAAGGCTGCCATCCTGATCAACGGCCAGTCTAGATCATTCGCAAAGTGTTCACGCTAAAAGTTGATATTTGTCGATATCGTAGCCAGGACTGTGCAAAACGCAGTTTTCGGACAGGGAGGGTCGGATGGGCGCAGGGGAGAGCACCACGCCTGGTCTGGGGCAATACCCGCAGGGGGGCTCCCTCGCCGGGGCCACGATCCAGTTCAAGGACAAGAAGATCAGCGAGCTCGGCAGCAACATGGCCGAGCAGGAGCCCGGCATGGGCACGATCGAGACGAACACCAAGGCGATCAGCGTCGACTTCCCCGGGTTCGGCATCGTCGGCATCGGCCTCTCGTACGCCCACGACCAGATCAAGGGCGGCGCGAGCGGCGTGATCAGCATGGCCAGGACCGCCCTGCGCGACTACAAGACCGCACTTGAGCAGCTCGAGAAGAACTACGAGAAGGTCGACAAGGACAACGACGGCCTGATCAGCCAGTACGGCGACGACAATCCCACCGGTCCCGGCGGGCCCACCGGGCCCGGTCCGGGCGGCATCGACCCGAACAGCTTGGGCGGCGGGGGCGGCAAGATGCCACCGATCGACATGCCGGACGACAAGCTCCCGGACAACAAGCTCCCCGACAACAAGCTCCCCGACAACAAGCTGCCGGACGACAAGTTCCCCGACGACAAGTTGCCCGACGACAAGTTGCCGGACAACAAGCTGCCGGACCAGAACATCCCGAAGCCCGACTATCCCGACCCCAGCAAGCTGAACCCGAACCTGCCGGACCCCAACGGGCTGAACACGAACCTGCCGAAGACGCCGTCCATCGAGGACCAGCTCAACCACGGCATCCCGGACCCGTCCCAGACCAAGCTGTCCGGTCTGGACCCCAACGCCCTGAACTCCGCCATTCCCGGCACCGGCAATCTGACCGGCCGTCCCATCGATTACCCCACGACGGGCGGCTACGGCGGCTCGTCGGGCCCCGGCGGGACCACCACGGGCGCGGGAGCGGCCGCCGCCGGGCGCGGCGCCGGCATGCCGGGCATGTCAGGCATGCCGTTCATGCCCATGTCGGGCGGCGCGGCCGGCAACGACCAGAACCGCGATCGGGAGAAGGCCGAGTACGTACGCGGCGACGAGAACGACTGGGTGGACGACATGGACATCGCACCGCCGGTCATCGGCGAGTGAGAAAGGGCAGGACGAGATGGCCCAATACGACAGCGACCGGTGGCAGATCCTCTCGGCGGCCGCCATGGCCGGCGCGTCCGCCTTGGTGCTGAGCCAGTACCCGATAGCCAGGAACCTGGCGCTCATGATCGGGACGCTCGTGTCCAACCCGGGGGACATAGCCAAGGCGGCGGTGGAGTGGGTGGCGCCGACCGACGGCCATTCGGGGGTGGACTTCGAGTCCATCAAGACGGAGCTCGTCAAGCTGAAGAAGGACATCGAGGAGAAGGGGTACTGGAAGGGGCCGGCCTGGTTCGTGTTCAGCGAGTCCGTGGACCTGTTCGCCGAGCAACTGGAAGCCGCCTCGACGTACTTCAAGGGCGTCGGCGGCGGCATGGAGCACATTGCCACGGTCTACCACTGGGCCGTGCTGGTCGCCGTCGCGGTGGCCTTCGCCATGGGGCTCGCAGCCGTGTGGGAGCTGGCGTCCTATCTCATCCCCGGCCCAGGCAAGCTCGCGGCCAGGATCACGATCAGCGGCTTCCTCACCGCGCTCGGGCATGCCCTCAGGAACGTCGTCAGCAAGAAGGTGAAGTCCGTGGCGGTGCTGACCGGCGTCCTCGTCATGGTGAACGGCATGTGCGCCATGGCGACCAAGTCCATCGAGCAGGGCCGCCCCAAGCCCGACTTCGCACCCGCCGCCCTGGAGTACGCGCCCCCCACCAGCGAGGAGGCGCCCGGCACCCTGCAGCGCAAGAACGGCGGCATGCCGAGCATGAACCTGCCCGGCGGCGGCCTCATCTAGCCGGGTCACACCCCCGCCCGGCGGTCTCCGGGCGGGGCGTCGCTCACTGGGCCGTCACCTGCATCGGTGACCGAGCCGCCGCCGGGTCGAGCGCCGGGCCCTCCGGGATCAGGTGGACGAGGTTGTAGGGCACCGGCGTGACGTCCTCGGCGCCGTACCCCAGCTTGTTGATCTGGTCCCCGCTCTGCAGCGGGAACTTCCTGCCCTGGTCGGTGAGCAGGAAGTAGGTCTGCATGAACGCCTTCTGGCCGTCCCCGGGCAGCAGGCCGCCCAGCGCCGCGCCTCCGGCGGGCAGCAGCACCTGGTCGAAGTGCTCCTGGTCGCTGCGGGCCGCGGGCACGGGAATGGCCATCGTCGCGCCGACCGTGATCTTCGCCTGCGCGGAGCCGTTCTGCGTGTCGGCGTACACCGCGCACAGCGCCGCCGAGGACGTGACCGTTCTGGGCAGGCTCGTCGGCAGGCCGCCGACCGTGAGGATCTCGCGGGAGGTCCTGGCGTTCGCGGTGGCCGCGTCGATCTCGATCGGGACGGCGGCGCGCCTGCCGTACGCGGCCTTGGTCTTCGGGTCGGCGAGCAGCAGCGTCGCCTGGGTGAGGTTGACGGGGGCGAGGCCGTCGGCGAGCAGCACGTACCAGCGGTCGGGGGCCCCGCCCATGCCCTTCACGGTGTAGACCTGACCGACCGCGCCCCTGCCGCCCCCGGGGGCGACGGCGCGCCGGCCCAGGCCGGTGATGGCCGGCGGCATGAAGTCGGGGCCGGGAGGGATCGCGTTGATCCAGGTCGAGGGCACCCTTCTGGGATGCGCGTTGAGCGCGCGCACACCCGTGTCGCTCACCTTCATGCGCCGGTCGTTCCAGACCACCCAGCCCTGCTGCCCGTCCGTGACGACCAGCGCGTCGCCGCCCACGGGTGTCCCGCCGACGTCCTGTCCGCCCACCAGCGTGACGTACGGCCCTCGCGCCCCGGCGGCCTGCGCCGGCTCGGTCACGCAGGCCGACCACGGGCCCTTCACCAGCTTCTCGCGGGCCGGAAGGCTGTCCGGCGCGCCCGCGATGCCCACCAGCGGCCCGCGCGGCAGCGTCGCCAGCGACGCGGCGGAGACGTTGCGCACCTTGAAGTCGGTCGCGTCGAGCAGCAGCAGCGCCGAGACGTAGTTGGCCGTCGGCAGCAGCCGCCCCTGCTCCTGGCTGTAGACGTAGGTGGCGCCCGTCTCCTCCTCGACCAGGAGCTGGCCGGCCTCGGTCAGGTTCGTCGCGCCACCTGGCTTGAGCAGCCCCCAGATCCCGAACACCGCCGCGATGAGCACGCCCACGAGCACGCCGCAGAACATCGCCACGTTGAGCCGCCGCATGGGCGTCTCCGGCACATCGGGCTCAGCCTGCAGCAACGCCATGCCCAGGCGCTGCTGCATCAGCCGATGAGCCTGGTAGAGGTCCTTCCGGGTCTGCATGTCACCTCTCCCCGTATCGCAGGGATCAGCATAGAACGCTCTTGTGTCATGAACCCCTACGGAAGTAGCAAACCCCAATAGAACGCCCACGGAACGAAGGCCACACCCGCCACGACGAGCAGGCCCAGCCGTACCCGCTCACCGGTCGCGCGTTCCCGCCGCCACGTGCGGGCCGCGAACACCGTCGCCACGACGGTGGCCACCGCCACGGCCTGCAGCGCCAGCCAGACGAGCGGCCTGCCGAGAAGCATCGGCCCGGGCGCGGCCAGCTTCCCGCCGGTGGAGATCAGATAGAACAGGTAGGCGAACCCGCCGATCACCACCCCCAGCCCTCCAGCACTGACCACCCGAGCCGCCACCGTCCCCCTGACCGACGTGCCTCGGGCCATTGTCGTTTCTTCGGTCGGCGTGCCTGGGGCCGGTGTCGTTTCTTTGGCCGGGGTGCCCCGGCCCGCGCCGCGGCCTCGGATCCGCCGGACCGCGGCGACCGCCGGATATCCGGCGAACCCGGCCAGGAACAGCGCCAGCACCGCCGTCTGCGCGAAGGCCGACTCCCACCAGGCGGGAGGCGGCGTCCCGACGGAATCCTCCGCCTGGACGGGCGCGGGCCCCGACACCTCCGCGACCGGAGCCCGACCCGAGGTCGCCTTCGCCACCCAGCCGCCCACCAGCTCGGCGTAACCGGGAGCGAGGTCGGGCAGACGCGTGACGCCGCCGTCCGGGGTCACGTGAGCCGCGTGATCGGCCTTCTCGAAGAACCGGAACGTGTACCGCCTGTTGCCGCCCTTCTCCAACGCCGCGCGGAACAGCGGCGGCGTCTCGCGGGGCGGGGTCAGCAGGTCGTGCACGCCCCAGATCGCCAGCACCGGCTGCCGTACCGCGGCCAGGACCGGCTCGGGGTCGTAGTAGGGCTCCGGGAACATGCCCCCGTCCGCGATCACCCGGTACAGGTTCGGCTCGGCGTGATCGACCAGCGACCCGCCGACCCCCGCCTTGCGCAACCCGGCCGCCACGGCCCACGACTGCTGACGCAGGGGTCGCAACGCGTTGGCCCCGACCACCACCACGAACGCGATGTCCTTGGACTTGGAGGCGGCGAGCGGCGCCACCCACCCGCCCTCGCTGAGCCCCCAGACGCCGACCTTGCCAGGATCGACCCCGGGCTCCTTGCGCAGCGTCGCGACCGCGCCGAGCGCGTCGTCGGCGAGCTGCGCGTACGACCGCTGGAACAGCGAATAGCCCACCGAACGCTTGTCGTAGATCAGGACGGTCAGGCCCTGCCGGGCGAAGGCGACGGCCTCACCCAGCAACTTCTCCCGAGGCGTCCCCGTCCCCGCCCCATGCACCAGAACAACCCCAGCCCGCCCGGCCACCCCGTTCCGGCTCTCCCCAGTCGCCCGCCCGGTCTGCGACGTGCCCTCGGCCTGTGCTGTGCCTCCGGTCTCGGGCGTACTCCCGGTCTGTGCTGTGCCTCCGGGCTGCGGCGTACTCGGGGCCTGTGCCGCGCCGCCGGAAGGGCTGATCACGCTGGCTGACGGGCTGATTACACTGCCGTGCAGCTCCAACCCGCCGCTGCCGCGGAACGTCACCTCATGAACCATCAGGTCACCCGGAACCGCAAGGCCGCCTGGAGCCGCCTGGCCACCCGGAACCGTGAGGCCACCCAGAGCCGCCAAGCCGCCTGGAGCCGCCTGGCCACTGGGAGCCGCCAGGGTGCCCGGAACCGCCGGGCCCGCGCGATCGGGCGGGATCGACCCGGCCCCGGCGGCGCGCCGTCCATCGCCGGCCTTCGAAGCGAGATCAGCGGTCGTTACGGCGTTCGACGTGAGCTCGGCGGCGGGCTCGGTACGCCCCAGTCCGGGCGTACCGAGCCATAACAGGACACCGGCGACGGCGCTCAGGGAGACGGCGGCAGAGGCCGTGAAGACGTTTCGCATACTGCCGACAGTAGTCTGCAGAGAGATCTCGGCAAAGACATGTCTGCAGATATCGTTCTCAAGGACTAGCCTGCTCCTCATGAAGGACGACGAGCCCCTGGTGCTTCACGATCCCGACCGGCTCAAAGCCCTGGCCCATCCCATGCGCCGCCGCATGCTGACCCACCTGAACATCCATGGCCCCGCCACCTCCACCACCCTCGGCGAACTGCTCGGCGCCAAGACCGGCACCACCAGCTACCACCTGCGCCAGCTGGAGAAGTACGGTTTCATCGAGGAGATCCCCGAACGTTCCTCCGGTCGCGAACGCTGGTGGCGCCGCGCCGACCTCCCCAGGGACATCCGCCTCCCCGAGCCCGGCGACCTCGGCCCGGAGGATCAGGCGGTCCTGACCGAGTTCCACCGAATCGGGCTGGAGGAGGACCGCGCCTTGCTGGACCGCCTCCCCGCCGCCTTCCAGACCGACCCCGACTGGGTGAAGGGCTCCCGGGGGCTCGCCCGCATGACCAAGGACGAGCTCAGGGAGTTCCACGACGCCTACGTGGCCCTGCTCCTGAAATACAGCCATCCCGCGGACGAGGCCCCACCCGACGCCCGCCCCCTGTACGTCCGCATGTACACCCTCCCCGCCGACGACACCTGACCCCACCCCCCACACCCCCGCCGCCCCCACGCGCCGGGCCCCAGCGAGGCGGCGCGGAGCGGCGTGGGCCCGCACACCCTCGCCGTCCGACGCTCCCGAACCTGGACGCCAGACACGGTCCGCCAGACCTCCGTGGCTCACACGCGGTGGGACTCGGAAGGGCTGGCTCGGAATGGGCGGGCGCGTACACCCTCCCGTCCGGCAAGCATGATCTTGGATGCCACGCACAGGCCGGGCGGGGCCCCGGCGTCCCTCAAGAGGTGGGCGACGTGGGATAGGCCGGATGGCTACGGCTGAGCAGTTCAGGCGGCTCAGGTGGGGCGGGGCGGGGAGGCTCAGGTGGGGCGGGGCGGGGCGGGGCGGGAGGCTGGGTGGGTGGGTCAGGGGGTGTCGGGGAGGGCTGTCTGGATGGGGGTGATGTTGCCGGTGGTGACCAGGAGGCCGCGTCCGGGAGGGCCGCCGCCCGCCCCGCGGGGCAGTCGGATGCTGAAGAGGTCGCCGTCGGTCGGGCCCTGGACCGACAGGAGCACGCCCGTACGTGACTTGCGGGTCTCGGCCACGAACCCGCGATAGGCGACCGCCAGGTCACCGGTGGAGCCGGCGATCAGCAGGCCGTGATCGCCGTCCCGGCCCGAGCGCAGCACCTCCTCCAGGGACGTGCCCAGCGGTGAGTCCGCGTCGACCAGCTCGGCGTCGTCCACGACCACGACGTACTGGCCCAGGTCCGCGACCAGTTCGGGCAGGTTGGCGGCGTTCCCGTCCAGAACGGCCACCGCGTCCGCGAGGTCGCGCAGCGGGCTTCGCCGGGGGGCGACGGCGACGACCGGCGTGCCGGCGGCGATGAGCGACCGCGCCGCCGTCACCAGCACGGACGACCGCCCCGACCGCGACGGCCCCGCGATCACCGCGCCCGGCCCGTGGGCCAGCAGATCGACGCCGAGGGGAGTGAGCGCGTCCCCACCCGCGCCGACCAGCGCCCACAACGGTGACGGCGGGGTGAACGCCGGATCGAGGTCCATCGTCTGGGACGCGGTGACCCGCATCGGCAGCGCGTCGACGCGCAGCGGCCGTTCGCCCGCCCAGCGACGCCCCCCGCCCCCGCCTCCGGCGGCCTGCGGGCTCGCGCTGCGCGCCAGGGCCTGCAGCGCGGCGACCTGGGCGGGGCCCGCGGGGTCGGCGGAGAGGAGGGCGATGTGGTGTTCGGTGATGCCGTGCTCGCCCAGCGACAGGGCACGCCCCGGAGGCATGGACGCGGGCAGGCCCTTGAGCGGGAACCCGGCCAGCCCGTAGTCGGACGTGTCGGACAGGCGCAGCAGCAGGCGGTCGTCGAAGACCGTCGAGACCTGGCCGAGCAGCCCGGACCGATCGCTGGTGACCACCGCCCGCAAGCCCACCGCCGGGCCCTCGCGCAGGAGCTGGAGCAGGGCTTCGATCAGGCGGCCGTAGTCGTAGCTCTCGAACGCGGCGACGAACCCCTCCCAGCGGTCGAGCATGAACACCAGCCACGGCAGGCGGTGACCGGCCTGGCGGTATTCGGCGAGCGAGGCGTGCCCCGCCTCGGCCAGCAGTTGCTGGCGGCGGCCCACCTCGGCGCGCAGCCGGCCGAGCAGCCGCTCCACCCGTTCGATCTGGTCGCGGGTGACGACGGCGCCGCAGTGGGGCATCGCCATGACGGGCAGGAGCGCGCCCGAGCCGCAGTCCACCGCGTGGACGTGCACGTCGGCGGGCGACGTCCGGGCCGCGATGGCGCCCGCGATGGTCCGCAACGCCGTCGAGCGGCCGCTCCGCGGAGCGCCCGCGATCAGCAGGTGGCCGCCGTTGGCCAGGTCGAGCGCCAGCGGGCAACGATCCTGCCGCCACGGACGGTCGGTCACTCCGAACGCCAACGGCGCCACCTCCTCGAACCCGCCGCCGGCCCCCTCCGGCGGGGCGGCGGGCAGGTCGAGCACCAGGTGGGTGGGCAGGGGGTCGAGCCACGGGCTCGGCTGGGCCGGGACGCCCGCCAACCGCCCTGCCTCGACCAGTGCGTCCGCGACCAGGCTGAGATCGGTGACCGCCGACTCCTCCACCGGCTCCGCAGGCGGCGGAAGCGGCCTGCCGAGCGAGCGCCAGTCCACGTCGAGCACCCGCAGCCGCCCGGCCGGCCCCCCGGCGGACGGAACACGCGCGGGGCTGCGCCCGCCCACCCTGGCCGTCTGGACGGCGATCGCCGCCCCCGCCCCCGACCGCACGTAACACCGGCCAGGGGTGGACTTGGAGATCGAGGCCGCGTCGGGCAGGTCGATGACGTCGGTGGACTCGGCGGGCTCGGTCACCCGCAGCGCGATCCGCAGCGAGGTGTTGGCCTGGATGTCGGCCGTGACCACGCCGGCCGGCCGCTGGGTGGCCAGGATCAGGTGGATGCCCAGCGAACGGCCCCGCCGCGCGATGTCCACCAGACCGGCCACGAAGTCGGGCAGCTCGGCCACCAGCGCGGCGAACTCGTCGATGATCAGCACCAGGCGTGGCATGGGGGCCTGGCCGGCGTAGTCGTCGATGTCCTTGGCGCCCGCCGCCAGCAGCAGGCGTTCCCTGCGCCGGATCTCGGCTGCCAGCGAGTCGAGGGCCCGCTGGGTCAGGTGCCCGTCGAGGTCGCTGACCATGCCGACGGTGTGCGGCAGGCGTACGCACTCCTTGAAGGCCGCGCCGCCCTTGTAGTCGATCAGCGCGAACGTGAGCTGGTCGGGCCGGTTGGCCACCGCCAGCGAGCAGATCAGCGTCTGCAGCAGCTCGGACTTGCCCGCGCCGGTGGTGCCGGCGATCAGCCCGTGGGGGCCGTCGAGCTTGAGGTCGACCGAGAACGGACCGTCGGGGCCGACGCCGATCAGCGCCTCGGTCGTGCCGCGGGCCCGCCACCGGCCGGCCAGCTCCTTGCCGGACGGGTCGGGCATGCCCATCAGGTCGAGCAGGCGCACGGCACCGGGCAGGTTGCCCGACGGATCGTCGCGGCTCACGTCGCGGATGGGGGACAGGGCCCTGGCCAGCCGGTCGCACCAGGCGGACGAGACCAGGTCGCCCAGCACCGGCCCGATCACGTCGAGACCGCCGCCGAGCAGGCGGACCAGGCCGTCGGAGCCGCACGCCGCCACCGTCTGGCACTCCTCGGGCAACAGCCGCTGGTCGTCGTCGATGGCGAGGGTGAACACCCCGGACCGGGGACCCTGCCGCAGGACCTGGGGCATGTTGGGCAGGCCGCGCAGGATCTGGGCGCCGTCGAGGATCACCAGGACGTCGTGGGGACGGACGTCGTAGGAGGAGAAGCTGGGCTTCTCGGGGCCGCCCAGATCGTCCCAGCCTGTGGGGATCTTGCCGAACTCGGGGATGGCGGTGTTCTGGCGTTCGTCGATGAGCGCGGCCAGCTCGGCGACGCGGCGGGCGGCCGATTCGGGGTCGGTGCCGACCAGGGCCACGCAGTCTTCGCCCGAGCGCGGGGCGCAGTGCGGCAGCCAGCGCGTCCAGCCCCAGCGGCGTTCGCCGTCGGCGCGCGCGGACACGACCACGATGGCCAGGTCGCGCGGGCTGTGCAGGGTGGCGGCCTGGGCGATCAGCCAGCCGGCCAGGCTGGTCGCGGCCCCGCGCGGGCCGGTGACGCCCGCCACGCCGAGCCGGCGCATGGCCAGCGCCACCGGCACGGCGCGGCAGAGCGGCGGGTCGATCGGGCCGCCCTGCTCCTCCGACAGGTCGAGGTTGGCGGGCAGGTCGGCGAGGCCGACGCGCAGCCGCAGCGAGTCGGCGTCGTGGATGCGGCGCTCCCACAGGCGCCTGCGCGGCCCGGTCGCCGTGAGCAGGACCTGGGCCGGGTCGGGCGCGTCGGACCTGCGCGCGGCCTCGTCGGCGGCCCTGGCCCGCTCGACCTCCTCGTCGTAGGCCCGGACGCGTTCGCCGAACTCCTTGAGCGCCTGCTTGTGCTTCTTCCTGCCGTGACGGCGGTCGCTGACCCACTGGCCGATCATGATGATCGGCGTCATCAGGGCGACGAGCAGGTAGTAGGGGGCGTGCAGGGCGAAGGCCAGCGTCACGCCGAGCACGGCAGGCAGGAGCGCGGCCAGCAACTGCAGCCGCATGCCCTCGGACCTGGTCGGCTCCTTGGGCCTGACGAACGTGCGCTCCGGCTCGGGGCGGCGCAGCCTGGGCGGCCGGTTGTAGGCGAGCCCGCCCTCGGCCGTGGGCGCGAGGTGGGCGTCCTTCGGCTCGATCGAGGTGAGCACGAACACCGAGGAGCCGCAGGTCAGCACCGCCTGGTCGGGCCACTCGGCGGGCCCGGTGAGCGCCCTGCCGTCGAGCTCGGGCATGTCGCCCTGTTCGGCGGCGAGCTCGGCCGCCTCCCGCTCGGCGACCCGCGCGGTCAGCTCGGCGACCTCCTCGGCCCACCGCCCCTTCAGCTTCAGCCTGGAGGTCTGCCCGGAGCTCTGCCGGTGCGCCCGCTCGACGGTGATCGCGTCGGGCGTCACGCGCACGGCGACGGCCTCGGCGGCCAGCAGGGGATCGGCGACGGCCATCGCGCAGGTCGGGTCGGACCCGATGACGTGCACGCCCAGCCCCAGCCGGTGGACGGCCCCCGCCGCCGGGCCGCCGATCACGCGGATCTCGGCCACCCCGCCCGGCTCCTCGACCACGGTGGCGCGGGCCAGGCGCGGGTCGAGCGTGACCTTGTCGCCGTCGCGCAGGACGGCCGCCGCCGGCGCCCGCGGATCGAGCGGACGCCCGTCGCGCCACAGCAGCGCGCCGGAATCGCCGGGAACGCCGGCGGGGACGCCGAGCCGGTCGGGGACGCGCGGACGGGGGATGCGCGCCTCGGCCCCGCCCCGCACCCCGGCCTCGGGCGCCAGGCCGTAGGGCGCGCGGGTCCGCGGCAGGTGGACGACCTTAGCCATGGACGTGCGCCCGCTCAGCGCCTCGGTCACCCCGGCCACCGTGGCGCCGCCGTCGCCGTCGATCACGACGTCGCGGTCGCCCTGCTCGCCGAGCACGGTGAGCATGATCCGCATGTGCCGTCTCCTCGCTCGACCTCGGGCGCCAAGGTAGCGCCAGAAGCGAGAGTAGGCGTCCCGGTTGACGGCACCGGCATGAGAACGCGGTTCTGTGGATAACTCGCGCGCCGAGCGTCACGATCAAGCCTGAAAAAGTTGTGATTACTGCGACTCAAGATAAAACTGTGACCAGCATGCCGATGAATCGGTATTCGTCAACTTGGTAGAGACGATAGGCATCGATTATTCCGAGTTGACATCGTGCCACCTGCGAAACAAGCATGGGTCCTCGCATTCCGCCCACGGCCCACCCGGGCGCCCCACATAATGGGCGTGAATTCCGCATTTCACAATGGGAGCCCCCCACCCATGAGGACCAGTGAAAAACCTGTCGCCGACAACGCGGCGGCGGGGTTGTCCGGCCCGGCCTCGCGCAAGCTCCCCGTGCCCCCACGCGAACGCAAGCCGGCCCTCGCCGCGCTGGCGGTGCTGCTCATACTCGGCGGCGCGCTGGCCACCACGCTGCTCGTGCTGCGCAGCGGCGACCGCGTCTCCGCCATCAGGGTCACCCAGCAGGTCGGCGCGGGCCAGAAGTTCGTGGACGGCATGCTCGAAGAGGTGAAGGTCGCCTCGGACACGGGCGTCGACTACGTCCCCTGGTCCCGGCGCTCGGAGGTGACCCAGAGCTTCGCCGCGGTCACGATCCTGCCGGGCACCCTGCTGACCAACCAGATGGGCAGCAAGGCCAGCGACGAACTGGGCCCGGGAAAGGCGACCGTCGGCCTCGCCCTCAAACCCGGCCAAATGCCCGCCGGCATTCAACAGGGCGACCGCGTCCAGGTCGTGTACGTGCCGAACCGGACGGCTCAGGGGCAAAGTCGCGTACTCGCCGAGAGCGCGCTCGTGTTCAGCGCGGGCGACAAGAACCGAACGGGCGGTAATTCCGGGCAGATCACCGTGATCGTCGATTCGTCGGACTCACCGCAAATACTCGCCTATGCCTCCAGCGGAGAGATCGCGGTGGCCGAGCTCCCGGGAGCGCGCTGACGTGGCGCTGATCGTTCTGGCCGCCGACAAGGGCGCGCCCGGCGTGACCACCGCGGCCACCGCCCTCGCGGCGGTGTGGCCGCGGCCCGTGCTGCTGGCCGAGTGCGATCCGGCCGGCGGCGACCTCGCCTACCGGCTGCCCGCCGCCGACGGCGGCGTGCTCAACCCGGGCAAGGGCCTGCTCACGCTCGGCGCGACCGCCCGCAGGGGCCTCGAACCCGCCCAGATCCACCAGCACACCCAGAAGATCATCGGCGGGCTCGACGTGCTGGCCGGGCTCACCCACGGCGAGCAGGCGGCCGGGCTCACCTGGCTCTGGGGCCCGCTGGGCAGGTCGCTGGCCGCCATCCCCGACGCCGACGTGATCGCCGACTGCGGCCGTCTGGGCTCCCACCCCCAGATCGCCGACCTCCTCGCCGAGGCCGAGCAGGTGCTCCTGCTCACCAGAGCGACCCTCGACCACGTCGCCCACCTGCGCGAACGCCTCCAGATCAGCAAGGCGCACGGCGTCGTCGTGATCGCCGACCCGCGCAACTACCGGGCCTCGATCGAAGACGTGCGCAGGATCGTCGGGCCCGTCGTCCAGTTCGTCCACGGGCTGGCCCACGACCCCAAGGGCGCCGAGCTGCTGCGCGGGCAGTGGGGCGGCCGGCTCGACCGGTCCCTGCTCATCCGCACGGCCCGGGACCTCGCCGCGAGGCTGGTGAGCCACCGATGATCGACCACTCCCTCGTCAAACGATTCCGCCAGGAGGTCGGCGACCGGCTGGCCCAGCAGCGCCGGATCGACCAGGCGAGCGGCGTCCCGCCGATGTCCGGCGAGGACGAGCGCCAGTTCGCCAGGGCGCTGATCTCGCAGGTGCTGGAGGAGCACGCGCGCAACGAGATCGGCCTCGGCCGCACGCCGCCCACCATCGAGGAGGAGGAGGCCCTGGCGGCCGGCATCCACGCCGCGCTGTTCGGCGTCGGCCGCCTCCAGCCGCTGCTCGACGACCCCGAGGTCGAGAACATCGACATCAACGGCTGCGACCGCGTCTTCGTCAGCTACGCCGACGGCCAGGAGCTCATGCACGACCCGGTCGCCGAGTCCGACGACGAGCTGGTCGAGCTGATCCAGATCCTGGCGGCGTACTCGGGGCTGTCCAGCAGGCCGTTCGACACCGCCAACCCCCAGCTCGACCTGCGGCTGCCCGACGGCTCCCGGCTGAGCGCGGTGATGGACGTCTCCGTGCGCCCAGCCGTGTCGATCCGCCGCTCCCGCCTCGGCAAGGTCTTCCTGTCCGACCTGACCGGCAACGGCACGATCAGCCCGGAGATCGGGAGGTTCCTGACGGCGGCCGTCGCCGCCCGCAAGAACCTCATGATCGCCGGGTCCACCAACGCCGGCAAGACCACCCTGCTGCGGGCGCTGGCCAACGAGATCCCGCCCAGCGAGCGTCTGATCACCGTCGAACGCGCCCTTGAGCTGGGCCTCGACCAGTTCCCCGAGCTCCACCCCAACGTGGTCGCCTTCGAGCAGCGCCTGCCCAACTCCGAGGGCCAGGGCGAGATCTCCATGGCCGAGCTGGTCAGGCGCTCGCTGCGGATGAACCCCAGCCGCGTCATCGTCGGCGAGGTGCTGGGCGACGAGATCGTCACCATGCTCAACGCGATGACCCAGGGCAACGACGGCTCGTTGTCGACGATCCACGCCAACTCCAGCATGGAGGTCTTCAACCGCATCGCCACCTACGCCCTGCAGGCCGGCGAGCGCCTGCCCATCGACGCCACCCACATGCTCATCGCGGGCGCGATCGACTTCGTCGTCTTCATCGAGAAGCGCAACGACTACCACGTCGGCGGCACCCTGCGCCGTTACGTCTCCAGCATCCGCGAGGTCAACGGCTGCGACGGCCGCGTGTTGTCGAGCGAGGTGTTCGCGCCCGGTCCCGACGGCACGGGCGTCCCGCACGCGCCGGTCTCGTGCCTGGAGGAGCTCGTCGCCCACGGCTACAACCCGGGAGGCTGGTGAGGATGGCGTTCGACCTCGACCCGCTGGCGATGGTGGCGGGCGCGGCCGCCGGCGGCGGCCTCTTCCTGTTCTTCCTGGCCCTGTACGGCCTGCGCCGCCGCCCGTCCCAGCCCAGACGTCCGCTGGTCAAGATGCTGACCACCCGCACCGCCGTCGCCGCGGTGGCCGCCGGCCTGGTCCTGGTGGTCACGGGCTGGCCGGTCATGGCGGTGGGCACGGTGCTGCTCGTGTTCGCCTGGCGTGGCCTGTCCGGCGGCGCGGCCGAGGAACGCGCCGCCATGCGCCGCCTGGAAGGGCTGGCCGCCTGGACCGAGTCGCTGCGCGACACCATCGCCGGGGCGGCCGGGCTGGAGCAGGCCATCCCGTCCTCCATCAGGGCTGCCGCGCCCACGCTCCGGCCCCACCTGCGGGCCATGGTCGACCGCCTGCACACCCGGATGGCGCTGCCGGAGGCGCTGTCCCGCTTCGCCGACGAGCTCGACGACCCCTCGGCCGACCTGGTGATCGCCGCGCTCATCCTCAACTCCCGGCTGCGCGGCCCCGGCCTGCGCGACGTGCTCGGCGCGCTCGCCGTCTCGGCCCGCGAAGAGCTCGACATGCGCCGCCGCGTCGAGGCCGAACGCCGCTCGACCAGGCGCAGCGTGCAGATCGTGGTGATCACGGCACTGGTCTTCGCCGGGCTGCTCATCCTGTTCAACCCCGCCTACGTCAGCGAGTACGGCTCCACCCTCGGCCAGGCCGTGCTCGTGGTCGTCGGCGGCCTGTTCGGCGCCGGGTTCGCGTGGATGCGGCGGCTGGCCAGGTTCGACAAGCCGACCCGGCTGCTGATGGGGGGAGGCGGCCATGGTTGAGGGCGTGCTGGCCGGGGCGGTGCTCGGCCTCGGCCTGTTCGTGCTGGTCCGCGCGTTGTTCCCGGCCCGTCCCGGGCTGGTGGCGCGGCTGCTGGCGCTCGACGCCGTGCGCGAGGACGCAGGCGCCCCGCACATCCGGCTCCTGCTGCCCGACGAGGAGGTCAGCGCGTTCCGCCGCGGTCTCGGCGCCCGCCTGGCCCGCCTCTACGGCGCCCGCGGCTGGGAGGCCCGCTCGGTCAAGTCCGACCTGGCCCTGCTCGGCCGCTCGTTCGAGGCGTTCCTGGCCACCAAGGTGCTGCTCGCCGCGAGCGGCCTGCTGGCCTTCCCGATCCTGCTCGGCTGGCTGGCGCTCATGGGGTGGGGCGTGTCGTTCACGGTGCCGTTCTGGTCGGCCGTGCTCGTGGCGCTGCTCTTCTTCTTCCTGCCCGACCTGCAGATCCGCAAGGAGGCCGCGGCCATGCGACGCGACTTCCGGCACGTCGTGGGCGCCTTCCTCGACCTGGTCTCGATGAACCTGGCGGGCGGGCGCGGCGTGCCCGAGGCGCTGATGATGGCCGTGTCGGTCAGCGGCGAGCAGCCCAACTGGGCGATGGGCCGCATCCGCGACGCGCTCGGCGGCGCCAGGATCGTCGGCATCACCCCGTGGCAGGCGCTCGGCCAGCTCGGCGAGGAGATCAACGTCGACGAGCTGCGCGACCTGTCGGCCGCGCTCGGCCTGGTGGCCGACGACGGCGCCAAGGTGCGCGCCTCGCTCACCGCCAGGGCCGCCACCCTGCGCCGGCGCGAACTGGCCGAGATCGAGGGACGCGCGGGCGAACGTTCGCAGTCGATGCTCGTGGCCCAGCTCCTCCTGTGCGCCGGTTTCGTGATCTTTCTCAGTTTTCCCGCCGCGATGAAGATGTTGGGGGCCTGATGAACCATCCCTGGATCGTCTATCTCACCGCCTACCTGGGGGTGCGGATCCAGCGCGCCCGCACCGCGCCCAGCAGGGGCGCCTCCGCCGTCGAATGGGTGATCATCACGGCCATCATCGCGGGCGTCGCGCTCGGGCTGGCCACGCTGATCAAGACCCTGGTCGAGCAGAAGTCCAGCGAGATCCAGGGCACGTTCGGCGGTGGCGGCGGCGGTGGTGGCGCGGACTCGTGAGCGGGGCGCGACCGTGATCGAGCTGGCGTTGCTGATGCCGGTCATCCTCGCGGTCGCGCTCCTCGTCGTGCAGGTCGCGCTCTGGTTCCACGGTCGCCAGATCGCCGAGGCGGCGGCCAGGGAAGGCGCGCGGGTGGCCAGGGCGGCGCCGTTCGACTCGGGCGACTGGCAGGGCGCGGCCACGGCGAAGGCCACCGGCATCGTCAAGGCGGTCGGCCCGCGGCTGCTGGAGAACGCCGCCGCCACCACCTCCGAGCGCGACCCCGACCAGCGCTTCGTCACGGTCACGGGCAGCGCCGTGCAGGTCGTGCCGCTGCTGCCGCCGCTCACGTTCACGATCACGGCGACCGCGGGCGGGCCGATCGAGTGCTTCCGTCCCGACAACGGCGGTGATGACTGCCGATGAAGCCGGGCGAGCGCGGCTCGATGGCCGTGGAGACGGTGATGCTCGCCCCCGTCTTCCTGCTGTTCCTCATGTTCCTGGTCGGGGCGGGGGTGCTGGTGGAGACGCAGGGGCGGGTCAACGGCGCGGCCAGGGACGCCGCGCGGGCCGCGTCCGTGCAGCGCAGCTTCGACGACGCCGGCGCCGCGGCGGAGAGCACCGCCAAGAGCGCGCTGGACGACAAGTGCGGCGCCAGCGCCGTGAACCTGGACGGATCCACCTGGGAGGCGGGCGGCCAGGTGCAGGCGGAGGTGACCTGCGAGCTCGACCTCGGCTTCCTCGGGTTCGGCGGCACCAAGCGGCTGACCGGCACCGCCGTGGTGCCGCTTGAGCAGCTCGTCAGGAGGGAGCCGTGAAGGCGGGGGAACGGGGGTCCATGTCGGTCTTCACCGTGCTCTTCTCGGTCGTGGTGTTCCTCCTGGCCGGGCTGCTGGTCGACGGCGGCGCGGCGATCAACGCCCGGCTGCGCGCCGCCGACGTCGCCGAGCAGGCCGCGCGGGCAGGCGCGGACAAGATCGACGTCGACCGCCTGCGCACCGGCGGCGAGGTCACCCTGCTGGACGAGGGCCAGGTCTGCGCCAGGGCCGACGAGATCGTCGCGGCCCAGGGCGGCGACGGCGTGGCCCGCGGCTCCTGCTCGGTCCAGCAGGACCAGGTGACGGTCAGCGTCTCGGTGCGGTGGGAGGCGTTCTTCCTCGGGGCCCTCGGGTTCCCGGGCTCGGAGATGAACGGCGAGGCCACGGCCGCCCCGGAAGCCAGGTAGACCGATTCCCGCCACTCGGTGGCCGGGGCAACGCACGAGGCAGGACGCTGGACGGAAGAAGGGAGCGGCGATGCCGACGCGAGAGCCGACGCGAGAGCCGGCGCGTCCCCCGGGGCGGCACCAGCCCAGGCGGCCGCCTGCGCGCATCCCGGCCAGGCGGACCTTCGGCGACGTGCTCGCCGGGCTCGCGGCGCTGGTGGCGCTGGTGGCGCTGGTGGGCGGGGTGCCGTACGCGCTGCTCAGGTTCGCCGGGCCGCCGGTCACGTCCGAGATGCTCGACGTGCGGTTCTTCACCGCCGAGGCCGGGCCCAGCACGATCCAGGCCGTCCTGGTGCTGCTGGTGTGGCTGGCCTGGTTCCAGCTCTTCGTGTGCGTGGTGGTCGAGGTGTACGCCGGCGTCCGAAGGGTCGGGATGCCTGCCCGCGTACCGCTGTCGGGCGGCACGCAGGCGCTGGCCAACAAGCTCGTCGGCGCGGTGTTGCTGCTGTTCACGGCCGGGGCCATGATCGCGCCCATCGCGCGGATGGCCGCGCCGCCCGCCGCGCCGCCGGTGACCGCGGTCGCCTACTCCGCGCCGATCGTCGAGCAGACGCTGGAGACCCACAAGACCAAGAAGGTGTACGTCGTGCAGCCGCCGCACGGCCGGCACCACGAGAGCCTGTGGGAGATCGCGGAGAAGTGCCTGGGAGACGGCCGCCGATATCCCGAAATTTACCGACTCAACCAGGCCAAGGAGCAGCCGGACGGCACCCGCCTCCGCATGGCCGACCTGATCAGGCCCGGCTGGGTGCTCGACATGCCGGACGACGCCAGGAACGTGCACATCGTCCCCGCCGGCCAGTCCCGCGAGCAGACGCTGCGCGAGCACCCCGGCGTGGCCCACACCCGCGCCCAGCCCGATGCCCGGCACCACGCCGCCAAGAAGGCCACGGAGGGCACGGAGCGCACAGAAGGCAGGGCCACTGAAAAGAGCGAGAAGGACCAGGCCAGGCACCGCAAGCCCGACGTCCGCCAGGACCAGCCCGAGATCACCATCAGGGAGGCCCAGAGCCTCGACCTGATCGACTACCTGGCCGGGGCGTCGCTGGCCGCCGCCGGGCTGCTGGCCCTGCTGGCCAGGAGGCGGCGGGAGCAGTTGTGGCGCAGGGTGTTCGGGCGCCGGATCGTCCGGCCGCGCGACGACGCCGCCCAGGCCGAGGTCGCGCTCAGGCTGGGCGGCGACGCCCCGGGCGCGCGCATCCTCGACATCGGGCTGCGGCTGCTCGGCGCCGAGCTGGCCGCCCAGCACCGCACCCCGCCCACCGTCTACGGCGTCCACCTGTCCCCGCGCACGCTCGACCTGTGGATCCACCCGCCGGACGACGACCCGCCCGAGCCGTGGACGGCCCAGGACGGCGGCCAGGTGTGGCGCCTGCCCGCCCACGAAGGACGTCTGCTGGAGGAGCAGGCGGGCGGCGCGCCGTACCCGGGGCTGGTCTCGATCGGCACGGACGCGAGCGGCCGGGTGCTGATCGACCTGGAGGCCGCGCAGGGCCTGATCAACGTCCGCGGCCCGCAGACCACCGCGGCGCTGGCCGCGCTCGCCGTCGAGCTGGCCACCAACCGCTGGTCCGACCGCATGCGCATCACGCTCGTCGGGTTCGGCGAGGAGCTGACCGCGATCGCCCCCGACCGGATCAGGGCCGTCGGCGGCCTGGCCGAGGTGCTGCCCGAGCTGGAGGCGACCGCCGCGCCGCGCAGGGAGGTGCTCACCGGTCGCGTCTCCGGCAGCCCGCGCGAGGCCCACTACCTGCTGTCGGCCGTGGCGCCCACGCACGAGGAGGCCCGCCGCCTGGCGCTGCTGGCCCGCCGGGACACCGCCGGATACGTCGTGGCCGGCGACGTCCCGCACGCCACCTGGACGCTGGAGATCGGCGACGACGGCAAGGCGCGCATCGCCGAGCTGGGCTTCGAGGTCGAGGCCCAGCTCCTGCCGCGCCGCCACTACAAGGCGCTGATCGACCTCTTCCGCACCGCCGGACGGCTCGACGGCGAGGCCTATCCCGAGGCCGAGCCGCTGGAGGGCCTGCACCCGCCCGCCGTCGAGATCAAAATGCTCGGCCCGATCGAGATCACCGGGCTCGCGCCCCTCGAAGAGGGCCGCATGGCGCTGGCCACCGAGCTGCTGGTCTACCTGGCCACGCATCCCGGCGGCGTGCACCCCGTCGTTCTCGGGGGCGTGTTGTGGCCGCGCGGGGTGCAGACCATGGTCAGGGACGCCACCATCGCCCGCGTCGCCGACTGGCTCGGCCCCGAGCACCTGCACGTCGACGAGGCCGGGCGGCTCAGGCTCGGCCCCGAGGTCCGTACGGACTGGGCCCTGTTCCGCGAGCTGGTCCGCCGCTCCCAGCACGATCCGACGGCCCGCACCGTCCTGCTGGAGAAGGCGCTCGGCCTGGTACGCGGCCCGCTCCTGGCCAACCGCCCGTCCGGCCGGTACGCCTGGCTGGCGGCCGACGACCTGGAGTACGACGTCGCGGCCGGCGTGGCCGATGCGGCCCACCGGCTGTGCGAGCTGCGGCTGGCCCAGGACGAGCCGGACGCGGCGGTGGCGGCCGTCCGCGCGGCGCTGCTGCTGGCGACCGACGACGAGGGGCTCTGGCGCGACCTGCTGCGGGCCACCCACGCCACCGGGGACGCCGTCCGCATGCGGGCCGTGGTCGAGGTCCTGACCCGCAGGGCCGCCTCCCACCCGTACGGCGGCGGGATGGCCCCGGAGACCGAGGCGTTGATCGAGGAACTGCTGCCCTCGTGGCGCATCCACGTGGTGAGGGAGTCGTCCGCATGAGACGTATGACGGTGATCGCGCTCGTCCTGCTGGCGGCGGGGTGCGGGCAGGCCGAGCGGCCGTACACGCCGCAGCCGGGCCCGTCCGGCACCACCCCGGCGACCGCGCCCACGGCGGGAGGCTCGGCGCGGCCCTCCGCGGACGCGCCCGGCGTCGAGACGATCGAGGTCGGCGGCGGGAAGCTGCGGGTCGACATCGACTGGCCCGCCCGGCGCGACCCGCTCATGCGCGTGATCACCGACTGGTACCTCGCCTCCCGCAAGGTCATGGTCTCGGGAAGCGATCGATACCTGAAGGATCTGGATCTCGAACTCCAGGCGGTGCGCCAGGCGTATGACGGAGTACGCCGGTACACCGAGGAGGACAGAAGGGTGAAGGGCGTCGCCAGACTGTACGGCCTGCGGGTCACGAAGGTGCTGGACAAGGGCGCGCAGATCGACACCTGCGTGGACGAGTCGAAGGCACGCGTGGTCAGCGCGAGCAGCGGCGAGGCCGTCTCGCCCCAGCCCTCCATCATGCGCGCCCCCTACCTGCAGAGGGCCCTCGCGCACCGCGGCGACGACGGCGTGTGGCGGATCCGGGAATTCCTCTATGACAAGGAAGGATGCGCGCGATGAACCGCGTGATCTCGCTGGCCACCGCGGCCCTGATGCTGCTGGGCCAGCTCGACGACCCCGGCGAGACGGCCGGCAGCCCCATCGAGCACGGCCGGACCCGAGGGATCGAGCTGCGCAACTCCAGGATCGTCATCTCCGGCAACGGCGCCAAGGGCGGCAACGCGGACGGATACGTCCTCAAGCGCCCCTGCTGGTACGAGCCCGGCATGACCGGCGCCGAGATGCTGAAGTCGCAGGAGGCCCTGCGCGACTACTGGTTCAGGTACACCAAGGACGCGTCCGAGGAGGGGTTCCAGGACTTCCTCAAACAGTTCAAGGACAAGGTCGGCAAGGACGGACGCTGGTGGGGCCCGGCGTACGACGCCTCCGACCCGAAGGGCCAGGTCTGCTTCGCGGCGCTCGACCCGTTCGTGTTCGTGCCGCCGGGCACGACGCCGCCCGCCGGGATCACGATCCGGGAGCTCGCCGAGATCGCCAGGGCGTCCCTGACCGTGCCCGAGCCCACGATCAGACTGAGCCCCGACGCCAAGAGCTTCGTCAACCTGCCCACCTGGGTCTGGCTGGAGGGCCTGGGCGAGCGGCGCAGATCGGTGACCGCGGAGATCCCGGGCGTCATGAGCGTGACCGTGGTGGCCACGCTGAAGAGCATCAAGATCGACCCGGGCACCGCGAAGGACCGGGCGGAGGTGCACGAGGAGGGCTGCGGGGCGGCCGGACGTCCGTACGCCAAGGGGGCCTCGTTCACCTGTGGCGTGCGTTACCTGCGGGCCTCGATCGACCAGCCGCGCGAGGCGTACCGGCTCACCGTCACCACGTCGTGGCCGGTGGAGACGACGGGTGACGCGGTGCCGTTCCAGTTCGCGCCGGTCGAGGCGGGGGCGACCCGGGACGTGCCGGTCGGCGAGATCCAGAGCAACGTGAAACCCTGACGGCGGCCGGGCCGGGTCGAGGTGATCACCTCGACCCGGCGGGTCGAGGCGATCACTGCCGCCGGACGAGCCTAGGCGATCACTATGGCCGGGCGAGCTTAGGCGATCACTGCGGCCAGCGGTGCCAGCTCGGGCTGCTCGGCCGCCTCCGCCAGCACCTCCTTCAGCACGGTGTCGTGCGTCGGGCCCGCGGTGGTCAGCAGGTCGCGGCCGTTAGGGGTGACCTCGGAGTAGATGCCGCGCCGGTCGTCCTCGCACAGGTAACGCTTGAGCAGGCCGCGCTTCTCCAGCCGGGTGACCAGCCGGGTCGTGGCGCTCTGGCTGAGCACGACGGCGCGGGCGAGCTGCTGCATGCGCATGTGCCAGCCGTCCTGGCGGGCCAGGACGTCGAGCACCGTGTACTCGCTCACGCTCAGGCCGTGCGCCTTCTGCAGCGCCTTCTCCAGCTTGTCCTCGATCTTCGCGTGCAGGGCGGCGAGGGTGCGCCACCCCTGGGCACGCGCCTCCACGGCGTCGTCGGCCAGAGGCATGTGAACCCCTCTCGTTTACCAGGCGCCTGCAAATGATGCCTACGCCGTCTAACGTCGCACGACCCCCATTCTATGCCGCCACCCTTGTCGCCGGGCGGTTCCACATCGCTCGGAGGCGTGCACAGGGCCGACGCGAGATCGTCGCGTCGGCCCTGTGATGTGCTCAGCTCAGGTTGAAGAGCTCTTCTACGGCCTCGACGGTGAGAGCCCTGTCGATCCAGCTCTCGAGAAGGTCGAGGTCGGTGCATTGGCCGATCCGCTCGGCCGCTTCCTCCGGCACCGTGATGCCGCGTGCCTCCAGGATCCGCAGGACCGCCTTGGCCTCGCCCCGGGCCTCGCCCCGGGCCTCGCCTTCGGATATGCCTTCGGCCTTGCTCTCGGCAACCCAGTGGCGGACCCACTTGCTCTTAGGCTCGCGTGTTCCCATGGCCATAGTGAACTCCAAGAACTTCTTGACGGCGACATCGGGCAGCATCGTGAGAACGAGGTCAACGTAGATTTCATGCTCTCTGGGCAGATGCTCCAGAGAGTCGACGAAGGTTTGCAGGATCTTGAGGCCCTCCTCGCCCTCGTTGCCGTGCACGATGGCCGAGAGCGTGGCGAGTTCCGGTTCGGCGATGGCCTGGAGGAGGTCGGTGACCTTGGGGATCTGGTCAGGCCCGATCACGATCGGGTGGAGTGTCCAGCCGGGGTGTCCCATGTCGATGGCCCGCGCGCACTTGCGCGCCTCCTTGCGGTCGGGGCAGAAGACCAGCAGCAGGCACGGGCCCTTGATGCGGGCGCGTAGCGTGGCCAGGTAGACGGGCCAGGACCAGGTCTTCTCTTCCCGGTACCGCCGCTGTACCTCCACAACGACCCCAGCCAGCGGCTTTCCGTCAGTGAGGACGACGACCGCGTCGGCTCGGAACTCGGTCGGCTGACAGGCGGTGAAGTCCGGACTTTCCAACCGGGCCTCGTCGAATCGGGGGACCGGCACGCCCGCCTCGGTCAGCAAGGTGGCGACGAGGGAGGGGCGTTGCCGGACGAGTTCGAGGAGGAACTCATGTTCCAGGGTCGGCGACATGCGAACACATTACCGAACGCTGTCTTATCGTCACTGTAGGTTGAGGGTTTGTCCGCTTTCGTGGGCGAGGAGCCATTCCTTGACCGGGACGCCGTAGTAGTAGCCGCCGTAGCCGCCCGTGCTGGGCAGGACGCGGTGGCAGGGGACGAAGGGGGCGATGAGGTTCTGGGCGCAGGCGGAGCCGGCGGCGCGGGCGGCGGTACGGGGAAGTCCGGCGGCCTGGGCCAGCTCGGCGTACGAGACCGTCGTCCCCGCGCGGACCTCGCGCAGCGCTTCGTGCAGGCGCTTGCGGGTGGGGGAGCCGGGCTGCGAGACCGGGACGGCGTCCAGGGCGTCGAGGTCGCCGTCGAAATAGGCCCGGACGGCTTCGGCGGGGGCGCCGAGGTCGTCCACCACGTCGAGCCCCTCCGCCTGAAGGGCCGGGGTGAGGCGGACGAACATCTCCGCCGGGTCGGCCGTGAAGCCGCCCGCCACGAGAACCCCCTCGCGGGTGAGCAGCGAGAGCGAGCCGATCGGCGTCGGCAGGACCTGAGCGGTGATCATGAGGAGCTCCAGAGGTGCAGGGCGGCGTAGGCCCGCCAGGGCCGCCACCGTTCGATGTGGTCGTCGGGGATGCCCAGGGCGGCCATGCGCTTTCTCAGCACGAGGTCGCCCGTGGGCCAGGCGTCGGGGTCGCGCAGGGCGCGCAGCGCGATGTAGCTGGCGGTCCAGGGGCCGATGCCGGGCACCTTCAGCAGCTCGGACCCGGCCTCGGCCGGGTCCTGGCCGCCGTCGAGGTCGATGTCGCCGTCGGCGACCCGGCCCGCCAGGTCGGCGAGGGTGGCGATCCTGCGGTTGGTCAGGCCGAGGCCCGTCAGGTCGGCCTCCCGCAGCTCGGCTGCCGTGGGGAAGAGGGGGCCGCCGGTCCTGGCGACGATGCGGCCGAGCAGCGTACGGGCTCCGGCCACCGAGATCTGCTGGCCGACCACCGCGCGTACGGCCAGCTCGAAGCCGTCGAACGTGCCCGGCACCCGCAGCCCGGGCCGCGCCTGGACGAGCGGGGCCAGCGAGGTCTGGCCGAGCGCCTCGGCGATGGCGTCGGGGTCGGCGTCCAGGTCGAGCAGGCGGCGGCAGCGGGCGACGATGCGGGCCAGCTGCCGGGTGTCGGCCAGGGCCACGTCGAGCGCGATGTGGTCCGGCCGGGGGGTGAGCGTGATCGTCCCGCCCGGCACGGCCCTGGAGTACGACTCGGGGCCCGCGACCTCGAGGCCGGGGATGGCGCGTGAGGTCAGGAACCCGAACACGCCCGCCACGTCGTACGGCTCGCGGCGGTGCAGCCGCAGCCTCAGCGTCACGGGCCCGGCGGCCTCGGGCTCGGGCGGCGCCGCCGGACGTCCGGCCGTGGCGCGCAGCTCGCTCGGCGTGAAGCCGTACGTCTCCCGCATGGTGGCGTTGAACTGCCGCACGCTGCCGAACCCGGCCGCGAACGCGACCTCGGTGACCGGCAGCCCGGTCTCCGTCAGCAGCTGCTTGGCCAGCAGGAGCCGCTTGGTGCGGGCCACGGCCAGCGGCCCGACGCCCAGCTCGGCCACGAACAGCCGGTGCAGGTGGCGTTCGGTGATGTGCAGCCGCCGGGCCAGCCCGGCCACGCCGCGCTCGTCGGCGGCTCCGTCGTCGATCAGCCGCAGGGCCCGGCCGACGAGGTCGCCGCGCAGGTCCCAGCCGGGATCGCCGGGCGACAGCTCGGGACGGCAGCGTTTGCACGGCCGGAACCCGGCCGCCTCGGCCGAGGCCGCGTGCCGGTAGAAGCGCACGTTCCTGGAGGAGGGGGTACGCGCCGGGCAGATCGGCCGGCAGTAGATGCGCGTCGTCGTCACCGCGGTGTAGAAGCGCCCGTCGAACCGGGAGTCCCTGGCGGAGACCGCCCGGTAACAGGAGTCGAAGTCGAGCTCTAGGGGTGACATGCCCTCGAGACTATGCGCGGGCCGCGGGTGCCGACCGGCGGAAATCGGACCTCACCATGAAAACGCAGGTCAGCAGGTCAGTACGGCCGACCAGCGGTATTCGGACCTGATCGGCGAAGGGCTGAGAAGTGGATCGGCAACCAGCTCACGGCCATGATCACCGCGCCCGCCCAGAGCGGCGCGCGCACCCCCCACACCTCGCCGAGCAGCCCGGCCAGCAGCCCGCCGAGGCCGACCGCGCCCATCAGCAGCAGCCGCATGGTGGCCGTCATCCGGCCGAGCAGGTGGTCCGGCGTGACGCGCTGCCGCAGGCTCACCAGTAGCACGTTGTTCACCCCGGTACGGAACGTCAGCACGAACCACGCCGCCGCCGCGGCCCACAACCACGGCCCGGCGTCGAGGAACGGGATCACCAGCGCGGCCGGGGCGGTGGCCAGGCTGACCACCCACACCGCGCGGCCCGTGCCGAAGCGCCGGCCGAGCAGATGGGCCGACGACGACCCGGCGAGCACGCCGAGCCCGCCCACCGCCAGGTACGCCCCGAACACCCACTCCGGATAGCCCAGCCGCCCGACGATGAGCACCGGCAACAGGACCGAGCAGAGCGGGAACGCCAGGTTCGCCATCGTGCCCTGGACCAGGGCCGCGACCAGCACCCGGTTGCCGAGGATGAACCGCACGCCCGCCGCGATCCGGGCCCGCAGGGACTCCGCGGCCTCCGGCGAGCCGTCCCCGGCAAGCGCCGGTTCGGGCACGCCGCGCAGCCAGGCCGCCGACCACAGGTAGCTCAGCGCGTCCAGCAGCACGGCCAGCGGCGCGCCCACGACCTGGGCCAGCACTCCGGCGAGGCTGCGCCCGGCGACGTCCATGCCCGCGGCCGTGCCCACGAGCAGCGAGTTGGCCGACGTCAGCCGCTCGCGCCCGACCAGCCCCGGCACGATGCTCATGGACGCCACGTCGAACAGCAGCGACCCCGCCCCCACGAGCACCGTGACGACGTAGAGCTGCGCCATGGACAACGTCCCGGCCCACCAGGCCACCGGCACCGACAACAACGCCACGGCGCGGGCGGCGTCCATCGCGATCATCAGGCGGCGCCGCCGGACGCGGTCCACCCAGGCCCCGGCAGGCAGTCCGATCACCAGGGCCGTGAGCGTGGCGAGCGCCGAGAGCAGCCCGACCTCGCCCGCGCCCGCCCCGAGGGCGGTCACGGCGAGCAGGGGGAGGGCGACGTAGGTGATCTGGCTGCCGAGCTGGCTGACCGCGCCGGCGACGAACAGGTTGCGGAACGCACGAAGCCGCAGAAGCGGAGCTTCCACCAAGGTTGCTGACATGTCGGCAGGATGCTGAAATGTCGGGCAAGGCCGCTATCGATTAAGTGACAAGCAAACTCAATGACCCTCGACCTGACGTTCACCGCCCACGACCTCGCCAACATCCGCTTCGCCGTCTCCCCGCTCGGCGAGGTCGTGGCCAGCGCGCGCGTGGTGAAGAACCCGGCCGCGCACCCGCTCCTGCGCCCCTGGGCCGACCAGGTGCACCGCCGCCTCCAGGACGTGGACTGGCGGCTGCTGTCGGACCTGGTCCCGGTGCCCACCGTCTCGATCGCGGGCTTCACCTGCACGCCGCCCTCGACGTCCATGCCGGACCTGGAGCTGGAACTCGCCACGATGCGGGGCGCGGCCGCCCGGGTCCGCATGGATCTGGACCACATCGGCGGTCCCCGGACGAAACGGGTGCAGGCCCTCTACGACGACCCGGAACAGGGCCTCGAACGCCTGGCCGGAGAGGTGGCTGGCTACTGGGAGGCGGCTATGGCGCCGTACTGGCCGCGGATCAGGTCGCTGCTGGAGGGCGAGATCCTGCACCGCGCCAGGCTGCTGGCCGAGGGCGGCGCCCAGCGTATGCTGGCCGACCTCGACGACTCCGTCACCTGGGACGACGGCACGCTGCGGCTGCAGCACCGGTACGTGTCCGGCCGCCGGTCACTGAGAGGGCTCGGGCTGCTGCTGGTGCCGTGCGTGTTCGCCTGGCCGCGGGTCCTGTCGGTCACGACGCCGCCGTACCAGCCGACCGTGCGTTACGCGCCGCGCGGCATCGCGACGCTCTGGGAGCGCCGCGAGGTGGACCCGCCCGAGGCGCTGGCCGCCGTGCTCGGCAGGACGCGCGCCCGGCTGCTGGCCGAGCTGGACCAGCCCGCCTCGACGCGCGACCTCGCCCAGCGCGCCGGGCTCTCCGAGCCCGGCGTCAACCAGCACCTGACCGCGCTGCGCAAGGCCGGCCTGTGCACCGCGCACCGCACCGGCCGGTACGTGCTCTACGCCCGCACGGCGGTCGCCGAGACGCTGCTCTACTTGGAGGAGACCCCCACCCCCAGGTCGAACTCCCGGTAGACGCGCGCCCAGAACCCGTCACGCAGCCAGACCCGGGCCTCCGGGTAGGGCCGCAGCGAGTGCCCGAGCTCCTTCTCCGCCTCGATCAGCAGCTCGGTGTCGATCACCGTCGGCAGGATCGGGCCGGGCAGCAGGTCGCGGATGTTGTCGCGGCCGCGGGTGAGTATCCACTTCTGGGCGACGTGCTCGCCGACGTCCTCCACGCGCGGACGGCTGGGCCCCAGCTTGGCGACCTGGCCGGGCTTGGCGTGCGGCTTGACCGGCGCGCGCCCGGCGAACACCTGGGCGGGCGAGGGAGCCGCGGCGGGCGGGGTGACCGCGACCGGCTGCGGAGCGCGACTGAAAAAGGGCCTCAGGAAATCGGCGGAGATCACTTCCACCGTGTCGGACTCCCACACCAGGCGCTCGGCCTGGTTGGTGCCGTAGGGCGGCTCGACGCCCCACAGGTGGATGCGCACGCCGTACGCCTGCGCCGCCTCGACCGCCGGAACCATGTCCTCATCGCCTGCCAGCAGGATCGTGTCGGTCACCGCGTGGTGCCGGGCCAGCGCCTCCAGGTCGCTCCTGATCTGCGCGTCGACGCCCTTCTGCTGGCCGCGGGCGTTGAGGTTGCCGAGGCGCACCTTGACCCACGGGAGCTGGGCGATGACACGCTGGTCGACGGTGGGCACACGGTCGCGGGCGGCGTCATACCAATAGATCCGCAGAAGTTCGCCGGAAATACGTTCCTCTGCATGTTTCTGTAGACTCTGGATGAGCTCATCGGCGGCCACCCGATATTCCTTGCGTTCCTTCGCGCCGAGCAGCACCTCACCTGCCGCAGCGTAGAGATAACCGACATCCACTAGGACGGCGTACTTGGCTGCCACAGGATGCGGCATGAGGTCTGGGATGGCCATGTCGTCCTCCAGGCCGCGGTGTTAGTTGATCGGCTGACTATATACGCCTACTTTCTCTAGATAGTCCCAACTCCCGGGGAACTTGACACCCGATTCCCGGGATCTATCTAGGGTAGTGCGCTCATCCGCCAAGCCGCCTTCCCCGGCAGGCCAGGGTTACGCATGCCTCTGGCGGGGTTTCGCCATGTTTGTCTACGAGGTCTCTCGGGTTCGGTGTACGAGCTCCGCCGCGTGGCGAGCACGGCCACCACGGCCGCGATCTCCTCGGGCGTGGCGTCGCCGCGGACTATCCGCAGGTGGTCGCTCATAGAGGAATGTTCCCATGCTTCTTCGGCGGCAGCGAGGCTCTCTTGTTACGCAGCGCGCGAAGTGCCCGGACAACTTGCGGCCGGGTTTCGGACGGCCGAATCACCGAGTCCACATAGCCGCGTTCGGCCGCGATGTACGGATTGGCCAAAGTGTCCTCGTACTCGGTGACGAGCCGGGCGCGCTCGGCGTCGGGCTCGTCGGAGGCCGCCAGTTCGCGCCGGTAGAGGATGTTGACCGCGCCCTGCGCGCCCATGACCGCGATCTGGGCGGTGGGCCAGGCGAGGTTGACGTCCGCGCCGAGGTGCTTGGAGCCCATGACGTCGTACGCGCCGCCGTACGCCTTGCGGGTGATGACCGTGACCAGCGGGACCGTGGCCTCGGCGTAGGCGTACAGGAGCTTGGCGCCGCGGCGGATGATTCCGTTCCATTCCTGATCGGTGCCGGGGAGGAATCCCGGTACATCAACAAAAGTCAGGATCGGAATATTAAAGGCATCACAAGTTCGAATAAATCTGGCGGCCTTCTCGGAGGCGTCGATATCCAGACATCCGGCGAAATGCATGGGTTGGTTGGCGACGACCCCGACCGGCTGGCCGTCCACCCGGCCGTAGCCGACCACGATGTTCGGCGCGAAGAGCGCGTGGACCTCCAGGAACTCCCCGTCGTCGAGCACGTGCTCGATCACCTGGCGCATGTCGTACGGCTGGTTGGGGGAGTCGGGGATCACCAGGTCGAGCTCGGGGTCGGGCTCCAGGTCGGCGGCGGGGGCGAAGGCCGGGGCCTCGTCCAGGTTGTTGGAGGGCAGGTAGGACAGCAGCGCCTTGACGTAGTCGAGGGCGTCCTCCTCGTCGGCGGCCTGGTAGTGGGCCACGCCCGACTTGGTGTTGTGCGCGCGGGCCCCGCCCAGCTCCTCGAACGTGACCTCCTCGCCGGTCACCGTCTTGATCACGTCGGGGCCCGTGATGAACATGTGGGACGTCTGGTCCACCATCACCACGAAGTCGGTCAGGGCGGGTGAGTAGACGTGGCCGCCGGCCGCGGCGCCCATGATGAGCGAGATCTGCGGGATCACGCCGGAGGCGTGCACGTTCCGCTTGAAGATCTCCGCGTAGAGGCCGAGCGCGACCACGCCCTCCTGGATGCGCGCGCCGCCGCCCTCGTTGATGCCGATGATCGGGCAGCCCGTCTTGAGCGCCAGGTCGATCACCTTGACGATCTTCTCGCCGTACACCTCGCCGAGGGAGCCGCCGAAGACCGTGACGTCCTGGGAGAACACGCAGACCTGGCGGCCGTCGATCGTGCCGTGGCCGGTGATGACGCCGTCGCCGTACGGACGCCGCTTCTCCAGCCCGAACATCGTGGACCGGTGGCGGGCGAACTCGTCGAACTCCACGAACGAGCCCTCGTCGAGCAGCGCGAGCACCCGCTCGCGCGCGGTCATCTTGCCCTTGGCGTGCTGTTTGTCCACCGCCGACGCCGAGCCGGCGTGCACGGCCTCGTCGAGCCTTCGCTCCAGGTCGGCGATCTTGCCTGCGGTGGTGTGGATGTCCGGCATCTCCGGCATGGGATCGGCGGCTGCGCTCATGCGCGTTAGGCTAACCCGTCCTCCTAGAGTGGATCCATGACGGATGCGGTTCGCTCCCACGGCCTGTACAAGCGCTACGGCGCGCAGGTCGCGGTGGCCGGGGTCGACCTCGTGGTCCCGGCGGGCAGTTTCGCGGGCCTGGTCGGTCCCAACGGGGCCGGCAAGACGACCACGCTGAGCATGATCACGGGCCTGCTGCGGCCCGACGGAGGCCAGGCCGCGATCGACGGGTTCGACGTCTGGCGCGACCCGGTCGCCGTCAAGGCGCGCATCGGCGTGCTGCCCGAGGGGCTGCGGCTGTTCGAGCGGCTGTCGGGCCGCGAGCTGCTGCTCTACAACGGCCGGCTGCGCGGCATCCCCAAGGCCGACGTCGAGCAGCGCGCGGGCGAGCTGCTCGACGTGATGGACCTGACCGGGGCCGCCGACAAGCTCGTCGTCGACTACTCCACCGGCATGCGCAAGAAGATCGGGCTGGCCGCGGCGCTGCTGCACAACCCGTCCGTGCTCTTCCTCGACGAGCCGTTCGAGGGGGTCGACCCGGTCAGCTCCAACACCCTGACCGAGGTGCTGCGGCGCTTCACCGCCTCCGGCTCGACGGTCATCTTCTCCAGCCACGTCATGGACCTCGTCGAGCGGCTGTGCGACTGGGTGTCGGTGATGAGCGGCGGCCACATCGTCGCCCAGGGGCCGCTGGAGCAGGTGCGCGGCGGCGCGAGCCTCAACGAGGCGTTCATGCGGCTGGTCGGCGGCGGCTCCCGCGCCCACGGCGAGGCCGGGCTGAGCTGGCTCGGCGCCCGCCCCGGCAACCAGCCCCCGACCGCACCTCCGACCACACCCCCGACCACACCTCCGACCACACCCCCGGCTGCACCCGCTGCCACGCACCCGACCGCACCCCCGCCCGCGCCCCCGGCCGCATCCGCTGCCACGCCGCCGTCCGTGCCTCCGGCCGCTGCCGCGCCTCAGGACACGCCGTGAGCGCCGCCGTCACGGGGTCGCCCATGGCGACGGCCGCGCTGTTCGCGCGGCTCAAGCTGCGGCTGCTGGTCGGCAACCTGCGCGGCGACGTGCAGCGCAAGCTCGGCTTCGTCTTCACCCTGCTCGCCGCGGCCGGCCTGGCCGTGCTGGGGTTCCTGCTGATGAGCCTGCTCAGGCTCGCGCCCTCCGACGTCGCCGCCGAGCTGGTGATCGTCGCGTACGCGTTCTTCCTGGTGAGCTGGATGATCGTGCCGCTGCTGGCGTTCGGGCTGGACGACACGCTCGACCCGGCGCGGCTGTCGCTGTTCCCGCTGCGTACGCGCGAGCTGGCCGTCGGGCTGTTCACCGCGTCCGCGACGGGCGCGTGGCCGCTGGCGATGCTCGTCGTCACGGCCGGCGCGCTGGTCGGGCTGCCCACGGGCCTCGGGGGCGTGCTGCTCGGCGTGCCCGCGGTGCTGCTGCAGTTCGCGCTCTGCGTGGTCACCTCGCGGCTGATCACCACCTCGCTGTCCGGCGCGCTGCGCAGCCGGCGCGGGCGTGACGTGCTGGCCGTGGCCGCCCTGTTCGTGGTGCTGCTGGCGCAGCTGCCCAACCTGCTGATGAACCGCGGCCTCGGCGACCCCGCCGCGATCCTCCACCGGCTGGCCGGCGTCCTGCGCTGGACGCCGCCGGGCATGGCCGCGCACGCCATGGCCGACGGCGGCCTGGTCGGCGTGGCGGAGCTGGCCGCCGTCGCGGTGCTGGTCGTGGTCGTCGCCTGGCTGTGGATCAAGGCCCTCGGCCGGGCCCTGGTCTCGCCGGACGCCTCCACGCAGGCGGCCTCCGTCCGCCGGGAGCGCGGCCTGGCCGACCGGCTCCTGCCCGACGGGCCGCTGGCGGCCGTGGTGACCAAGGAGCTGAAGTACATCAGGCGGGAGCCGAGGTTCCGCGTGGGCTGGTTCTCCTCGGTCGTGGTGACCGTCGTCCTGGCGTTCTCGCTGAACAACAGCACCGAGGGGCAGGCGGGGCCGGTGCTGCCGGTGCTGATCACCGGCATGGGCGCGCTGATGATCTCGTTGCAGTCGGGCAACGCGTTCGGCATCGACGGGCGTTCCCTGTGGATGAACGCCGTGGCCTTCGGCTCGGAGGAGGACCTGCGCCGCGACCTGGCGGGCCGCCACCTGGCCAACTGCCTGGTCGCCGCGCCGCTGCTGCTGCTCGTGGCGGTCGCGGCGGCGTTCTTCACCGGCAGCCAGGAGGCCGTCGTGCCGGCGTTCCTGACCGGGCTGGGCGCGCTCGGCGTCGGGCTCGGGGTCGGCTCGGTGACCAGCGTGACGATCCCGTACACGCTGCCGGAGCGGATGAACGCCTTCAGCGGCGCCGCGCCCGGCCAGGGCGGTCAGGCGTTCGCGTCGTCGATCGGGGCGATGCTCGGGATCGCGCTGATGTCGTTGCCGATCGTGCTGCCGCTGGCGTTCGGGCTGATGTGGGTGTCGGTGCTCGCGCCCTTCTACGGCCTGCTGATCGAAGTGCTCGGCAGACGCCTCGCCGGCAAGATCGGCTTCCCCCGCCTCCCGGAGCTGGTAGCCGCCGTGTCAAAGCCGAGCTAGAGAATGGTCTAGTCCAATGGGCGAGACCGCCATGCGGTCGCCGAAAGCGAGTCGATACCCTTCGAAGCATGATTGACCAGGGGCTCGAGCGTCGTAGTGCCGCCGTGACCGAGATGCCTGACGAGCTGCGCCACGACGTGCGCATGCTCGGCAAGCTGCTCGGCCAGGTGATCGCCGAACAAGGTGGCGAAGACCTGCTGGCCGACGTCGAACGGTTGCGCAAAGCCGTCATCGCGGCGCGCAGAGGCGAGATTTCCGCCGACGAGATCACCGAAATGGTCGCCGGATGGGAGATCGAGCGGGCGGTCGCGGTCGCCCGCGCGTTCACCTGCTACTTCCACCTGGCGAACCTGGCCGAGGAGCACTACCGGATCCGCACGCTGCGCGAGCGTGACGCCGAGGGGAGGGTGCAGCGGGAGTCGCTGGCGCAGGCCGTGCACGAGCTCGGCGAGGAGCGCGTGCGGGAGCTGCTGCAGGGGCTGGAGCTGCACCCGGTGCTGACCGCGCACCCCACCGAGGCGCGCAGGCGCGCGGTCGTCACCGCCATCCAGCGCATCAGCGGCCAGCTGACCGAGTACAACACGCCCGGGCGCGGCGCGTCCGAGCGTGCCGAGAGCAGGCGCCGCCTGCTGGAGGAGATCGACCTGCTGTGGCGGACGGCCCAGCTGCGCTCCACCAAGCTCGACCCGCTCGACGAGGTGCGCACCGCCATGGCCGCCTTCGACGAGACGCTGTTCCGCATGGTGCCCCAGGTCTACCGCTCGCTCGACGCGGCGCTCGACGCGGGCACCGGCACCCGTCCGCCGCTGGCCAGGCCCTTCATCCGCTACGGAAGCTGGATCGGCGGCGACCGCGACGGCAATCCCAACGTCACCGCCAAGGTCACCCGCGACACGATCCAGATCCAGTCCGAGCACGTGCTGACCGCCCTGGAGACGGCCTGTACGCGCATCGCCCGCACGCTGACCGCCTCCGCCCAGTTCTCGCCCTGCTCGGCCGAGCTGAAGGGCGCGCTGGCCGCGGCCGTCGACGCGCACCCCGAGCTGGTCTCCGAGCTGGCCACCCGCTCGCCGCGCGAGCCGCACCGCCAGTGGCTGCTGTACGTGGCCGCCCGCATCGCCGCCACCCGCCGCCGCGACCTCGACCTCGCCTACCGCGCGCCCGCCGAGCTGCTGGCGGACCTGCGCCTGGTGCAGGAGTCGCTGGCGGGCAGCGCGCCGCGGCAGGCGTACGGGGAGCTGCAGCACCTCGTCTGGCAGGTCGAGACGTTCGGCTTCCACCTGGCCGAGCTGGAGGTGCGCCAGCACTCGCAGGTGCACGCGGCGGCCCTGGAGGAGATCAGGGCCGGCGGCGAGCTGTCGGAGCGCACCGAGGAGGTGCTGGCCACGATCCGGGTGATCGCCTGGATCCAGGAGCGGTTCGGCGTCACGGCCTGCTCCCGCTACGTGGTCTCCTTCACCCGCTCGGCCGACGACATCGCGGCCGTCTACGAGCTGGCCGGGCACGCCCTGGGCGACCGGGCGCCGGTGCTCGACGTGGTGCCGCTGTTCGAGTCCGGCCAGGACCTGGCGAACTCGCCGCGCGTGCTGAGCGGCATGCTGGAGATCCCGCAGATCCAGGACCGCCTGGCCGCGACCGGCCGGCGCATGGAGATCATGCTCGGCTACTCCGACTCGGCCAAGGAGCTGGGCCCGGCGGCCGCCACCCTCCGCCTCTACGAGGCCCAGGAGGAGCTGACCGTGTGGGCCCACGAGCACGACGTCAAGCTGCGCATGTTCCACGGCCGCGGCGGCGCGCTCGGCCGCGGCGGCGGCCCGGCCAACCGGGCGGTGCTGGCGCAGGCGCCGGGCTCGGTCGCGGGCCGCTTCAAGGTCACCGAGCAGGGCGAGGTCATCTTCGCTCGTTACGGGCACATCGCCATCGCCCGCCGCCATCTGGAGCAGGTCACCAACGCCGTGCTGCTGGCCTCCTCGCCCACGGTCGGCGCCCGTACGGCGGCCGCCGCCGAGCGGTTCCGCGGCCTGGCCCAGCAGGTGGCCACGGCCTCGGAGGAGGCCTACCGGGCGCTCACCGAGGCCCCCGGGTTCCCCGAGTGGTTCGCGCTGGTCAGCCCGTTGGAGGAGATCGGCTCGCTGCGGCTCGGCTCCCGTCCGGCCCGCCGCGGCCTGGGCGCGCCGCGCTCGCTGGACGACCTGCGGGCCATCCCGTGGGTGTTCGCCTGGGCCCAGACCCGCGTCAACCTGCCCGGCTGGTACGGCCTGGGCACCGGCCTGGCCGCCGTCGGCTCCCTTGACGAGCTGCGCGCGGCCTACGCCGAATGGCCGCTGTTCAACGCGATGCTGGACAACGCCGAGATGTCGCTGGCCAAGACCGACCGGTCGATCGCCAAGCGCTACCTGGCGCTCGGCGGCCGCGACGACTTCGCCCGCCAGGTGCTGGAGGAGTACGACCGCACCCGCGAGCTGGTGCTGCGGGTGACCGGCCACACGCGGCTGCTGGAGAACCGCAAGGTGCTCTCGCGGGCCGTGCAGCTGCGCGACCCGTACGTCGACGCGCTGTCGCACCTGCAGCTGCGGGCGCTGCGCGCGATGCGCACCGAGGACCTGTCGGAGCAGGAGCGCGAGCGGCTGTCCACGCTGCTGCTGCTGTCGGTCAACGGCGTGGCCGCCGGCCTGCAGAACACGGGCTGAGCACGCGCGGACGGCCCGGCGGGGGGCCGGGCCGTCCGAAGCGCGCGGAATCAGCGCAGGCTGTCGAAGAAGGCCGTGATGTCGGAGGTGAGCGCCTCCGTGGCGGTGTGAGCGGTGTAGTGGCCGCGGGCGGGGGCGGGCAGGGTCTTCCACGAGACGATGCCGTGGTGGTCGCGCTCGGCGAAGCGGCGGATCGACTTGAAGTCGCCCTCGCCCATGGCCAGCGCGGTCGGGGTGGTCGTCGGCTCCTGCGGCTGCTCCATGCGGGCGTTCTCCCAGTAGAGCCGCAGGGCCGAGCCGGCGGTGCCGGTGAACCAGTGGATCGAGGCGTTGGTCAGCACGAAGTCGTCGTCCAGGTCCTCGTCGAAGAGCTGGGCGAGCCAGCCGACGAGCCCGGCGGGGGAGTCGGCGAGGGCGTGCGCGAGCGTCTGCGGCTGCTGCGACTGCAGGACGTTGAACGCGCCCTTCTCCTTCCAGAACCAGTCGAGCACGGCCAGCCCGGCCTGGTCCTCCTCGCTCAGGCCGGCGAACTCGGCCGGGTCGCCTGAGGGGAAGGAGAACAGCTGGGTGACGTGCACGCCGACGACGTGCTCGGCGTCGATCCGGCCCAGCTCGGGGGAGATCATCGAGCCGCCGTCGTTGCCGACGGCGCCGTAGCGCTCGTAGCCCAGGCGGGCCATCAGCTCGGCCCAGGCCCCGGCGATGCGCCGGTTGTTCCAGCCGAGCTCCTTTGTCGGGCCGGAGAAGCCGAAGCCGGGCAGCGACGGGACGACCACGTGGAAGTGGCGCGACAGCGGCTCGATGGCGTCGAGGTACTCGGCGACGGTGCCGGGCCAGCCGTGGGTGAGGATCAGCGGCAGAGCGTCGGGGTTGTCGGAGCGTACGTGGATGAAGTGGATGTTCTGCCCGTCGATCTCCGTCGTGAACTGCGGGTAGGCGTTGAGCCTGGCCTCCTGGGCGCGCCAGTCGAAGCCGGACTGCCAGTGGGCCACCAGGCGCTTGACCCGGTCGACGCCCACGCCCTGGTCGGCGCCCGGGATCTCGTCGGCGAAGCGGGTCAGCGCGAGCCGGGCCCGCAGGTCGTCGAGGTCGGCCTGGGAGATCTCGATGCGGAACGGGCGGATGCTCATGAGGGGGTCCTCTCGACCGACGAAGCGGAACGGCTTGTTCTGTTCCAACTATAGCAGAACGGAACGCTTCATTCCACAATCTGCACAAGGCGGCTCCAAGTGACTTCCAAGGATCACTGAGCAGCATGGGGGCTTTGATCAGCGCAGAAAGGGACCCCCTCATGAAAAGGACAGCCTTGCTGCTGGGCGCGGTGATGCTCGGCAGCCTGCTGGCCGCTCCTCCGGCCCAGGCCGCCGCCGCCCCGGCGACCTCGGTGACCCGGGTCAGGGCCGTTCCCGCCGGTCAGGCGGGCGAGTGCCCCACGACCGTGGCCTTCTCCGCCACGGTGGCCGCCAAGGGCAAGGGCACCGTGCGGTACCGCTGGGTACGCGGTGACCGCAGCAAGAGCGCCATCAGGAGCTTCCGCGTCAACGGCGCGCGCAAGGTCGTCGTGAGGGACCGCCAGACCTTCGACCGCGACACCACCGGCTGGCAGGCCGTCGAGGTGCTCGGCCGGCGCGGTTTGTCGGCCAAGGCCCGCTTCCGCGTCGCCTGCGCCGGAGCCCCGCAGCGGTACGACGTCGTCAACCCGCTGCCCGCCCGGCCGGACGGGCCGCTGGAGGCGGCCGCGAACGTGCAGGCGAGCCCGCCCCGCCAGGACGGCCGCTGCCCGACGACCGTGACGTTCACCGCGACCATCCAGGTCTCGCGCACCCCCGCCAAGGTCGGCTACCAGTGGATCGACAGCGCCACGGGCGAGGGCGCGGTGGAGTCGCTGTACTTCGCCGCCGGCGGCCCGC
The DNA here is from genome assembly GCF_040675235.1 of Nonomuraea sp. NPDC049637. Lineage (NCBI taxonomy): Bacteria > Bacillati > Actinomycetota > Actinomycetes > Streptosporangiales > Streptosporangiaceae > Nonomuraea > Nonomuraea sp. NPDC049637. Next base: position 87,037 of record NZ_JBFAOM010000005.1, read on the forward strand.
GCAGCAGGCAGGTCACGCTGCCGCTGTCCGTGGGCACCTCCACCGCGGGCTGGAAGTCGGTACGGATCCTCAACGCCGGCGGGCACGACTCCGCGCGGGCGTCGTACGCGGTGACCTGCCGCGTCACGCCGGGCCCGAAGCCGACCCCGACGCCCACCCCGACGCCCACCGTGACGCCGACGACCTCCCCGACGCCCAAGCCGACCACGACCGCCGAGCCCCCGGCGCAGCAGCCGCAGGCGGCGATCAGCGCCCTGACGCCCGGCGACTACGCGGGCTACTGCGACGAGCCCATCGCCTACCAGGCCACCGGCCGCATCACCCTCCCGGCGGGCCCGGCCGCCAGCGTCGGCTACTGGTGGACCCTCGACGGCGCCGAGTGGCAACACCAGACCGTCAGCTTCCCGGCCGGCACCCAGCCCAGGTCGCAGGACGTCACCGCCGCCTGGAGCCTCGACCAGTCGAAGACCGGCTCCCACAAGCTGGCCCTGACCACCCAGCCCGCCGCGGCGCAGGCCGTCGAGCGCACGTTCGCCCTGTCCTGCACGACCGACCCCGACCCCGCCAAGCTGGCCATCCCCTACCTGCTGACGCCCGTCTACCAGGGCGACTGCACCGGCTCCATCGGCATGCGGGCCGACGCCCGGATCACCACCGACCGCGAGGCCGAGGTGCGCTACCGCGTCGTCGTGGACGGCAAGCCCGGCCCGGTCAGGACGCAGGAGGCCAAGCCCGGCAGGGCCCAGATGATCGGCGACCTGTTCTACGTCTCCCCGAAGGCCAGCGGAAGCGGAGTGATCCGCATCGAGGTGCTGAACCACAACAAGCTGGTCAGGGAGCGGCCGTACACGGTGACCTGCGTGCCGGTGGACCCGTCGCCGGGCACGGTGCGGATCAGCGAGTTCCGTCCGGTCCACTACTTCGGCGACTGCGCCGAGGCCCCGTACGTGACCGCCCACGGCGCCTTCCGCGCCGCGCCGGACACCGAGATCACCTGGCGCTGGGTCATCGACGGCAGGCCCACGGAGCCGGCCACGTACAAGACCAACTCCGGCGGTCTGCTCCAGGTGCAGGCGGCCAACTGGAGCCGGGACACGAAGACCTCCGGCGTGGTCCGGCTGGAGGTGCTGAACCACAACAAGCCATCCATCGAAGGCACCTATCCGGTGACCTGCGAATAGGCCTCACAAGGCACATCCGACCCGGACTGCCGGGCGCCGCGCTGCTCGGCGGCGCAGCTCGACACGTAGTCGCTCACGGATCCAGCGCGTGGTCTGCCGCTGACCAGGACGTGACGACCCGCTCCTGCCCGGCGTAGACGTTGCAGCGCTCGCCGCGCAGGAACCCCACCAGCGTCAACCCGAACTCCCTGGCCAGATCGACGGCCAGGGACGAGGGCGCCGACACCGCGCAGACCGCCGGGACGCCGGCCGCCAGCGCCTTCTGCATGATCTCGTAGCTGGCCCTGCCGCTGACCATGAGCACGTGCTCGGCCAGCGGCAGCCGGCCCGCCAGCGCCGCCCAGCCGACCAGCTTGTCCACGGCGTTGTGCCGGCCGACGTCCTCGCGCAAGGCCAGCAGCGTGCCCGTCGCCGAGAACAGGCCCGCCGCGTGCAGCCCGCCGGTCTTGCCGAACACGCCCTGGGCCTCGCGCAGCGCGCCCGGCAGGCCGTAGAGGACCTCGGGGGTGAGTTCGAGCGAGCCCCTGGGGATCGGCTTGCACCGGCCGTGCAGCGCGTCGAGGCCGGCCGAGCCGCACACGCCGCACGCGCTGGAGGTGAGGAAGTGCCGGTCGAGCGCCGGCAGGTCGGGCACCGGGCCGTGCAGGCGGACGGTGACGGTGTTGTAGCGGGCCTCGGGCGGCAGGTCGTCGTCCGTGCAGTACGCGATGGCCGCGATGTCGTCCGGCCCGGCCAGGCCCTCGCCGCTCAGGAACCCGGCGGCCAGTTCGAAGTCGTGCCCCGGCGTGCGCATGGTGATGGCGACCGTCTTGCGGGCGCCGTCGCCGCCGGTGAGGCGGATCTCCAGCGGCTCCTCCGTGGCCAGGTCGTCGCGCCGGTCGCGGGCTCCGGAGCCGGCCAGCTCCCTGATGCGGACGCGGGTGGTGGGCCCGGGACGCGCCTTCACAGCGGCCGCACGGTGACGAGCGCGTTGTAGTCGGGGATGCGTGCCTGTGGCGAGCGCCGGGCCTCGTCGAGCAGGACGTTCCCCTCCGGCCAGTGGATCTGCAGGTTGCCCGGCATCAGCGGGGCGCGCAGCACCTTGCCCTGGTAGGAGCGCTCGCCCGCGCGCAGCTCGACCGGCGCGCCGTCGGCCAGCCCGAGCCGGTCGGCGTCGTACGGGCTCATCAGCACGGCCTCGCGGGCGGCGCCGTTGAAGCCGTCGAGCCGCTCGTGGACCATGCTGTTGAACTGCTTGCCGCGCCTGGTCGCGACCTTGAACGTGCCGTCGGGGCGCTCAAGGGCGGGCGGCTCGACCACCGAGAAGACGGCCAGCCCGTCGGGCGTCTGGAAGCGGCCGTCGGCGAAGAGGTGGCGGCCGCCGTACTGGACGTTGTCCCCGAACTTCCGCAACCCGGAGATGCCCTGGTAGAACGGCACGACCTGCTCGATCTCCGCACGGATCTGCGGAGTGCCGGTGAACCGCACATGGTCGGCTATCTCCGGACGGGTACGGGCGGCAAGCTCGGAGAAGATCTTCCACTCCGGCCAGGCCTCGCCCACGCGCGGCCCCTCGACCTCGGGCGAGAAGATGATCCGCCGCTCGGTGGAGGTCTCGGTCACGCCGCCGACCATCTCGTAACGCGTCTGGGCGGGCAGCAGCAGCACGTCGCCCTCGCCCGGCACGAGCATCTGCGAGGACAGCACGATGTCGATGTGCACCCGCAGCCCCAGCCTGGACAGCGCCTCGCGGCAGTAGGCCGGGTCGGGCAGCACCTCCAGGAAGTTGCCGCCGGAGGAGACGAGCGCGTCGAGCTCGCCCCGGTGGGCCGCGTCGATCATGTCGGTCGCGGTCAGCCCGGCCGTGTCGGGCACCTGGAAGCCCCACAGGTCGGTGAACTTGGCGGCATTGGCGGACGTGATCGGCAGGCCGCCGGGGAAGCCGGTCGCGTACGCGCCCATCTCGGCTCCGCCCTGCACCCCGCTGTGCCCCCGGATCGGCATCAGCCCGCACTTGTCGCGCCCGATGAAGCCGCGCGCGAGCGCCAGGTTGACGATCGCCCTGACGTTGTCCTCGCCGTAGGTGTGCTGGGTGATGCCCATCGACCAGACCAGCACCGCCGAGCGCGCCCGGCCGAGCAGCTCGGCCAGCCGGAACATCTGCTCCTTGGTCGCCCCCGAGAGCGCTTCGAGCTCGGCCCACGACTGGGCCTCGACGGCCTTGCGCGCCTCCTCGAACCCGGACGTGCGCCCGCTCACGAACGCCTTGTCCACCCAGTCGTTCTCGATGAGGTGCTTGAGCACGCCGTTGAGGAAGCCGATGTCGCCGCCGACGTTCACGCCGAAGAACTCGTCGGTGATCTTCGTGCCGAACAGCGCGGACTCGGCGTTGGAGGGCACCCAGTACTTGTCCATGCCCGGCTCGCGGTAGGCGTTGACCATGGCGATCCGGGTGCCGGCCTTCTTGGCGTGGTAGAGGTACTTCATCGCGACCGGCTGGTTGTTCGACGGGTTCGAGCCGATGAAGACGATCAGGTCCGAGCCGATCCAGTCGGTGTAGGAGCAGGTCGTGGCCGCCGCGCCGATGGTCTGCTTGAGCGCGACCGTCGAGGGCGAGTGGCAGATGCGGGCGGCGTTGTCGACGTTGTTCGTGCCGAGCGCCCGCACCGCCTTCTGCGCCGCGTAGTAGTTCTCGTTGGGCACCCCGCGGCTGGTCAGGTACGTGCCGAAGCGCGCGCCGCGCAGCCGTTCGGCCGCCACCCGCAGCGCCTCGTCCCACGTGATGCGGGTGAAGCCGGGCTCGCCGGCCCGCCGCACCATCGGGTACGGCAGCCGCCCCAGCTCCCGCAGCTCCGCGCTCTTGCGCCCGGCCAGCCCGGAGACGTCGCGCAGCAGCGACACGTCGAGCGCGGGCATGGTGTTCAGCGGCAGCAGGCGCAACCTGATGTTGCACAGGTGGATCTCGTCCATCGTCCAGTCGCGCATGCCGTGCGTGCCGAGCGCGCAGCCGTCGCAGGTGCCCTGGTTGAGTATGCGCCAGGCGTAACGCCTGTTCCCCTTGACCGACCTGAACGCCTTCCACAGCTCCAGGTAGTTGTTCGGCTTGCGCAACCCGAGGCCGAAGGGCCGCCACGAAGCCCAGTTGCGAGGGTCAGGACGTCTGCTCATCCCCCCATCTTTACCCCTCATGCGGACTTCGAGACCAGCCGGTGCGGTGCGACGACCTCGGCGCGGGTTCGGCCAAGATAGGGGGATGGCCTCCTCGCGCTTCTCCGACCTCGACCGTCCGCCGCTCTCGGAGGCCGCGCTCAACCGCGCGCTGGTGCGTCCGGGCGCCCTGTGGACCGGCGTCACCGTCGTCGAGACCACCGGCTCGACCAACGCCGACCTGGCCCTGGCCGCCCAGGCCGGGGCCGAGCAGGGCCGGGTGCTGGTGGCCGAGTCGCAGGTCGCCGGCCGGGGCCGGCTCGACCGCGCCTGGTCGGCGCCGCCGCGGTCGGGGCTGACCTTCTCCGTCCTGCTCAGGCCCACGACGCCGGTGCCGACCCAGGGGTGGCTGCCGCTGCTGTACGGCGTGGCCGCCGCCTCGGCCGTGCGCCGGCTGGCCGAGGTCGACGTTCGCCTCAAGTGGCCCAACGACCTGCTGGTGGGCGAGCGCAAGCTGGCCGGGGTGCTGGCCGAGCGGGTCGACGACGCCGTCGTCATCGGCATGGGGCTCAACGTCTCCCTGCGCGCGGAGGAGGCCCCGGTCGAGACGGCCACCTCCCTGGCCATCGAGGAGGCGGCCTGCCTCGACCGCGACCCGCTGCTGCGGGCCGTGCTGCGCGAGGTCGAGAGCCACTACCGCGAGTGGGAGGAGGCCGGCGGCGACGCCGAGGTCGCCGGGCTGCGCGCCGCCTACCTCGCCGCCAGCGCCACGGTCGGCCGCGACGTCCGGGTGGAGCTGCCGGGCGAGCAGGTGCTGACCGGGCGGGCCACCGGCATCGACGGGTCCGGCCACCTCCAGGTGGAGTCCGGCGGCGAGCGCTACACGCTGGGCGCCGGAGACGTCGTGCACGTGCGGGCCGCCCGATGAGCCGCCCGATGAGCCGGGGCGTAGCCGCTCGGCCGGGTTGGTGGCAGCATGTGCGGCATGACCCTTCCCGACCACCATCTGACGCAGGGTGAGCAGCGCGTCCGATCCTTCCATCCCCACTGGAAGCGCCTTGTCGGCCCGTTCTTCGCGCTGATCCTCATCGCCGCGGCAGCGGGTGCGGCGCTCTACTTCTTCCCCACCGCGTGGGGGGAGAGCGTCACCTCCTACGGTAGGATCGCCGTCGTCGTCATCGCCGTGATCCTGCTGACGATCTTCTCGTTCGTGCCCTACCTGCGGTGGAAGAACACGGGCTACGTCCTGACGACCCACCGGTTCACGATCAGCATGGGCGTGCTCAACAAGTCCACCGACGAGATCCCGATGGCCAAGGTCAACACCGTCAGCTCCGACCAGACGTTCATGGAGCGCATGCTCGGCTGCGGCACGCTGACCGTCGAGTCCGCGGGCGAGCGGGGGCAGATCGTCCTGCGCGACATCCCGCGCATCCAGGACGTCCGCATGGACCTGTTCAAGCTGGTCGAGGACGCGTCCGACGGAGAGATCGACGGCCGCTGAGGTTGGCGTAGCCTGCTGATCGTGAACGCCACCCAACCGCCCGGCAGGCCGACCGCCGACCAGATCGAGCGCACGCTCGTCGGCATGCCGGCCCGCCACACCCGCGCGCAGGTCGCGGCCGGGGCCGGGGTGTCGCAGGAGCTCGCCCAGCGCATCTGGCGGGCGCTCGGCTTCGCCCAGTTCCCCGACGACGCCGTGGCGTTCAGCGACGCCGACGTGGCCGCGCTGCGCCGGGTGCGCAACCTGATCGACGGCGGCCTGCTCGACGAGCAGACCGTCATCCGCATGGCCCGCGCGCTCGGGCAGACCACCGCCAGGCTGGCGCAGTGGCAGGCCGAGATCGTGATCGGCACGATGGTCCCCGACTCGCGCACCGACGCCGACCTGAACGGCGTCCTCGACACGGCCAAGGCCCTCCTGCCCGACTTCGAGCACCTGCTGGTGCACGTCTGGCGGGCCCAGCTCGCCGCCGCCGGCACCCGGCTGCTGGCCGTCGCCGACGACCAGGACGAGCGGGGACCGGCCCGCGTGTCGATCGCCGTCGGCTTCGCCGACCTGGTCTCCTTCACCCGCCGCTCGCGCGAGCTGGACGAGCGGGCGCTGGCCTCGCTGGTCGAGGGCTTCGAGTCGCGCGCCGCCGACGTGGTGGCCGCGCACGGCGCGCGGCTGGTCAAGACGCTCGGCGACGAGGTGCTGTTCACCGCGCCCGCCCCGGCCCAGGCCGCGGCGATCGCCCTCGACCTCGTCGACAGCCTGGAGCTGCGCATCGGCATGGCGTACGGGCCGGTCGTGCCCATGATGGGCGACGTGTTCGGCACCACCGTCAACCTGGCCGCCCGGCTCACGGCCATCGCCCGGCCGGGCACGATCCTGGTCGACTCCGAGCTGGCCGAGGGCCTGGCCGGAGCGCCGGACGGGGTCGCGGTGCACAAGATCAGGAGGCGGCCCGCAAGAGGGCTCGGCGTGGTCCAGCCCTATGTCTTGCGGAGATCATCCTCCTGACACAAGATGGCTGCCATGCCGTACGAAGTGCAGGGCGTGATCGCCCGCGGTAAGGGCCAGGAAGTTTCGCTGGAGACGGTGGTCGTCCCCGACCCCGGGCCGGGCGAGGCGGTGGTGAACGTGCAGGCCTGCGGGGTCTGCCACACCGACCTGCACTATCGCGAGGGCGGGATCAACGACGACTTCCCCTTCCTGCTGGGCCACGAGGCCGCGGGCACGGTCGAGGCCGTCGGCGAGGGCGTCACCGGGCTGGCGCCCGGCGACTTCGTGATCCTCAACTGGCGCGCGGTGTGCGGCCAGTGCCGCGCCTGCCTGCGCGGCCGGCCCTGGTACTGCTTCGCCACCCACAACGCCTCCCAGAAGATGACGCTCAGGGACGGCACCGAGCTGTCGCCCGCGCTCGGCATCGGCGCGTTCCTGGAGAAGACGCTGGTGGCGGCAGGGCAGTGCACGAAGGTGTCGGCCGAGGCGCCGGCCCAGGTCGCGGGCCTGCTGGGCTGCGGCGTGATGGCCGGCATCGGCGCGGCGATCAACACCGGCGGCGTGACGCGCGGCGACAGCGTGGCCGTGATCGGCTGCGGCGGGGTCGGCGACGCGGCGATCCTGGGGGCGTCGCTGGCCGGGGCGTCCCGGATCATCGCCGTCGACGTCGACGACCGCAAGCTGGAGTGGGCCCGCGGGTTCGGCGCGACGCACACCGTCAACTCGCGGGAGAACGACCCGGTCGAGGCGATCCGCGACCTGACCGGCGGGTTCGGCGCCGACGTGGTGATCGAGGCGGTCGGCCGGCCGGAGACGTACGAGCAGGCGTTCTACGCCCGCGACCTGGCCGGCACGGTCGTCCTGGTGGGCGTGCCGACGCCGGAGATGCGGCTGGAGCTGCCGCTGCTCGACGTGTTCGGCCGTGGCGGCGCGCTGAAGTCGTCCTGGTACGGCGACTGCCTGCCCTCGCGGGACTTCCCGATGCTGATCGACCTGTTCCTGCAGAACCGGCTGCCGCTCGACCGGTTCGTCACCGAGACGATCGGGCTCGACCAGGTCGAGGAGGCGTTCGCCAAGATGCACCGCGGCGAGGTGCTGCGCTCGGTGGTGGTGCTCTGATGATCGACCGCGTCATCACCTCCGGCACGTTCTCGCTCGACGGCGGCACGTGGGAGGTCGACAACAACGTCTGGCTGGTCGGCGACGCGCGCGAGGTCGTGATCATCGACGCCGCGCACGACGCCGATGCCATCGCCGCGCGGGCCGGCGGCCGCCAGGTCAAGGCCATCGTGTGCACCCACGCCCACAACGACCACGTCAACGCCGCCGCCCGGCTGGCCGAGCTGACCGGCGCGCCGATCCTGCTGCACCCGGCCGACCAGGTGCTCTGGGAGCAGGTGTACGGGCCGGAGGTGGCGTACACGCCGCTGGCCGACGGCGAGAAGATCACGGTGGGCGGGGTGGCGCTGGAGGTGCTGCACACGCCGGGCCACTCGCCGGGCGCGGTCTGCCTGCACGCTCCCGACGCGGGCGTGCTGTTCAGCGGCGACACGCTGTTCAAGGGCGGGCCGGGGGCCACCGGGCGGTCGTACTCGTCGTTCGACACGATCATCGAGTCGATCGCCGGGCGGCTGCTGTCCCTGCCGCCCGAGACGGTCGTGCACACGGGCCACGGCGACTCCACGTCCATCGGGGCGGAGGCGCCGCACCTGGAGGAGTGGCGGGCGAGGGGCCACTGACCTGCGGGGTCAGGTGAATGTGACGCCTCTAACATAGGCAAGCCTTACCGAAGTGAGCTATCTTAGGTGTGCCTAACCTAAAGGCGTCCCCTTCCTGCTCGCTTGAGAGGCCTGTCCCCGGATGTATGTGTGCATTTGTCGTGCTGTGACCGAGAACGAGGTCCACGACTGCATCGCCTCCGGGGCGAAGAGCGCGAAACAGATTCGCGACACCACTGGGGCGGGTGGGGACTGTGCCCGTTGTGTACGGAAGATCTGTGCGATCCTGAAGCAGTCCGAAGAACTGACGACCGCATAGCCGCACCGCGACGAGGGGCCCGTTCATGCAGGGCGACAAGCAGATCATCGAACTCCTCAACGAACAGCTGACCGCCGAGCTCACGGCGATCAACCAGTACTTCCTGCACGCGAAGATGCAGGAGAACTGGGGATACACCAAGCTGGCCAAGCACACGCGCGACGAGTCCTTCGAGGAGATGCGCCACGCCGAACGGCTGACCGACCGCATCCTGTTCCTCGAAGGGCTGCCCAACTACCAGCGCCTCGGCACGCTGCACATCGGCCAGACCGTGGAGGAGCAGCTCAAGGCCGACCTTGAGGTCGAGCTGGCGGTGGTCGAACGGCTGCGCCCGGCGATCCAGCTGATGAGGGAGAAGGGCGACATCACCTCCGCCCGCATCTTCGAGGACATCCTCGAGGACGAGGAGGAGCACATCGACTACCTCGAGACCGAGCTGGGCCTGATGCGCAGCCTGGGCGAGCAGCTCTACCTCGCCCGCTACGCCGAGCCCAGCTCCGTCGACGACTAGAGCCCCTCGCTCTCTCCGGCCCCGCCGCCCGCCCGGGCAGCGGGGCCGTCGCCGTTCCCGCCGCCCGCGGGCCGCCCGCGGCGGCCTGACGGATACTGGGGGAGGCGAGCCCAGGACACCTGTGAGGGAGTGGTCTCCATGCTCTATCTCTTCGGCTTCGAGCGCATCGGCGTGGCCGTCGGCGACCTGTACTTCGTCGACCCCGACCCGGGAGAGCACCAGGAGGGCGCCGAGCACGGCGTGCGCCTGGAGATCCGCAGGCTCGCGCCGGGCGAGCTCAAGGGGTCGATCTACTCGGCCCGTCCGATCGTCGTCGATCAGCTCATCTGGCGGGTCGACCTGCTGGAGTCGGTCGACGGCACGCCGGGCAGCTTCGACCGTACGCACCACCACCCCGGCTCCAGCGGCTGGGAGCCCGACCGGCGGGTGTTCGACGAGGAGCTGTCGGCCGAGCCGCTGAAGTGGCTGGGGGAGCGGCTGGCCGACCTCGACGGCGTGCTGCGGCAGTCGGGCGTCGATCCCGCCGAGGTCGGCCCCGGCGACGCGGCGAGCCTGCGGGAGACCGCCCCCGAGATCGTCGACACCGTCCGCCGCCTGCTCGACCGGGTACGCGCCGGCGAGCTCGGCACCGCCCCGGCCGGCGGCCCGGCCGCCTCCGTCCGGTCGAGCTGGCTCTGAACGGCACGTTCCAGGCATTCCGGCGCCCGGCTCGGGGTATCACGCTCCGGGCGCCGCGCCGGGCGCGACGCGTCCCGAGGATGCGGGCGTACGTGGTGTGATGGGAAAGCCTGGAGCGCTTTGTGTTTTCCCCTCGATAATCGCGGTAATTTAATCACGACTAACCCTTATTTAGCTTCGTTTGCCCAGGTCAATGGATAGGTCAACGACAAGTCAAACCGCGCGCTGTGCCCGGGAAACGATCGCCTAAGGTCCTACGATCGCTTCATGACCTGCGTACTTCTCGCCGAGGATGACACCTCGATCTCCGAGCCACTCGCGCGTGCGCTACGCCGCGAGGGCTATCAGGTAGAGGTGAGCCCCGACGGCCCGCAGGCCCTGGAGAGGGCCCTGTCGGGCGGCATCGACCTCATCGTTCTCGACCTCGGGCTGCCAGAGATGGACGGCCTGGAGGTCGCCCGCCGGATCCGTGCCGAGGGGCACGGCACCCCGGTTCTGATACTCACGGCCCGCGTGGACGAGGTGGACACCGTCGTCGGCCTCGACGCCGGCGCCGACGACTACGTGACCAAGCCGTTCCGGCTGGCCGAGCTGCTCGCCCGGGTGCGCGCGCTGCTGCGCCGCGGCACCTCCGAGACGCCGGTCGTGCAGGGGGTCCGCATCGACGCCGACTCCCGCCGCGCCTGGATGGGGGAGAAGGAGCTGCACCTGACGACCAAGGAGTTCGACCTGCTGCGCGTGCTGGTCCGCGACGCCGGCAAGGTCGTCACCCGGGAGCAGATCATGCGCGAGGTGTGGGACACCAACTGGTGGGGTTCGACCAAGACCCTCGACATGCACATCTCCTGGCTGCGCCGCAAACTCGGCGACGATGCCGCCAAGCCCCGATACATCACGACCGTCCGGGGAGTCGGCTTCCGGTTCGAACGCGAGTAGGCGCATGCGCCGTCGACTGCTCTCCTCCACACTGGTCGTCGCGGTCATCGCGGTCCTGTTGCTGGGGGTCCCCCTGGGCGTCGTGGTCAGCCGTCTGATCGTCGACGAGGCGGCTCAGGAGCTCGGGGCGGAAGCCAAACGTCTCGTGGGCGAGGTCGAGTACGCCCGGGTCCAGGAGACCCCGCTCGACCCGCAACAACTGGAGCAGAAGTACCCGGGCAGGTACATCCAGATCTGGGAACGCGGAACCCCTCTGCGGGTGACCGTCGTCGGCACCGCGCCGGCGTCGGGTCACCTGATGACCGAGGACGCCCAGACCAACACCGGGGTCTACGTCCGGATAAGTCGTGACCGGGATCAGGTCGAGCGCGACGTCCGGGCCAGGCTGCTGCTGATCGTGGCGCTGGCCGTCGCGGCGCTCGCGGTGGCCGTGAGCCTGGCCGTCGTACAGTCGCGCAGACTGACGCTGCCCCTGCAGGACCTGGCGAAGATCGCCGAGCGGCTGGGGTCGGGCGACGCGCGGCCCAGCAAGCACCGCTACGGCATCCCCGAGCTGGACCGCGTGGCCCAGGTGCTCGACCGCAGCGCCACCCGCATCTCCGACCTGCTCACCCGCGAACGCGAGTTCGCCACCGACGCCTCCCATCAGCTCCGCACGCCCCTGACCGGCCTGACCATGCGCCTGGAGGAGATCGTCGCCGCCTCGAACGAGCCGGAGGTCGTCCGGGAGGAGGGCGAGGCGGCCATCGTGCAGGCCGAGCGCCTGACCGCGGTGATCGACGAGCTGCTCGCGGCGGCCCGCCGCCAGCGCCACGCCCAGGCCGAGCCCGTCGCCATCGACGAGGTGCTCATCCAGCAGGTCACCGAGTGGGAGCCGGTCTTCCGCGAGGCGGGCCGCACGCTGCACCTCGACGGCACCCGCGGCCTGAAGGCCATGGCCACCACCGGCGGCTTCGGCCAGGTCATCGCCTCGCTGCTGGAGAACTCCCTGCGCCACGGCGGCGGCACGGTCACCGTCACCAGCACCTGCGGCGACAACTACATCGTGATCGAGGTCGCCGACGAGGGCCCCGGCATCGCCGACGAGATCGCACCCAAGATCTTCGAACGCAACGTCAGCGGGGGCGGCGGCACCGGCCTCGGGCTCACCCTCGCCCGCGCGCTGGCCGCCGCCGACGGCGGACGGCTGGAACTGGTGCGTCGCCGGCCGGCGACGTTCGCCATCTTCCTGCGCCCGGCCGAGGAGGACAGCAGGAACCGCGTGGTCAGCGGTCCTGCCTGATCTCGGGCAGCTCCACCGGGATCGGCTCGGTGGCCTCCAGGAACACCCACTTCTTGTACGACCAGTAGCGGAACAGCGTGCCGAGGCCGACGCCGGCGAAGTTGGCGATGTTCAGGCTCAGGCCGTCGTGCAGGTGGAGGGTGTACTTGGTGAAGCCGATCACCAGCAGGCCGAACAGCAGGGCGACGCCGTTGAGCAGGAAGAACAGGAAGTATTCGCGGCCGAGGCCGCTCTGCTCGCGGTGGCGGAAGGTCCAGAAGCGGTTGCCCAGGTAGGCGAAGGTCGCCGAGAGCGTGGTGGCGAGCACCTTGGAGGTGAGGGGGCCCCACTCGAAGCCGAGCAGGAAGAGGTTGTAGACACCCGTGTCGAGCAGAAAGGCGACGGCCCCGATGCTCCCGAATTTGGCCAGTTCGTGAACCAGGGACTCGAACCGCTGGTAGAGGCGCTTGGCAAACTCCACGTCCGCGCTCGGTCCTTTCCCTCGTCGAGACTGACCACCTCAGCGTACCGGCGATGTCGTACGGCCGGTGTCAGGGGGCCGAACATGCCCCGCAAAGACCACTTCTAGAAATATCGCCTTATGGGCGGCATTTCTGAAAGATCGGCATTACGCTGCCGTTCAGATCGCGGGCCCGCCCGCGATGTCGGACCTGCCGCTCCAGACGGCCGCCCTCCCGGGAGCCACCTGTGCCGCTTCGACTGCTCGCGTTGATCCTGGCCCTGCTCACCGCGGGCTGTGGCGCGACCGGCGGCGCCCCGGTGCTCCAGGAGGACCGCACGCCTGCCCCGGCAGCCGCGCCACGGGTCGACCCGGCGACCGCCGAGCAGGCGTTCTCGCTGCTCAGGCAGCTCGACGGGGCTTGGCAGCGGCGGGACTGCGCCGCCGTGCGGGAGCTGACCACGTGGGCGGAGCGGACGCTGGACGGCCGTGCCTGCCAGGCGACCCGGAACGGCCGTCCAGCCCGTCCCGCCGACCCCGTCTACGTGCTGCCCGACGCGGGCGACTGGTTCGCCGCGCTGGCCCGCGAGCCCTCGCCCGCGTACTACCTGTTCTTCCTGGAGGACGGCCGCTGGCGGCTGGGCGCGGGCCCGGTCCCGGTGCCCGGCGAGCCGGCGCGGGAGGCCGCCGAGGCGCCGGAGTCGCTGGTCAGGCAGGCCCGGCTGGTGCCGCAGCGGCATCTGACGTACCTCACCGACCCGGCCGGGGTGGCGGGCGAACGTTTCCCGGCGGGGGATCCGCTGCGCGGGCTGCTCAAGGACGTCACCGCGAACCGCGCCGACGTCGAGCTGTTCGGCACGCGCACCCTCGCGATCCCGGTGGCCGCCGGTTCCGTCCTGGTGTTCGACGCCCTGCGGCTGGCGTACCAAGGCGGGCGCACGGACCTGGTGGTGATGGCCAGCCTGTTCGGCACGGGCAGCCGGATCAGGACGCTCGGGCTGCGCCGGGCACGCGCGAGTTGACAACGGCGAGGCAGTCGTTCCGTCCCGGTAAGCTCACCTCACGTGAGTTCCTACAGTCCCATCGGGCCGGTCGTCGGCATCGTCGGCGCCGGTCAGCTCGCCCGGATGACGCAGCCGCCGGCCATCGCGCTCGGGATCGAGCTGCGGGTGCTGGCCGCCGCCCCCGGCGAGAGCGCCGCACGAGTGATCGTCGACACCCACGTCGGAGACTACCGCGATCTGGCCGACCTGCGGGCGTTCGCCCAGGGCTGCGACGCGATCACGTTCGACCACGAGCACGTGCCCACCGAGCACATCAAAGCCCTGATCGCCGACGGCCACGCCGTGCACCCGGGCGCCGACGCGCTCGTGCACGCCCAGGACAAGGCCGTCATGCGCGAACGGCTGACCGCCATCGGCGTGCCCTGCCCGGCCTGGGCCCGGGTCGCCTCGGCGGCGGACGTCGCGGCGTTCGCCGACGAGCACGGCTGGCCGGTCGTGCTGAAATCGGTGCGCGGCGGCTACGACGGGCGCGGCGTGTGGGTCTGCCGCACCCCCGACGACGTGGCCGAGGCGTTCGCCACCGGCGTCGAGCTGATGGCCGAGGCGTTCGTGCCGTTCGAGCGGGAGCTCGCGGTGCTGGTGGCGCGCTCGCCCCACGGGCAGGGCGTCAGCTACCCGGTCGTGGAGACCGTGCAGCAGGACGGCATCTGCGTCGAGGTGCTCGCCCCCGCCCCCGGCATGGACCCGGAGGAGGCCGCCGTCGCCCAGCGCATCGGCCTGAAGATCGCCCACGAGCTGGGCGTGACCGGGCTGCTGGCGGTGGAGCTGTTCCAGACCGCCGACGGCCTCGTGGTGAACGAGCTGGCCATGCGCCCCCACAACAGCGGCCACTGGACGATCGAGGGCTCCACCACGTCCCAGTTCGAGCAGCACCTGCGGGCCGTGCTCGACCTGCCGCTCGGCTCGCCCGCGATGACCGCCCCGGTCGTCGTCATGGCCAACCTGCTGGGCGGCGACGACCCCGACCTGTTCAAGCGCTACGAGCACGTGCTGGCCCACGACCCCGGCATCAAGCTGCACTTCTACGGCAAGGAAGTGCGTCCGGGCCGCAAGATCGGCCACGTCACGGCCCTGGGCGCCGACCTCGACAAGGTCCGCGCCCGCGCCCGCCACGCCGCCGTCTACCTCATGACCGGGGAGTACGCATGACAGACGGAGGCGGCGTGAAGATCGGGATCGTCATGGGGTCGGATTCCGACTGGCCCGTGATGAAGGCCGCGGCCGAGGCCGTGGCGGAGTTCGGGGTGTCGTTCGAGGCCGACGTCGTCTCGGCCCACCGCATGCCGGTCGAGATGATCGAATACGGCCGGCAGGCGGCCTCCCGCGGCATCCGGGTGATCATCGCGGGCGCCGGCGGGGCGGCGCACCTGCCCGGCATGCTGGCCTCGGTGACGCCGCTGCCGGTGATCGGGGTGCCGGTGCCGCTGAAGTACCTCGACGGGATGGACTCCCTGCTGTCGATCGTCCAGATGCCGGCCGGGGTGCCGGTGGCCACGGTGGCGGTCGGGGGCGCGCGCAACGCGGGGCTGCTGGCCGTCCGCATCCTGGGGGCGTCCGACGCCGGGCTGCGTGAGCGCATGGAGGAGTTCCAGGGGCGTCTCAAGGAGCAGGCGTACGCCAAGGGCGAGAAGCTGCGCGCGGAGGCCGCGGGGCTCTGAGCAGGCAACTCAGGGCCGTTCAGGGGCCAATGGTGTCTTTCCGGGCGCCTGATTGGCTCTTTCCCGGGCGCCCGGGTTCCCGTCGTGAGGGGTTCCGGGCGTCCGTTCCCGCGGTGAGGGTTCCGGGCGCCCGGTTCCCCGTGGTGAGGGGGCCCGGGCGCGCGGAGAGGCGTCGCGGCGGGGTTACGGGCGGCCGAGTGCCCGGTAGTGCCAACCGGCCGAGCGCCACACCTCGGAGTTGAGCGCGTTGCGGCCGTCGACGATGCGCCGGGTCGCGACCACCGCGCCCAGTTCCTCCGGATCGAGCTCCAGGAACTCTTTCCACTCCGTCAGCAGCAGCACCACGTGCGCCCCGCGGACCGCCTCGACGGCCGACTCGCCGTAGTTCAGCTCCGGGTGAGCCTTACGAGCGTTGTCGAGCGCGATCGGGTCGTAGACGGTGACCTGTCCGCCCTGGTGGCCGATCGTCACGGCGACGTCCAGGGCGGGGGAGTCGCGAATGTCGTCCGAGTTCGGCTTGAAGGCCGCGCCCAGCACGCCGACCGTGCACCCGTGGAACGAGCCGCCCGCCAGCTCCCTGGCCAGGTCGACCATGCGGGCGCGGCGGCGCATGTTGATCGCGTCGACCTCGCGCAGGAACGTCAGCGCCTGGTCGGCGCCCAGCTCGCCGGCCCGTGCCATGAAGGCCCTGATGTCCTTGGGCAGGCAGCCGCCGCCGAAGCCGAGCCCGGCGTTGAGGAAGCGCCCGCCGATGCGGTCGTCGTACGACAGCGCCTCGGACAGCTGCTTGACGTCGGCGTGCGCGGCCTCGCAGACCTCGGCCATGGCGTTGATGAAGGAGATCTTGGTGGCGAGGAAGGCGTTGGCCGCCGTCTTGACCAGCTCCGACGTCGCGAAGTCGGTCACCACGAACGGGACCTCCCCGAGCGGCGCGTACACGTCGCGCAGCACCTTCTCGGCCCGCTCGGAGCGCACGCCGAGCACGATGCGGTCGGGGTGGAGGGTGTCCTCGACCGCGAAGCCCTCGCGCAGGAACTCGGGATTCCACGCCAGCTCGACGCCGACGCCCGCCGGCGACAGGCGGGCGAGCTTGTCGGCCATGCGCTCGGCGGTGCCGACCGGCACGGTGGACTTGCCGACGACCAGGCACTCCCGGTCGAGAAGCGGCGCGAGCGACTCGATGGCGCTGTCCATGTACGACACGTCCGCGGCGTACTCGCCCTTCTTCTGCGGGGTGCCGACGCAGACGAAGTGCACGTCGCCGAAGGCCGCGACCTCTTCGTAGGAGCTGGTGAAGCGAAGACGTCCGGAGTCGAGCCCACGGCGGAGCACGGGTTCCAGCCCGGGCTCGTGGATGGGGAGCTCACCGTCGTTCAGCCGGCGGATCTTGTCCGCGTCAATGTCGAGGCCAAGGACTTCGAATCCGAGATCCGCCATGCAGGCCGCATGCGTGATGCCCAGGTATCCGGTCCCGATCACCGTGAGGCGATATGGCACGAGCGAGCTCCTTTCGATCGCCAGGCATGCTACCGGCCTTCGCTACCTCCTTCGTGCCACCTGCGTCTGTTCGCAAACCGTACTAGCTGGTAACAAAGTGCTCGGACGTCCTAGTATCTAGGCATGAGCTTCCCTCTCTATGCGCCCGCCGAAGAGCACGACATGCTCAGGGAGACGGTCCGCGCCCTGGCCGACGAGAAGATTGCGCCGCAGGCCGCGGCCGCCGACGAGTCCGAAGAGTTCCCCTGGGACGTCTACAAGGCCCTCGTCGCCGCCGACCTGCACGCCGTGCACGTTCCCGAGGAGTACGGGGGCGCCGGGGCGGACGCGCTGGCCGCGGTGATCGTCATCGAGGAGGTCGCGCGGGCCTGCGCGTCGTCCTCGCTCATCCCGGCCGTGAACAAGCTGGGCACCGTGCCGCTCCTGCTCTCGGCGTCCGAGGAGCTCAAGCAGCGGTACCTGGCGCCGGTGGCGAGGGGCGAGGCCATGTTCTCGTACGCGCTGTCCGAGCCGGAGGCGGGCTCCGACGCCGCCGCCATGAAGACCCGCGCGGTCCTTGACGGCGACCACTACGTGCTCAACGGCACCAAGATGTGGATCACCAACGCCGGCGTCTCCGAGTACTACACCCTGATGGCCGTGACGGACCCGTCCGCCGGGGCCCGCGGCATCTCCGCCTTCGTGGTGGAGAAGTCCGACGAAGGGGTCTCCTTCGGGCCGAAGGAGAAGAAGCTCGGCATCAAGGCCTCGCCGACCCGCCAGGTGATCCTGGAGAACGTCCGCATCCCGGCGTCCCGCATGATCGGCGAGCCCGGCACCGGCTTCAAGACGGCCCTCGCCACCCTCGACCACACCCGCGTCACCATCGCCGCCCAGGCGCTGGGCATCGCCCAGGGCGCCCTCGACTACGCGATCGGCTACGTCAAGGAGCGCAAGCAGTTCGGCCGTCCGATCGGCGACTTCCAGGGCCTGCAGTTCATGATCGCCGACATGGCGATGAAGCTGGAGGCGGCCAGGCAGCTGACCTACCGCGCCGCCGCCAAGAGCGAGCTGGCGATGCACGGCCAGCCGCAGAAGGACCTGACGTTCCTGTCGAGCGCCGCCAAGTGCGCCGCCTCGGACGCCGCCATGGAGATCACCACGGACGCGGTCCAGCTCCTGGGCGGGTACGGGTACACGAAGGACTTCCCGGTGGAACGCATGATGCGCGACGCCAAGATCACCCAGATCTACGAGGGGACGAACCAGATCCAGCGCATGGTGATGGCCCGCCAGCTCCTCAAGTAGGCATCCGAGGCGTGGGGCTCAGAAGCGCGGTCTTCACAACAAAGGCGCTTCGTACACGGCGGTCGGCTGTTCACCTTGGGCGGCGCAGCCTCCCGAGGTGAACAAGCCGCTCTCCGTCGATGCGTCAGTTTGGAAGCCGCCGACGACGTCCGCTGTCTCGCGTTCAGGTGGTCTGGAATTGCAGTAGCCGGCTCACTGGGCGTTGTCGACCATGTCCGGATGCGGACTGAGGAGTCTTTTTCGCTACTTCGTGTTGGTCAGACGAAGCCTTCGGCGATGAGACGGGTGCCGTGTTCGTCGATGAGGTGCCGCTGGCCCGAGCCTCCGACGACGCGGCACCAGCTTTCCACGGTCAGCCGGGCTCGCTCCAGTCGGTAGCTGAAGCCGCCGTACATGCCGGGGACGGCGAACCAGCAGGCCGGGTGACGTTGCTCGGTCAGCGGTTCCAGTTCTGGAAGGCGTAGCTGGTGCTCGGTGACCAGGTCGCCGGCGCGTTCGTGGATCAGCGCGTGGAAGTGGCGCTGGATCGATCCCAGGGTTTCGGCCGGCAGGTGGTGGTGGATGACGGGGGTGAGTGGCGTCAGGAGGTGATGGTGTCCCCGGCGGGTGGCGATGTCGATCGCCCGTTCTCCTTGAGCCGTGCGCAGCGTGCGCCAGGCGCCGCGGGCGATCAGCCGGTGCACGACGCTGACGTCGGCGCCGTGCCAGGCGGCCTGGTGGAGCGGGGCATATCCGCTGGTGCCGCCGATTCTGCCGCCGTTGACCCATTCGGCATAGTCTTCGAGCAGCTTGAAGACTGTGGGCCAGGTGCCGTCACGTGCGGCGTCGGCCAGTTCGTCGCGTCCTTCGAGCAGATGGTCCTTGTAGCTCGACCGCAGAGTGACGCCGTCCCACCTCGAAGCCTTGTCCTGTTCCATGCAGCCCCTGTCCGCTCGGTCACGGCGACACACCAAGGTACGTCACGACGCGTTTAGGCTGGAGCTGCTTCTGAGGAGGTGGTCAGGGTGACGTTGACCGAGGTGATGGCCGAGCTGGCCGCGCTGGAGGATCCCAAGGCGCGCGCGGTGAACGAGAGACACGGCGACGATCACGGCGTGAACCTCGGCAAGCTGCGTGCCCTCGCCAAGCGGCTGAAGACGCAGCAGGAACTCGCCCGCGGCCTGTGGGAGACGGGCGACACCGCGGCGAGGTTGCTGGCGATGCTGGTCTGCCGTCCGAAGGCGTTCGAGCGGGACGAGCTGGACGCCATGGTGCGCCAGGCGCGTACGCCCAAGGTGCGCGACTGGCTCGTGAACTACGTGGTGAAGAAGAGCCCGTACGCCGAAGAGCTGCGGGTCGCCTGGTCGGCCGATCCCGATCCGCTGGTCGCGAGCGCCGGGTGGGCGTTGACCGTCGAACGCGTGGCGAAGAAGCCCGAGGGGCTCGACCTGGTGGGGCTGCTCGACGTCATCGAGGCGGAGATGAAGGACGCCCCCGACCGCCTGCAGTGGGAGATGAACAACTGCCTGGCTCACATCGGGATCGAGCACGCCGAGCACCGCGCCCGCGCCATCGACATCGGTGAGCGCCTGGAGGTGCTCAAGGACTATCCGACGTCCCCGGGGTGCACGTCGCCGTTCGCGCCGGTGTGGATCGCGGAGATGGTACGCCGGGAGCAGGGCGGCACGGCGGCTCCCTAGAAGCTGGTCGACTTTCAGTGCCTGTGGACGGGCGTTCAGGGGCGCGGTTGCAGCATCGATTTGTATGCCGCCCATTGGTTCGTGTTCGGCAGTGGTTCGCTGGACGGTTTCGAATACTTCGTGAGCTGGCTCATCAGCCTTGGGCGTGAATCGTTCGAGAAGGTCGCCGACTGCCCCGACCTGCTCATCGAACTGCCTCAGGTGTTACGTCACCTGGATCTCAAGAGGGCATATTCCGGCTCGAAGAAGGCTCGCTCGCGGGACGTGCTGCGTCGTCTTGAGGAGGAGGGGCCGGATTTCGAGCAGCTGGCCTCCGTCGCGTGCGAAGCCTACGAGAGAATCACCGGCTCAGAGGGCGTGGGCCTGTACGAGGCCGTTCGTGGGCGCGGTGTTTTCGGCAGTTTCCCTTTGGTTCCGGCGCTCGGCGGTGTTCCGGAGGGTGAGCAATGGGATTTCGAAGACCTCGGAGAATTGGTGCGGAGGTTGCCCCGTATAGCGCGTCATCGAGGATTGTGAAGGGCGGGGAGGAGTTTCGTCATCACCCGGGATGCGCGCTGGTCCAGGGCGGAGATCTCTTCGGCGTCCCGGAAATCGTGACGCGTGTAAAGCGCGATGGCCGGGGCGTTGCCGGGTTTGACGGAAAGTCGCAGGGTCCCGGCCCCCCGCCGCGTGGCCCATCTTTCGATCTCGCGGATCAGGCGGTGTCCGACTCCACGGCCGCGGGCGGACGGGCTCACCCACATGGACACCAGCTCGACGCTGTCCGCCGTCTCGGTCGGGACGCCGCCGGCCATCCCGGCCGGGCGTCCGTCGAGGAAGGCGACGACGTTGTGCGAGCCGTGCATCGTCAGGCGGGCCCGCCAGCGTTCCTCGCGGTCGCCGTCGCCCTGCCAGTCGGCCGGCGTGGAACCGAAGGCGGGTTCGGCGTCGGCGAGCGCGGCCAGCCGTAGTTCGCGCCAGAGCGGCCAGTCGTCGGGCTCCAGGATGCGTAGTTCGACCATATTCCGACCTTGTCCGCCGACTGTGGGGACAGGCAACGGGATTTGCGGCCTGAGGACGCCGTGTTACAGCGTGCGGTCGGTGCCGGTGTTTTCGCGGCTCCAGATCTGCCTGGCGCGGGGGAGGTCCCTGATGGTGCCGCCTTCCGGCATCATGCCCCAGAGGAAGGGGACCAGGTAGGCGGGCGAGCTGCCCAGGAGTTCGGTCAGGTCGTCCTCGGTGACGGCGAGGGTGAACCGGGGGCCCGGTCGCGCGGGGGTCCAGCCCTGTTCGAGGGCGCGGCGGACACATGCGGCGACGAGCGGCGGGCGGACCGCGATCGTCCGGGCTCCTTGCCAGTTGTCCGGCCGGGCGCAGGGGAGTGACACGAGCAGGACGCGGCCGGGGGTCTCGTCGTGTTCGACGACGAAGGTGAGCGGGGCCGCGGAAGTGCCGTCGCCGAAGGCGGGTCGGTGGCTGACCCGCCAGCGGAAGGCGGTGCCGTCGACCGTGATGAGCCGCGAGCCCTTCCTGGGCATCGCCATGGGCGCCTCCGGGTGCTGACTTCGCGACAAATGGGTGCAGGACGGTCGCCAGCGTAACCCGCCGCCGTCGGCGGGCAGGCTCCGAGCGGGCAGGCTCCGAACGGGCAGGTGCGCAACGGGCTCGGGGGGAGGCGCGGATCGGGGAGGTGTGGTCAGGGGAGGTGCGGCGGTCAGGTGAGGTGTGGTGTGGTCAGGGGAGGTGTGGACCGGTGCGGGGTCTCCGACCGGCCCTTGGTGCCTTCGCCGTCCCTGCGGATGTGGGAGCGGGAGCGGGTGCGGGTGCAGGGGTGTGCGGTTGCAGAACGTGCCGGGGGTGCGGTGGTGTGCGGGTTGCGGGTCAGTCGCTGGTGTCCTGTGAGGGGGTCTCGGGCTTCTGGGAGTTCAGCCAGGTGTGCACGGCCGAGGTGCCGGTGATCCAGAGCGCCGCGAAGCCGCCGGAGGCCGTCGCGCCCGCCATGATGGCGCCCGCGACCGTGCTGCCGTTCCCGGTGGCGAGCAGGCCGGCGACGACACCGACGAGCAGCGCGAGCAGGGCGCCGCTGACCGCCGACCAGATGAGGGTTGCCTTGCTCATTCGTGTCCCCTTGCCGTACGGGCTTGTTCGTTGACGTAGGAGTACCAGCGGGACTCGGGGGCACGTCCGCACAATTGATCGTTCCGGCCATGATCGCGCTTGCCTCGGACGTATTCGGACGACATCGGATGGATTCGGCCGAGTAGGGCTGAAGGGGCGGATGTGTGTGATGCGCCTGGCACACCGACAAGACCGACTTATGGCACTATGGCTGCTTATCTCAACGCAACGAGAGGGTGGCGCCTGCCCCTCTTCTCGAAATGCCACTTCCACTCTTAAACCGGACAACGGTGTCCGAACCGGGGCGGCTCATGAAGGATGTCGATCAAGGCGAAGATCACCTTGCTCTGCTCGTGACACGTCTGAACAGATTGCGTGAAATCGAATGCGGAAACCCCTCGCTGAAACGGATCGAAAAAGTCGCACTCGCCCTTTTGGCCGAAGACCCCGAACGAAACAGATGGCGCCGGCCGTTGCCGAAGTCCACGGTGTCCGACCTGCTGAACGGCAGGTCGCAGAAAGTGCCGGATTTCATGCTGATGCGGACCATCGTCGAGGTGTGTCAGGTGATCGCGGTGAAGTCCGGCATGCCCATCGAGTCCGTGGAGGAGCTGACCGCCGAGTTCAGCGCCCTGTGGCAGGCCGCCAAGGCCGAAGCGGGGGAGGCCGCGCGACGCCGGAACGAGTCGCCGGCCGCCGCCCGGACCGGCGGGGACGTCCTGGAGCCCGCCCCCGGCGAGCAGTCGTCCTGGCGGCCCTCGCCCACGGAGCTGCGGGTTCCGCTGCATTGGGGACGTCTGGGCATGTTCCGGCTGCGATCGGCGGAGAGGGGTGATGCCAGGGCCGCCCACGAACTGGCCGTCCTGCTGGCCTGCGAGGCGTGCGGCGCGGGTGGGAAGGAGGCCGAGCACTGGCGGCGGTTGGCCACGTACTGGAACCACCGGGCGCTCGGCGCGGTGCCGGAGGCGGCGGGCTTCCAGCTCCGCGGCCGCCGGCTGGTGATGATGGCCAGGGCGCTGGCCGAGAAGTACGCCGAGGCGGGCAAGCCCAGCTCGACGTACTTCTGGAAGGCCGTGCGGCAGGCGGAGACGTCCGTGCGGACGGTGGAGGCGCGGCAGGAGGCGGAGGTCGGCTGACGCCTCGGAAACACCAGCACGGTCGGCGGGGAGCGGCAGGTCAGCGGGTCAGGACGCGTACGTTTCCGTACGTGCTGCGCGCGAGGATGGTCCTGGAGCTGGACTTCGTGCTCTTGATGTCGGAGTGCGCGGAGCCGTCCTGGCTCTTGACCGTCACCTGGTAGGAGTCCTTCGGCACGCGGACGGTCACGCCGCCCTCGCGCGCCTTCACGTCAAGGTCCGCGGGCGGCGCGGCGAAGGCCAGGGAGATCGAGCCGTCCAGGGTGCGTCCGCGCACGCTGGACGACCGCAGCCCCTCGCCCTCGATCGTGCCCGAGTCGGTCAGCAGGCGCAGCTTGCCCGAGGTGTCCTTGACCTCGATGCGGTCGCCGCTGGAGACGTCGACGTCCTGGGTGAGGCCGTTCAGGATGACGCCGTCGGGGGAGTCGACCGTCAGCCGCACCCCGGCCGGGACCAGCACGTGGTAGCGCGCGCCGCAGTCGCCGACGATGAGGGTGCAGTCGGCGCTGAGCCGCAGCACGCCGTCGCGCAGCGACCAGGAGGGGCTGGTGGACGCCTTGCCGCGCGTCCAGCGCCGCACCTCGACGGCCGGGCTGGTGGCGGGCAGCACCCGCACCCCGCCCAGCGACGACGAGATCTTCAGTTCGGCCCCCGTGAACGGGAACGTCCGGACGGCGGGCACCTCATCGCTGTCGAAGCGCACGCTGCACCCGGTGACCGCCAGAATTGCCACGATTACCAGCAAAAGCCTCATGGAAACGATCGTGGCGAAGCGGCGGCGGAGGCCCATCGGCCGTTCGACCGATGGCCCTCCGCCATTCGGCCATAGGAACCCCGGCCCCGCCGCCAGGACGCCCGTAAAGCCAGAGGCCCGACGCCAGGACGTCGAGCAGACAAGAGGCCCGACGCCAGGACGCCGGGAAACGACGGCCCCGCCGCCGGTGGGGCTACAGCGCCGACAGCAGGGCGTGCACGTGTGGCAGGGGATCGCGCCCCAGCGGCCGGACGACCACCGTCCGGGCGCCCGCCGCCCACATGCTCCTGACCTGCTCCGCCGCCTGCTCAGGGGTGCCGGCCGCCATGACGACGTCGTGCGGCGACACGCCCAGGTAGGCCGCCTGGTCCCGGACCACCGGATGGGCGAGCCGGTCCGCCTCCTCGCCGATGTGCAGGAAGGTGAAGACGCCCAGCTCGTGGTCGTCGCCCCCGGCGATCCGCTCGACGATGCCGGGCAACTGCGCCGGGCCGACCCCCTCCGGCACGATCGTGCCCTGCGCGATGCGTCCCGACAGCGCCAGCGAGCGCGGCCCCTTCACCCCTGCCAGGACGGGCGGCGGCACGGCCGGCGGATGCACCAGCGACACGCCGTCGAGGTGCACCGCCCTGCCGTGCAGGGTGACCGTCTCGCCGCGCAGCAGGGCGCCTACGGCCGTGATCGTCTCCTCCAGCAGGGCGAGCGGCGACGGCACGGCGGCGCCGACCTGGCGCATCCATTCCTGCACGCCGTGCCCGATGCCCGCGGCCAGCCGGCCGGGATGCATCCGGGCCAGGTTGCCGATCTCCATCGCCAGCAGCATCGGGTTGCGCAGCGGCGCGGGGGTGATGCCGATGCCGACGCGCAGCCGGGACGTGACGGCCAGCGCGGTGGCCGCCGCGGAGACGCCGCCGGTCCAGCCCAGGTCCTCAACCACCCACAGGTCGTCGACGGCGGTCTCGTCGAGCGCCCGGGCGAACGGGATCAGCTCCTCAGGCGGCAGATCCCGGTCGAACATCACGCCAAGTCTCACGAAGCCCTCCAGTAGCAGCGGAACAACCGGCCGATCTCCGAGTATCCGGCATGCAGGAAGGCGCTAGCGGTAGGCGTGTCGCCCACGCCGGTCCCGGCGGCAGGCCGGCATGCGGGCCTCCGGGCGTGAGAGGGATCTCGCCGCGAGCCTACGAGCCGGCGGCGCCGGGGAGACGCGCTCGCGTCCGTGATCCCGGCCGGACGCGGTCAGGCGGCCGGATCGAGGGCGGCACGGGCCTCGCCGAGCGAGGCGCTGGTCTCGAAGTGCCGGTCGAGGTTGGTGATCGTCAGCAGGTGACGGATCATGCCGGGCCCGAGGACGAGGATCATGCGTCCTCGCAGGTCCTGGACGTAGCTGAGCGTCGCCACCAGGACGCCGAGGCCCACCGAGTCGCAGAAGGGCACCTCGGTCAGGTCGATCACCAGGTTGAGCGGATCAGCCGCCTCCAGCGCCTGATCGAGCTCGGCGCGAAGCCGGGGAGCGCCCGCCACGTCGAGATCGCCGACGACATGCAGGACGGTGCAGGGGCCCTCCCGCCATGACTTGACCACCATGCCAATCACGTGCCCTGGCTTTACCTGGTTATGCCTATTTCTTGCATATGTTCTCCATGGCGGTCTTGGTCGTCGGCGTGGAGCTCGGCTTGCTCGCCGGGGTGTCGGGCTGCTTGAGCTTCTTGATCTTCGGCTGGTCGCTGCCGGCGATCACCTCGACGCCCTCGACGTCGGCCTGCTTCAGCTCCGCCCCAGGGATGACGGACGCCACCAGGCGCGCGGCCGCCTCCTGGCCCGCGGCGTACCGCACGAGGGTCTGCTTGTGGTCCTTCTTGTCGGTGTTGCCCGGCTCGCCGGGCACCTTGAAGCCGGAGGCCACCAGCGCCGACTTGGTACGCGCCCCCAGCCCCGTGATGAGCGTGCCGTTCATGACCTTGACCGTGACGCTCTCCGGCGGGACCACCGTCTTGGCCGGTGACGGCGTGGCCGTCTTGGTCGGCACGGGCTTGGCGAGATCCTGGTCGGCGTCGATGCGGCGGAACATGTCGCGGGCCGCCGGACGGTCCCACAACACCGCCGACTCGCCGGTCGGGGCCTTGAAGTCGACGTTCGCGAGCGGCACGTCGGCGAATCGGACGTCCTCCAGCGACACGTCGCGCAGCTGGGTGGCCAGCCCGATCAGCCCGTCGTCGGGATCGACCTTCACCGTGCTCAGCGTGGAGTTGACGAACGCGGCGAGCTTGGCCGGGTTGGCCAGCGTGTCGGCGCTCAGCGCCCGGTTGAGCAGCGCGGAGATGACCTGCTGCTGCCGGTCGATGCGGTCGAGGTCGGAACGGGCGGTGGCGCGGGTGCGGGCGTAGCCGAGCGCCTGGGCGCCCTGGAGCTGGTGGGTGCCGGCGATCAGGTTGAGGCCCGTCTTGGGGTCGTTGATCGGGATCGGCGTGCAGACGGTGACGCCGCCGAGCGAGTCGACCACGTCGATGAACCCGAGGATGTTCACCTCGATGTAGCGGTTGATCTCCAGCCCGGTGGCGGCCTTGACGGTCTGCATGGTGAGCTTCGGCCCGCCGAACTGGTAGGCCGAGTTGATCTTGTGGTCGCCCTTGCCGGGGATCGTCGTCCAGGTGTCGCGCGGCAGGCTCACCACGGTGACGCGCTGGTGGTCCTCCGACAGGTGGATGACCATCATCGTGTCGGTGCGCTGGCCGGACTCGCGGCCCAGCTTGAGCTGGTTCTGCTGCTGCCGGGTCAGGTCGTCGCGCTTGTCGACGCCGACCAGCAGGATGTTCTCGGCCCCCTGGGACTTGGGAGCGGTCACGCCCGCGTCGACCGTGCCGATCTGGCGCGGGGTCGCCCACACCACGCCGGTGCTGACCAGGATGCCCGTGGACAGCAGGCCGGCGACGATCACGTTGCGGCGGCGGGCCTTGGCGCTCCGCACGGGCCTGCGTGGACGGGTGGCAGGAGTGAGCCTGACGCCGCCGTAGGCGTCGCCGCCCACCAGCACGCCGCCGTCCTCCTCGCCCGGTTCGCGCATGCCCTCCTCCTCGGATCCGCCGGGGACACCGGGGCTTTCGATTGCCCTTCTCCCCTGGTCGTACAGTAGCGTGAGCCCCGCCATGAAGCAGTTCCCCGACTCGCCGCACGCGCCCGCGGAGACGCGCGGCTGGCCCCCCATCTCCGTCGTCATGCCGGTCCTCAACGAGGAGCGGCACCTTCGCGAGGCCGTCGACCAGGTCCTCGCCCAGAGCTACCCCGGTGAGATCGAGGTCGTCCTCGCCGTGGGTCCGTCCCAAGACCGCACCCAGGAGGTCGCCGACGCCATCGCGGCGGCCGACCGCCGGGTGATCGTGGTGCCCAACCCGACCGGTCGCACGCCCAACGCGCTCAACGCCGCCATCGCCGCCGCCCGCAACGGCATCGTCGCCAGGGTCGACGGGCACGCCATGCTGCCCTCCGACTACCTGCGCGTCGCCGTCGAGACGCTGGCCGAGACCGGCGCCGACAACGTGGGCGGCGTCATGGCGGCCGAAGGCGTCACACCGTTCGAGCAGGCCGTGGCCTGCGCCATGACCTCCAAGATCGGCGTCGGCGCCGCGGCCTTCCACGTGGGCGGCACCGCGGGCCCGGCCGACACCGTCTACCTCGGCGTGTTCCGCCGCTCGGCGCTCGACCGGGTCGGCGGCTACGACGAGCACTTCCAGCGGGCTCAAGACTGGGAGATGAACCACCGCATCCGCCAGACCGGCGGGCTGGTCTGGTTCCAGCCGCGCATGCGGGTCACCTACCGTCCGCGGCCCAACGTCAAGGCACTGGCCAAGCAGTACTTCCACTACGGCCGCTGGCGGCGCGTGGTCGCGCGCACCCACGAGGGCACGATCAACCTGCGTTACCTGGCGCCGCCCGCCGCGGTGCTGGCCATGGCGCTGGGGCTGGTGCTGTCGCCGTTCTTCCCGCTCGCGCTCGTCGTGCCCGGGGGCTACGCGCTGGCCATCGTGGCCGGCTCGGCGGTCACCGGCAGCGGGCTGCCGGGCGCGGCCAAGCTGCGGCTGCCCCTCGTCTACGCCACCATGCACGTCTCGTGGGGATGGGGCTTCCTCACCAGCCCGCGGAGGTTGTCCAGGCCGCCACGCTGATCACGAGCCCGCGAAGACCCGCTCGACGGCCGCGTCGAAGCGGGTCAGCGCGTCCGGGTACTCCGGCCCGAGCAGGTAGCTCCTGAGCTTGATCCTGGCTCGTGCCAGGGTGTCCTCACCGTCCAGGAAACCGGCGAGGGCCGTGAGGTCCTCGCCGATGAGCACCCCCGCCTCGGTGCTCGGGTAGCGCTCGTGGAAGGCACGCTCGGGCAGCCCCGCGACGTTCGTCACGGCGTACGGCTTCTCGCTGGCCAGGAAGTCGGCCACGACGCTGGAGATGTCGCTGATCAGCAGGTCGCACTCGTTGAAGCAGTCGTACAGGTGCGGGCTGTCGCCGGTGACGATCAGGTGCCTGATCTCCGGCGCCCCGCCCGGGCTCGACGGATGCCTGGCCTTCGACCTGGCCAGCTCGGCCGCCTCGATCATCGACACGATCCTGCGGTGCGCCCGCGCGGCGCTCTTGTCGCGGTGGCCGGTCAGCGGGTGCGGCTTGTAGATGATCCGCAGCTGCGGGTCGTGGTCCAGCAGGGCGCGCACGATGCGCGGGCCCATGGTGATCAGCGACGTGTGGAACAGGTCGTCGTTCCAGCCCTCCCAGGTGGGGGCGTAGAGCACGGTCCGGTACGGCAGCCCCGGGCCCTCGGTCGAGATGCCTTCGAGCTGTGGCCGGCCGACCTCGTGGATGCTCTCGTCCCGGACGCCCACGCGGGCCCGCCGGTAGCGGTCGCGCCCGGCCGGCCCGGCCACCCACACCTCGTCGTACACCCGCGAGAACGGGTTGAACGACGCCTCCTTGTCGCTGTCGCCGTGGTTGAGGAACACGCTGCGCAGGGTCGGGATGCGCAGCATGTGGACGTTGCGGCCGACGTTGGAGACGTACAGGCAGAGCTTGGCGCTGAACAGGGCGCGGAAGCTCATCAGGTCGGCCGAGGACGGGATGCAGACCATCGGCAGCGTGGTCGACTCCAGGTGCCTGGCCATGCCGCGCTCGCGCAGCACGACGATGGCGCGCCGGTTGATGCGTTCGAGGGTGGGCAGCCACATCCGGGCCTGGTAGGCGGCGGCCGTCGCGCCGGAGAAGTACAGGATGACCTCCGGGTCGTAGGCCCTGACCTGCTCGCCCACGACCTCCAGCACCCTCGCCCGGTCACCGAGCGGCCGGGTGCGGCGCACGTACGGCAGCAGCGCCAGCACGCCCGCCACGCCGACCAGCAGCGCCACGCCCGCGCCGGCCGCCCCGGCCGCCGCGCCGAAGGTCGCGCCGAGCACCGGCAGGGCGTCGAGCCCGAGGAAACGCAGGCCGCGGTGGGCGCCCAGGAACGGGGGCGGCATCTTGGGGATGCGCAGCGCCGACACGTCGAGGTTGCGGGTGGTCACCGGCATGCTGCTGAGCGTCTGCCGCAGGCGGATGGCCAGCCCCGAGTGCGCGGCCCGCGCGCCGTGCAGCGCGAACAGCCCGGCGGCCAGCGCCACGAACCACGGCGAGCCGGCCCCCGACACCCGCGCCACCAGCAGCAGCGCGGCCGTCTCCCGGGCCGCGAACCGCAGCGTGGTCCCCAGATGCATCCGGCCGAGCAGCTCGGTCAGCCCGCCGGCCAGGCGTGCCGCGGCGAACTCGACGGCGTAGGAGACCACGGCGACCAGCCCGAACAGCAGCGGCGCCGGCCACAGCGCCGACGCCAGCAGGACGGGGTAGCAGCCGAGCAGCGCGCCGATCGCCAGCAGTCTTCTCATGCGACCGCACGGTAACAACCCGCAGGTCAAGCGCCTTCCACGCGAACGTCTACGACATGCCCGGACACGTCAGGAGATGGACCCCCTGATCGCGAAGAGCTGCTCGGCGATCCGCAGGTCGTCCGGATGGGTGACCTTGATGTTGCGCTCGCTGCCGGGGACCAGGTGGATGGGCACCTCGGGCAGGTAGCGCAGCACCACGCCGCAGTCGTCGGTGGCCGGGCGCTCGGCGAAGCCCGGGTCGGCCATGGCCCGCTCGTACGCCTCGCGGATCACCGAGAGCCGGAAGCACTGCGGCGTCTGGCTGCGGCGCAGCCGCGAGCGGTCGAGGACCTCGCCGATCACCTCGCCGTCCGGGCCGGGCACGGCCACCAGGACCGTGTCGGAGCTCGGGATCGCCACGTTGACGGCCCGGTGGGTGCGCAGCGCCGCCACGCACTCGGTGATGATCCGCGGCTCCAGAAGGGGCCGTACGGCGTCGTGCAGCAGCACGTCGCACTCCTGCGTGCCCAGCGCCCGCAACGCCCGCCAGGTGCTCTCCGTACGGCTCCTGCCGCCCTCCACGATCTGGGTGACCTTGCGGTGGCCGCCGTTCGCCACGATCTCCTTCACCCGGTCGGTGAAGCCGGGCGTCATCAGCACCACGATCTCGTCGATCTCCGGCGCCCGCTCGAACACCGCGATCGAGTGCTCCAGGATCGTCCGCCCGGCTACTTCGATGAGTTGTTTGGGTATCTCATGTCCGACCCGCTGCCCCACGCCTCCCGCGAGGAGCACTCCGACCGACCGCCGCGCTGCATCCATGTCGGCAGCGTAACGGTCCTGTTCCGTGATATCGCGCGCCCCTGTCGCTACGCTGTGTCCACGCACTCCCTACCGGGAGGAGACCTGCGCTTTGCCCGACTCACTCACCCGCGAGGGCACGACCACCTCGGTGGTGCTGCTCGCCACGACCCCGGCGTGCCGGCTCTCCTGCGCCGACGGCACGCTCCTCGACCGGCTGAGCGACCAGTTCGCCGCGCTTCCCGTCCGTGACGTCCAGGTGGTCGCCCCCGGCGGCGGGCTCGGGGCCGACCTGCGCGGGGTTGCCAAGATCGCCCGGGTCTCCTCGGGCACGGTCGTGGTGCTCCCCGCCGACCTCGTCGCCCACACCGAGGCGCTCGCGCTGCTGCTCGAACATCCCGCGCGCGACACCGGCGCGCTGGTCTCCCACGACGCCGCCGCGGCCCCGATGCGGCCGCCCGTACGCGTCGAGTCCGGCAGGGTGGTCGCCGCCGGCAGCTCGTTCCACACCGTCCCGGAGGCCAACGCCACGTTCAGGGGCGTGCTCCAGACCGGCGAGGCCGACCTGGCGACCCTGGCCGACCTCGCCGAGGAGCTGGCCGAGCTGGCCGACCTGGGCAAGCTCGGCCCGGTCACCCCCGTCGAGGCGGTCGACCTGCTGCTGGTGGGACTGGTCAGGGCCGGCGTACTGGTGCGCGCCGCCTCGATCGGCCCGCTGCACGCCGACCGCGTGACCGGCCAGCACGCCGCCGACAGCGCCCTGACCAGGCTCGCCGAGGTCGACGAGGCCAGGGTCCGGCTCGACACCTCGGTCAAGGAGGACGACGGCTTCTTCGCCACGTTCTTCGTCTCGACCTGGTCGCGCCACCTGATCAGGCCGGCCGTCCGCCTCAAGCTCACCCCCAACGCCGTCACCGGCGTCTCGATCGGCCTGGCCGCGCTGGCCGCCGTCTGGTTCTCGGCCGGCACCCAGGCAGGGCGGGCGGCCGGGGGCGCGCTGTTCCTGATGTCGTTCGCGCTCGACTGCCTCGACGGGCAGCTCGCCCGCTACACCCGCACGTTCTCCCCGCTCGGCGCCTGGGCCGACGGCATGGCCGACCGGCTGAAGGAGTACCTGGTCTACGCCGGGCTCGCCTTCGGCTACGGCGGGACCGCGATCTGGTACCTGGCCGCCGCCGCGATGATCACCCAGGTCGTCCGCCACTCCGTCGACTACTCCTACGCCGGGGCGGTGGCCGACGCCGGCCGCGTCGGCGCGCTGTGGGCCAGGCCCGCCCGCTCGCTGCTGGAGCCGGCCGACGCGCGGCACGCCCACGGGATGCTCGGGCTCGCCCAGCGGCTGGAGCGCGACTCGCTCGTCCACTGGCTCAGGAAGATGGTCGTGCTGCCCATCGGCGAGCGGACGGTGCTGATCGCCGTCACCGCCGCCGTGTGGGACGCCAGGGTGACGTTCGTGTCCCTGCTGGGCTGGGGCGGCGTCGCGGCCCTCTACCAGCTCGCCGGGCGCGTCGCGAGGTCGGCGCGGTGAGGGGCGGCGCGGTGAAGGTCGGCACGGTGAAGGTCGGCACGGTGAAGGTCGGCACGGTGAAGGTCGGCGCGGTCAGGGTCGGCGCGGTGAGGGTCGCCGGGGCGGGCGAGGCGGCGGCGGTTCGCCGGATCGGGAGGTGGGCAGCGTGATCTCCGTGCACATGAGCCCCGTGCCAGAGAGCAAGGTCGTCGCCTACCGCGACGACGGGCCGCTCTCGCGCGCGATGGGCCTGCTCGTGGCCGGGCAGCTCCCGCCGCTGCCGCCGGTGATCGCCGGCACGTTCGTCACCGGCGTGCTGCTGCTGATCGGCGTGGCCGGGTCCGACGGGCTCGCGGTGTTCGCGCCCGCCGTGACGCTGCTGCTGGCCGGGCCGGGCAGCACCCACCCGCACGACGGCCGCTTCGACTGGCTGGTGCCGCCGATCCTGCGGCTCATCGAGTACAGCTTCGTCGCCGCCTGCGGCTTCGCCCACGGGCTGCCGCCGGTGCTGACCTTCCTGCTGCTCGGCGCGCTCGCCTTCCACCACTACGACCTGGTCTACCGGCTGCGCCAGCGCGTCTACCCGCCGGCCTGGCTCTCGACGCTCGGCCTCGGCTGGGACGGCCGGATGATGGCGGTCTCGCTGGCCGCCCTGGCCGGCTGGATGACCGCGGGCTACGTGCTGCTGACCCTCTACCTGTGGGCGCTGTTCGGCTGGGAGAGTGTCACGTGCTGGCTGGCCGCGCCCCGATCGGGCGTCGAGGCGAGCGAGATGGGAACGCAAGACTGACGGCGGATTACCCGCGAAGGGCCCAAAGGCAACTAACCTTTGGGCACACGTAGTCATGCTCGACCGAGGAGTGCACGTTGCTGGGAATGGTTCTGGCCGCCGGGGCCGGACGACGCCTGCGGCCGTACACCGACACGCTGCCCAAGGCGCTCGTGCCGGTTGACGGCGAAACCACGATCATGGACATCTCGCTGCGCAACCTCGCCGAGGTGGACCTGCGGGAGGTCGTGGTCGTCGTCGGTTACGCGGCGCAGGCCGTGCACGACCGCAAGGAGGAGCTGGAGAGGCGCCACGGCGTCAAGCTCACCCTCGTGCACAACGACAAGGCCGAGGAGTGGAACAACGCCTACTCCCTGTGGTGCGCCCGCGACTACTTCGCCCAGGGCGTGCTGCTGGTCAACGGCGACACCGTCCACCCCGTCTCGGTCGAGAAGACGCTGCTGGCCGCCCCAGAGACCAGCGACGTCCTGCTCGCGGTCGACGACGTCAAGAAGCTGGCCGACGAAGAGATGAAGGTGACCCTCTCCCCGGAGGGCTCGCTGCGCCGCATCACCAAGCTGATGGACCCGGCCGAGGCGTACGGCGAGTACATCGGCGCCACGCTCATCAGGCCCGGCGCGGCCGAGCGGCTGGCCGACGCGCTCAAGGCGACGTTCGAGCGCGACCCCCAGCTCTACTACGAGGACGGTTACCAGGAGATGGTCGAACGCGGCGAGGCGATCCACGTCGCGCCCATCGGCGAGGTCGACTGGGTCGAGGTGGACAACCACGACGACCTGGCCAAGGCTCGCACCATAGCCGTTCGCTACTAGAGGGAGCGCGCATGCCGCTTCTAGCGAGGATGCTGCCGGCGCCCCTGACCATGGAGGTCAGGCGCGGCGCCGTCGCCGAGCTCGGCGCCCTGCTGGCCGACAGTCGCGTGGCCACCTCCGGCCGGGTGGCCGTGGCCGTCGGGCCCGGCCAGGGCGACCACATCGAGCGCCTGATCGCCCCCACCCTCGGCGAGGCCGAGGTGTTCCGGGTGAGCGACGGGTCGGTCGAGGCGGCCGTCTCACTCGGCGCCGACCTGCGCAAGGGCGCCTACGAGGTCGTCGTCGGGGTCGGCGGCGGCAAGACGATCGACGCGACGAAGTACGCCGCGTCCCTCGCGGGCATCCCCATGGTGGCCGTGGCCACCAACCTCTCCCACGACGGCATCTGCTCGCCCACCGCCTCCCTCGTCTACGAGGGGGGCAAGGGCACCTTCGGCGTGCCGATGCCGCTGGCCATCCTGGTCGACCTCGACTTCGTGCACAACGCGCCGAAGTCGCTGGTCAGGGCCGGCATCGGCGACGTCGTCAGCAACCTGTCGGCGATCGAGGACTGGCAGCTCGGCAGCGTCGAGCGCGGCGAGCCCATCGACGGCCTGGCCTGCTCGATGTCCCGCACCGCCGCCGAGGCGCTGGTCGGCCGGAGCGACGGCATCGAGTCCGACGCGTTCCTGACCGTCCTGGCCGAGTCGCTCATCCTCTCCGGCATGTCGATGGTCGTCGCCGGGTCGTCGCGGCCCGCGAGCGGTGGAGATCATGAGATCCTTCATGCCGTGGATCAGCTCTTCCCCGGCACCTCCAACCACGGCGAGCTCGCCGGCATAGGTGCCGCCTTCTGCTTCTTCCTGCGGGAGGACGCCGCCAGGGTGGCCCAGGTGGTCGACTGCCTGCGCCGGCACGAGCTCCCGGTCGTGCCCGCCGACATCGGGCTGACCGGCGAGCAGTTCGCCGAGGTGGTCGCGCTGGCGCCGTCGACCCGTCCCGGCCGTTACACGATCCTGGAGCACCTGCGCATGCAGGACTCCGAGATCCGCGATCGGGTGGGGGACTATGTCCGGGCCTTCGGTAGCTGAGCTGCGGCGGGTCGCCCAGCCCGAGGGCCATCTCGACCGCAGGAACGGCGAGCACTGGGCAGGCGTGCTCTACATGCGCCGGCTGTCCATCTACGTCACGTGGCTGACGAGCAAGACGTCGGTCACGCCCAACCAGCTCACCTGGGTGATGACGGTCGCCGGGGTCGCGGCGGGCTTCGTGCTGGCCCTGCCGGGGCTGTGGGCGGCCGTGCTGGCCGCCCTGCTCGTCCAGGTCTACCTGCTGCTCGACTGCTCCGACGGCGAGCTGGCCCGCTGGACGGGCAAGACGTCGCTGGCCGGGGTCTACCTCGACCGCGTCGGGGCCTACTTCACCGAGGCGGCCGTGCTGGCCGGGCTCGGCTGGCGGGCCTCGGCCGTCCTGCCCGACTGGTACACCGTGCTCGGCTTCGCCGCCGCGCTCGGCGCCATCCTCATCAAGGCCGAGACCGACCTGGTGGAGGTGGCGCGGGCCAAGGGCGGGCTGGGCGCGTCCTCCGAGGCGTCGGCGGTGCAGTTCCGTTCGGGGCTGCTCGGTCTGGGCAGGAGGATCCTGGCGGCGACGAAGTTCCATCGGATCATGCAGCCGATCGAGCTGTCGCTGCTCGCGGTGGCGGCCGCGGTGATCGACCTGGCGACCGGCACGCTCGGGGCCTCCCGCGTGCTCATCGTGGCCTGCGCGATCGCCGCCGCGCTGCAGACCGTGCTTCATCTGATCAGCATTATGGCGTCGAGGCGGCTTGGGTGATCTCATGTCGGAACCGGAGGAGCTTCCCGTCCGTCGTATTGATCGGACGTCCGCCGTTCGGTGGGGGTTCACCATCGGTTCCGATACGCTTAGCTCCACCATTGTCAACAAGATGCAGACCAGCAGACTCGGTGATCATGAAAGAATGCTCCGCTCGTGTCCTCAACGCGTCAGGACGATGACCCGTTGAAGATCTCGTGCGTCATCCTCACCATGGGCAACCGGGTCGCGGAGCTGAACCGGGCCGTCGAGTCCGCGCTCAACCAGGTCGACGGCGACGTCGAAGTGGTGATCGTGGGCAACGGCGCCGACGTGCCCCAGGTGTCGGCCACGCCACCCGAGGGCTCGGCCGCGGTCGTGAAGACGATCCGGCTCGACCACAACACCGGCATTCCCGCCGGCCGTAACCGCGGCGTCGAGGAGTGCTCCGGCGACGTCGTGCTGTTCCTCGACGACGACGGCTGGTACGCCAACCAGAAGGTCGTCGCCCACGTGCGCGACCGGTTCGCCACCGAGCCCGACCTCGCGGTCATCTCCTTCCGGGTGATGGACCCCGAGGGCGGCGTCGGCCAGCGGCGGCACGTGCCCCGGCTGCGCGCGGGCGACCCGCAGCGCTCCTCGCCGGTCACCACGTTCCTGGGCGGCGCCTCGGCCGTGCGGCGTTCGGCCTTCCTCCAGGTCGGCGGCCTGCCGGAGCGGTTCTTCTACGCGCACGAGGAGACCGACCTGGCCTGGCGCCTGCTGGGCGAGGGCTACCGGATCGAGTACGACGCCGAGACCGTCATGTACCACCCGCAGGTCCCGCCGACCAGGCACGCGCAGTTCTACCAGCTCAACGCCCGTAACCGGGTCTGGCTGGCGCGGCGCAACCTGCCGTGGCCGCTGGCGTTCCTCTACCTGACCAACTGGGTGGTGCTCACCCTGATCCGCGAGCGCCGTTCGGGGGTCGCGATCAAGGCGTGGTTCTCCGGCTTCTTCGAGGGGCTGCGCACGCCCGCGGGCGAGCGTCGTCCCATGGCCTGGCGCACCGCCTGGCGCATGGTCAAGCTCGGCCGCCCGCCGATCGTCTAGGCCGTCTCCGCCTCGCCGAAGATCATCGAGGCATGGGAGACGGTCGAGGCGAACAGCGCCCGCTTGGGCAGCCCCAGCTCGCTGAGCTCCTTGGCGATGGGGTGGTTGCCCAGGCGGATCAGCGCGCCGCCCGGCCGCACGCGCGTGCCCCCGGCCCGTACGGACCAGGGGATGCGCCGCGTGACGCCCTCCAGATGGGTGAAGGCGTCGAGCGGCGCCATGGCGGCCGGCGCCGGCACGCCGGGCCTGATCAGCAGGTCGAGCACGAGCCTGCCGTCCTTGCGCAGCACACACCGCTTGTACGGCGACCCGAGCCGCAGCTCGATGTCGGCCAGCTCCTTGGGGAACCCCCAGATCGTGCGCCCCGCCTCCAGCGTGAACCGCTGGTCGACGGGCAGCCAGTGGACGAAGACGCCCGCGCCGCGCAGGTCACCGAGCCCGACCGAGCCCGCGGCCCCCGGCCGCCGGATCAGGAAGGCCATCCCGAACTCGTGGTAGGCGTCCAGGTCGCCTTCGCGGTAGTCGACGAACACCAGCACGCACACGGCCTTGCCGGGGAACACCTCGGCCACGTCGAGGCCGGAATAGGCGATCACCGCCCGCGCCGCGTCGGCCCGCACCGCGTAGAAGGCGCTGCAGACCTCGGCGTCCTGCACTCGCACAGGCATGCCCACCGTCCGGCCCTGGATCAGATGCGATGCCATGGGTCCAGTACATCAACCCGGGAGCCCGCTGGCCATTCCTACACCGCCAGCGCGTGTTCCGGCAGGGCCGCCCACGACTCGGCCAGCTTGACGAAGTCCGCCGCCCGGTCGGGCCAGTGGTGGCGCAGCCGGGCCTCGGCGTGCCCGACCGCTCCCAGGTCGGCCCGCCGCACGGGGTCCTCCTTGAGGTCCAGGACGGCGTCCAGCAGCGCGTCCACGTCCCGGGGCACCACCAGGCCGCAGCCGACGGCCCGGACCAGCGGGGCGGCCTGCGGGGTGGCGATCACCGGCAGGCCGCGGCCCATGTAGTCGAGGATCTTCGTGGGCGGCTCGGTCACGGTGTCGGCGGCCAGGGACAGCCCGGCCAGCGCGCCCTCGGACATGCGCAGGGCGTGCCGGTTGGGCACGTACCCGAACCAGTCGAGCAGGCCGACGCGCTGGGCGTCGCGCAGCAGCGGGCGCACGTCGCGGTCGGCGGCGCCGATGAGGTCCATCCGGATGCCGTGCGGCGCCAGGCGCTCGGCCAGGGCGATCAGCTCGGCCACGCCGCGCTCGGCCGACAGGCGGCCGATGTGCACGACCCTGGTGTCGCCGGGAAGTGGCGGGCTGGGCGACACCAGGGTCGCTTCGGGCACCACCGCGGAGGTGATCACGTGGTGCCGTCTCTCCGCGCGGGCCCGCCGCCTGGGCGAGACGTCCTCGCGGACGTCCCAGACGACCGGAGGGCGCCGGTGGGGCAGCGCACGCAGCAGCCGGTGATCGTGCACGATCAGCAGATCGGCGTCCCGCACGCCGCGCCTGAGCGCCGCCCGGGCCTTCCCGTACGGGGCCTGCCGGGCGACGTCGACCGCGGTGAGCCCGACGGCCGGGGTGACGTTGTAATAGGTGAACGGCGCGACGTAGGTCACCTCGTGGCCCGCGTCGAGCAGCGCCCTGATCTGCCGGTGCATGATCCGGGCGTCCTCGGGATGATGGACGGTGGTGGCGACACATGCGCGCATGTGTCGATGCTCCGCGCCTACCAGGTCAAAGGCGTTAACTCAGGTGGAAGGGCCGCTTAACTTCCAGAGGGACGGCGATAGAGCCAGGTCAGGCGGGGTTCGAGCACCCACTTGAAGACCGTGCGCGTCTCCGGCAGGCACAACACGATCGCCAGGGCGAACGAGCTGCACGCGATGGCGAGCACGCCGAGCGGGCCGTGCAGCCACGGCAGCGCCAGCCAGCCCTGGTCCTTGGCGATCAGGACGGGGATGCCGTGGAGCAGGTAGCAGTAGAGCGTGCGGGTGCCGAGG
This sequence comes from Nonomuraea sp. NPDC049637, assembly GCF_040675235.1. Lineage (NCBI taxonomy): Bacteria > Bacillati > Actinomycetota > Actinomycetes > Streptosporangiales > Streptosporangiaceae > Nonomuraea > Nonomuraea sp. NPDC049637. The sequence goes on from NZ_JBFAOM010000005.1 coordinate 125,558, forward strand.
TCGGAGTACCAGGTCTCGCCGCGCGGCACCAGCGCCAGCACCGCGAAGGACATCGCCAGGGCGCAGACCAGCAGCCCGACCTTGAGCAGCAGGCCCATCCACCAGGACAGGTCCATGTCCTGGAAGCTGTGCTTGAAGTAGAACGGGTCGAGCGGCGCCTTGGGCGCGATGACGATGGCCACGGCCGCAGCGCAGAGCAGCGTGACCCCCGACGCGATCTTGATCCACAGCTTGTTGAGCATCTCGAAGTGCTCGGGCTGCATCACCAGGCCGATGACGAAGAACGGCAGCAGGCCGAAGAAGCGGTCCATGCTGAAGTCGCCGGTGATCTGCGAGAAGCCGGCGAACATGTAGATCACGATGGCCACCGGGACCGGGTGCTTCATCCGCTTCCACACGGGTGTGGACAACCGCCAGAACAGCAGCGCCAGCAGGTACCAGTTGAGCCACGCCGGGTCGATGATCGTGAGGCTCCACTTCTGGCCGAGCCCGTAGCGGACGGCGGCGTAGCCGATCTCCACGATCACGTACGGCACGACGAACGTGTCGACGAGCTTGTTCGTCTTCGCGTTGGAGTTCCAGAAGTTCCTGGACAGGTAGCCACTGATCAGCACGAACAGCGGCATGTGGAACATGTAGATGTAGATGTAGAGCGCTCTGGAGGAATGGGTCGAGAGCGTTGGCACCAGCGAGTGGCCCAGCGGCACGAGCGCGATCAGGATGAACTTGACGTTGTCGAGGTAGGGGTCGCGCCGGCGCTTGGGCGGCTCGGGCTCCTCGACGGGCTCCTGCCGCTCCTCGGGGCGCTCGGCCGTCGGCATGCCGTGGGGGTCGGTCTGGTTGCCCCAGACCGGCTCCTGAGGCAGGGGCCAGCGAGCTCCAGTGTTCGCCGGCCCGCCTTCCTCGACGGGGCCGTCAGGGCTCCGCGGGGTCGTGACCGGTGGGGAGAACTTTGTGTCAGACACTGGGGAGCTCAGCTTCGCTAGGGGCCGGGGTGCACGACGCAACTCTGACATTTCACACTTACAACCGCCTTACAGCGGCCGTGTCGCGCTGCGTCGCCGACCCGCAAACATTATCCCGATCTAGTGGTCCCTGTCTCACCAGAAGTCCGGTTCCACAGGGAACTTGGAGCCTCAGGTGCACACGTTCTTCTGGTCGGCGGCCGTGATGGTGCTGTTGTTCACGCTGTCAGGAAGCTTGGTCACCTTGACCGACTTGAAGTCGGAGCCGACCACGAGCTGGATCACCGGAGCGCCCTTGCCGCCCGCGCCGGCGGCCGTGCCGGTGGTGCCGGAGGTGTAGGGCTGCGGGTTGGTCGCGGTGACCTTGCCCGCCGAGGGAGCCGGCTTGGGCAGCACCGCGCCGGACAGCACGGCCGCGTAGTCGGCGCCGGTGGCGGCGCCCTTGGCGTAGTGGATCTCGCTGGCGGGCAGGCTCGCGCCGTCGGCGGCCTGGTAGTTGCCCACGCCGACGACGTTGAAGCCCTGCTTGGCCAGCTCGTCGGCCACCAGGCGGGCCTTGCCCGGCGTGGTGGTGCCGTTGAGCACCTGCACCTTCACCTGCTCGGGCTTGGGCGTGACCTTGGGCTTGGTGCTCGCGCTGGCACTCGCGCTCGGGGCCGGGTCGGGGAGCTCGGTGTCGCTGATGATCGAGGCCCACAGCGCGGAGGCGTCGGGCTCCTTCCAGATCACCCGGTTGGGGTCCTGCGGGTCGGGCAGCCACGGGATCGTGGTGAGCTGCACGCCGCCCGCGGTCAGCTCCTTGGCGCTGGTGGCGATGTCGATGAGCTGCTGGGTGTCGTTGGCCAGCTCGGGGTCCATGGTGACCGAGCCCGCGGCCGCCTTGATGAAGCCGGTCAGCTTGCCGATGTCGGTCAGCAGCTCGCTGCTCGTGGCCTTGGCGATGACCTTGCTCAGGAAGATCTGCTGGCGCTTGATGCGCTGGATGTCGCTGCCGTCGCCGTAGTGGCGCAGACGTACGTAACCGAGCGCCTTCTCACCGTTGAGCAGGCTCTTGCCCGGAGGCAGGACGAGATGGGACGCCTTGTCGTTGACGCCGGACTTGAGGCAGATCTCGATGCCGCCGAGGGCGTCGACGATGTTCTTGAAGCCGCTGAAGTCGACCTCGACGAAGTGGTTGATGCGGATCTGGGTGAGCGTCTCGATCGTGGAGATCGTGCACGCGATGCCGCCGGAGTTGTACGCCGAGTTGATCATGTCCCGGCGGGGCGGCATCTCGGCCTTGGTCGTCTCGTTCTTGCACTTCGGGATCTGCACCATCGAGTCGCGCGGGAAGCTGATCAGGCGCGCCTTGTCCCGGTTGGGGGAGATGTGCATGACGATGATCGTGTCGGTGCGCTTGCCGCCGGCGTCGGCCGTCCTGGCGAGCTGCTGGCCGTATTTGGCGTTGCCCTTGCCCGCGCGGGTGTCGGAGCCGACGAGCAGCACGTTGAGCGCGCCCGTGTCGCGCGGACGCGGGTTGATGATGTCTTCTTTGACGCTCTTCTGGGTGATGTTGCCGAAGGCGTCCCGGTAGACGGTGTAACCGGTCAGCGCGCCGGCCACCATGACCGTGGTGGCGGCGATGCTGACCCAGGCCAGCACCCGCATCTTGCCCTGACCGCCGCCGCCGCCGTCGCCGCGGTGGCCGCGCGTGGGCCGGTCGTCGGGCGGGGGAGGCGGGGAGCCCGCGGCCCTTCGCGCCATCCGGCTGCCCGGAGCGCTGGGGGCGACCCTGGCGTCCTGGACGGACGCGCTCCTGTAGTCACTCATACGCCCCCTAGCCTCGTTCCTTGCGCCAACGCGCCGGCTTGGTCGCTCCGCGCCACGAGATTAGGTCACGTACGGCGTGCCCGGTGCCATGACCGCCGGAAACGACCGTGACCCGGGCGTGATGTTTCCGCGGCACAGCATACTCAGAGCCGGACATTTCGTGGAATATCATTGCCAAAGTCTTTCCCGCTTTCTGACCGTCCCCGCAGGTCAGGCCGGACGCTCAGGGCCGCCGCAAGGCAGGCCAGAGGCACGGCCGGGAGCACGTACCGGTAGTCGAACTCGGCCACGGCGGGCGGTGTGACGAGCAACACAACGGCCGCCGCCCAGGGCACCGCCCACGCCGGCGGACCGGCGTGCCGCAGGCCCCGCGCCCTGCGCACGGCGGCCGCGACGGGCGGCGCGAGCAGGAGCGCCAGCAGCACCGGGCCGGGCAGGCGCACCACGCTCTGGTAGCCCCGCAGCCATCCGGCGTAGGGCTCGACGATCTCCGTACCGATCGCACCCTGCTCGTAGAGCTTGGCATAGTCGGCGCCGACCTGCGCGGGATAGCGGCCAGGTGGGCCGGGCGGGGTCGCCGGGAACTCGTAGTAGGCGTAGACCTCCGCGTCGGGGTAGACCGGCCGCCCCCACGCGAACGTGCGGGCCAGCTCGGCCAGCACCGAGCCCGCGTAGTCGAGCGGCTGGCTGGTGACGGCCAGGGTCGCGAACCTGGAGGCCAGGTCGTCGTTCGCCTTGGTGAACGTGATCCCCGGCAGCTTCACCAGCGGGGAGTCCTTGCTCCAGATGTACTCCTGCGACGGCGGCCGCAGCTCCGGCGGACGGGGGTCGCACAACACCCGCAGGTCGGCCGGCGGGTGCATTTTCGCGCAGTCGGCGAAGGACATCGTGCGGGCGTAGAGGAAGACGCCGTTCGCGCCCACCAGGCCGACGCGGTGGTAGGTGGCGTAGAACCAGCCGCCGTAGGCGACGACCGGGACCAGCGCGGCGACGAGCAGCACCCCGGCCAGGCCCACGCGCCTGCGCAGCACGAACCACGCGGCCAGGACGACGATGAGCGGCTGGCCGACGGTCCTGGTCAGGGTGGCGGCGGCCAGCAGCAGGCCGACGGCGGCGACGATGGCGCGCCTCTCGGTCATGCTCAGTGCCACGGCGGCCACGACCAGGAACAGGAACAACGTGTCGGAGACCAGCAGGTGCTCCAGCTCGATCTGGTACGCGTCGAGCAGCACGGGCACGGCCGCGAGCGTGCGCGCCCAGCGCGGGGCCCGGCGCGCGGCCACGTAGACGAGAACGCCGGTGGCCAGGCCGAGCAGGTGTTGCGCGGCGGTGACCGCCCAGAAGCCGTGGAAGGGCTCCAGGAGCTTCATGAACATCGAGTAGCCCGCCGGGCGCACCAGGTCGGGGCGCGGCCGGAAGACGGTGACGACGTAGGTGTAGGAGTCGGGGAACCACAGGGCCGGGCGGTAGCCGAGCATGGCGAGCGCGCGCAGGGCCGCGCCGACCGCCAGCACCCCGGCGAACCAGCCGTGCCGCCGCCACCATCCGGCCTCCCGGACGCGCGCCGACCAGCCGTGCCGCCGCCAGCCGGGCTCCCGGGCGCCGGAGGCGAGCCGCCGCCAGATGGGCTCCTGGACGCGGGCGGGGGTTCCCGCGCGCGGCTCCGGTCTCACCCGCTGGTCATCCCGCTCCTCCTGCACCTCGCGTACGCTACCCGCGTTTCCGCGGACGCCGTGACTCCGGCGTTGGATACGCTCGCTCACCGATGGAACGTGATCGATCGGGCCGCGTACTGGCCGCGTTGTCGGTGTCGCCCGCGCTCGCCCTGGCGGGCTGGCTGCTCGCGGGCCTGCCGCTGCTGCTGGCCGGCCGGTTCGCGCCGCTGCCCGCGCTGCTGCTCGGGGCGCCCGCGGCGGCGCTGCTGTGCTGGGCGGGCACGCGCGGCGTCCTGCGCGGGACGCGGGGCGCGGGCCAGGGCGTCCAGGCCACGCCCTGGCAGGTGGCCGGGGTCGTGGCGGTGGCCGCCGGGTCGGGCGTGTTCAACGTCGTCATGCATTCCGAGCAGCTGCTGGTCCGGCGCGACCCGGCGACCTACGCCCAGTACGCCGCCTGGATCGCCGGGCACGGCTCGCTGCCGATCCCGGACCAGGCGGCGGCGTTCGGCGGCCACCATCCCTCCCTGTTCTTCGACAGCGTCGGCACGTACCCGGTGGACGGCGGGGTGGTGCCGCAGTTCATGCCGGGGCCGCCGCTGGTGTTCGCGGTCGGCGACTGGCTGGGGGCGCCGTTCGCGGTGCCGGCCGTGCTGGGGGCGCTGGCCGTGCTGACGGTGGCCGGGGTGGCGGCGCGGCTGGCCGGCGGCCGGTGGGCGGTGCTCGCGGCGGCGGCGTTCGCGGTGAGCCTGCCGATCCTGTACACCTCGCGCACGACGTTCAGCGAGATCCCGTCGCTGATCCTGCTGTTCGGCGGGCTGGCGCTGGCCCAGGACGCGATCGAGGCCGAGCGGCCGGGCTGGCGGCAGGGGCTGCCGGCCGGGCTGGTGCTGGGGCTGGCGGTGCTGGTCAGGGTCGACGGGCTGCGCGACGTGCTGCCGGTGCTGGCGTACGCGGGGCTGCTGGTCGCGATGCGGCGTTCCGGCAGGCCGCAGGGCGCGGTGGGGGCGCCGCTGCTGGCGGGGCTGGTGGCGGGGGCGGGGCTGGGGCTGCTGGCGGCGTATGTGCTGGCCCGGCCGTACCTGGAGTATCTGTCCGCATCCGTGCGGCCGCTGCTGCTCATCTGCGCGGTCGTGCTGGTGCTGACGCCGGTCGGCGTGGCCGCCGCGCCCGCGCTGGCCAGGTTCCGGCCGCCGCGGTGGTTGCCGACGGCGGGGGCCGCGCTGGTCGTGCTGGTGATGGCCGGTCTGTACGCCCGCCCCTGGTTCCAGACCGTGACCAGGAAGGCCGCGAACCTCGACGACGCCCGCACGGCCGAGTTCATCGCTCAGATCCAGCAGGCCAACGGCCTGCCCGTGCAGGCGGACCGGCTCTACTTCGAGCTATCGCTCCACTGGGTGACCTGGTACATCGGCATCCCGGCCGTCGTGCTGGCCACGGTCGCGGCGGCCGTGCTGCTGCGCAGGCTGCTGCGCGACGGCAGGCCGTTCGTCTGGCTGCTGCCGCTGGCGATGATCGGCTGGACGACGGTCACCACGCTGCTGCGGCCCGAGATCACCCCCGACCAGCCGTGGGCCTCCCGGCGGCTGGTCCCGGTCGTGATCCCGGGGCTGATCGTGCTGGCGGTGTGGGGCCTGGGCTGGCTGCGCGAGCGGTCGTGGCCGCGCGAGCAGGTCCGGCGGTGGGCGACGGTCGCGGGGGTGCTGCTGGTGCTCGCGCCACCGGTGGTCACCTCGATCGGCACCGCGTTCACGCCGGTCGAGCGGGGGGAGGCGGCGGCGGTCCGGTCGATGTGCGCGGCGCTGCCGGCCGAGGCGTCGGTGTTGTTCGTCGAGCGGGTGACCGGCGACCGGTTCACCCAGCTCGTCCGGGGGATGTGCGGACGTCCGGCGGCGCAGGTGGCGCGGCCCCCGGGGCGTGACCTGGCGGAGGAGCCGCAGGTCCGGGCCGCCGTCGAGCGGGTCAGGGCGGCCGGCCGGGTGCCGGTCGTGCTGGCCGCCGACCCCGCCCAGGTGGCCCCCTACGGGACGCCGCGGCAGATCATGGGCCTGGTCACGCGCCAGGACGAGCGCTCGCTCGTGGACCCGCCCGACGGGACGTGGTCCTTGCGGGTGAACGTATGGATGGCGGTGGGTTGACCCCGCTCGGGACACATCGCGATAGTTCTGGACATGTCTGACACCGACGAGCTGTCGTTCGGCGACGACCGGGAGCCCTGGTTACGGCCCTGGATCAGAGCCCACCGAAGGACGGCGGCGACGGTCGCGGCGGCCGTCCTGCTGGTGGCGGCGCTCGGCGGGGGCGGCTGGTACCTGCACCTGCGCTCGCTCCTGCCCTCGCCGCCGCCCGTCGGCGCGCTGCCCGTCGTGGACGGCTTCACCGTCACGCTGTGCACCGAGGGCACCCAGGGCTGCCCGCCGGGCACCGCCGAGCGGGTGCTGGCGCTGGTCCGGCGGATCCCCGAGGCGGTCGCGCCCACGCTGGTGCCCGCCGACGAGGTCGAGCGGCGCTGGGCCCAGCGAGTGATCATCGATGAGGGGCTGGCGAAGCCCCGCGAGGCGAGCTGGATCCCGATGATCGAGGGCGGGGTGCGCGGCCCGGCCGACTACGACGCCGTCCGGCGGGGGCTGGCCGAGGAGAAGGGCGTCCTGCTGCTGCCCCGGGTTCCCGACTTCTGGCGGGGCAAGGCGGACCTGACCATCGTGATGTGCGGTCAGTGGCAGGAGGACGCCGCCTGCCGGACGGTGGCGACCGAGGCGCAGCGCGACGCCGTCGTGGCCCGGCTGCGCGAGCTGGACGGCGTGACCGAGGTGTTCCTCCAGGACAAGCCGTTCGGGCTGCGGCTGGCCCGGCTCTATCGGGGCGACGCGCGGCCTCTCACGCTCGCCGAGATCCCCGAGGTGCTGTACGTGCGCTTCGACGACCCGGCCAGGGCCAGGGCGGTGGGTCAGGAGATGCTCAGGATGCCCGGCGTAGGATGGTCACAGCTGATCAAGTGAGCGTAAAGCCCGTCGATGTGGACTCGGCTTCCAGCGGGGCAGAGTACCCTCGACCCCCGTGAGCACGCTTGAGACCCCCAAGAGTGGACCTGCCGTGGAAGAAGCGCCGTACGTCACGATCGTCCTGCCCTGCTACAACGAGCAGGACCACGTCATCGACGAGGTCGAGCGCATCACGCGGGCGATGGACTCCAGCGGCTACACCTACGAGCTGGTCGCCGTCGACGACTGCTCGACCGACCAGACCCTGGCCCGGCTCGAAGAGGCCGCGCCCGACTACCCCCACCTGCGCATCCGCGCCTTCCACCGCAACGGCGGCTCGGGCACCGTGCGCCGCATCGGCACGCAGGAGGCCAGGGGCGAGATCGTCGTCTGGACCGACGCCGACATGACCTACCCCAACGAGCGCATCCCCGAGCTGGTCCAGATCCTGGAGAAGGACCAGACGATCGACCAGGTCGTCGGCGCGCGCACCACGGAGGAGGGGTCGCACAAGATCCTGCGGGTGCCGGCCAAGTGGGTGATCCGCAAGGTGGCCGAGAAGCTCGCCGGGCAGAAGATCCCCGACCTCAACTCGGGGCTGCGCGCCTTCCGCAAGTCGGTGGCCCGCCCCTACCTGCGGCTGCTGCCGCCCGGGTTCTCCTGCGTCACGACGATCACGCTGTCGTTCCTGTCCAACCAGCACGACGTCTACTACCTGCCCATCGAGTACGCCAAGCGGGCCGGCAAGTCGAAGTTCAGCTTCGTCTCCGACGCCTACCGCTACATCCTGCAGGTGCTGCGGATGATCATGTACTTCAACCCGCTCAAGGTGCTCATGCCGCCCGCGCTCTGGCTGGTGGCGATCGGGTTCGTGAAGGGCGTCTGGGACATGATCCGGCAGCCGTTCTACTTCCCGGCCAACACCGTCATGATCTTCCTGTCGGGCCTGCTGATCGGCTCGGTGGCGCTGCTGGCCGACCTGATCGTGCGGTCGCGGGGGGAATAGCGCGTGCGCATCGCGATCGTCGGCCCGACCCATCCGTACAAGGGGGGCGGGGCGCAGCACACCACCGAGCTGGCGCACCGGCTGGCGGCCCAGGGCCACGACGTGGTGATCGAGTCGTGGCGGGCCCAGTACCCGTCGTTCCTCTACCCCGGGCAGCAGACGATCTCCGAGCCCGAGGGCACGCCGTACCCGCGGACCGCGCGGCGGCTCGACTGGCGGCGGCCCGACGGGTGGTACGCGGCGGGACGCCGGTTGCGCACGGCCGACCTGGTGGTGCTGGCGGTGCTGAGCTCCGTCCAGGTTCCTCCGTACCTGGGGATCCTGTCCGGGATCCGGCGTAAGGCCCGGACGGTCGCGCTCTGCCACAACGTGCTGCCGCACGAGCGCAAGCCGTACGACCAGCCGCTGATGAGGGCGCTGCTGCGGCGGGTCGACGGCGTGCTGGCCCACTCCGAGCAGCAGGCCGAGCTGGCCAGGGGGCTCGCGCCGGGCAAGCCGGTCGGGGTGGCGGGGCTGCCGCCGCACCTGCCGTCCACGTCGGCCGAGAAGTCCGGCGGGGTGCGCCGGCGGTTGTTGTTCTTCGGGATGGTCCGCCCGTACAAGGGGCTCGACCTGCTGCTGCGGGCGTTGCCCGAGGGCGTCTCGCTCACCGTGGCGGGCGAGTTCTGGGGCGGCCTCGACGAGACGAAGGCGCTGATCGACGAGCTGGGCCTGGCCGACCGGGTGGAGCTGCGGCCCGGGTACGTCCCCGCCGCCGACGTGCCGAAGCTGTTCGCCGCGGCCGACGCGCTGGTGCTGCCGTACCGCAGCGCCACCGCCAGCCAGAACGTCTGGCTCGGCCACGAGCACGGCGTGCCGGTGATCGCCACCCGGGTGGGCGCGCTGGCCGACCACGTGACCGACGGCGTCGACGGCCTGCTGGTCGAGCCGGGCGACGCCGGGGCGCTGCGCGCGGCGATCGAGCGCTTCTACGCCTCGGGCGAGCCGGAGAGGTTGCGGTCGGGGGTCAAGGCGGTCGATCCCGAGCCGTTCTGGGCCGCGTACGCGGGCGCGCTGCTCGCGCTCTGACGGCCCAGCAGGAACGCCGCCCCCGCGGCGACCGCGTCGGCCAGCGTGAACGCCAGCCGCGACACGATCGCCACCGCGATGGCCGGAGCGGTGCCGATGACCGGCCCGAGCACCAGCACGAGCGCGCCCTCCCGCACGCCCACCCCGGCCGGCACCACGAAGGCCAGGATGCCGGTGCACCAGGCGAACGCGTACGCGCCGGTCGCCACCAGGTAGAGGTCGGGGCGGCCGGACAGCAGCCAGGTGTGCAGGCCGTAGACGAACCAGCCGAGCGCGGTCCAGGCCACCGTGACGACGACCGTGCGGCCGGGCAGCACGCTCTCCAGCGGCTCCTTGCGGGCGATCCGCAACGCCAGGTTGAGCCCCCAGGTGAGCACCTTGGGATGCAGGCACACGATGATCACCGGCACCAGCAGCACCACGTACCAGGCCCGGCGGACGGCCTCGTGCGAGCTCAGCGTGGCGGCGGCGATCGAGATGCCGACGCCCAGGTTGACCACCAGCCCGAGCGAGATCGTGGCGAACGTGCGCCGCGGCGGGCTCCCGTGGTCGCGCCCGAGGTCCATCATGGCCGCGTACGCCCACACCGCGCCCGGGATGTACTTGCCGAGCTGGCCCACGAACATGATCCGTCCGGCCACCCGCAGCGGCAGCCGGGTGCCGAGCCCCGCCATGATCTGCCGCCAGGCCGCCAGCATGCAGACCTGCCCGGCCAGCACCGCGCCGAACGCCCCGAGCACCGCCCACGGCGACAGCCTGGAGAGGGCCTGCGTGGTGTCGTGCCAGTTCCGCGCCAGGCCGTAGCCGAGGAAGGCGAGGGCGACCAGCGCGAGCAGGACGCGCAGCAGGCGGCGCAACATCAGCCCAGGCTACGCGGGAGCCCGGGCGGAGAGCCAGCATGTGGGGCAGGTCAGCCTGCCGAGGCCCGCGGCGCGGGTACTGTTGGGCGACGTGGGCAAGCAACGGGTCGCGCAGCTCGAGTACTCCGAATTCCAGTCGGCCATGCTCGACGAGGACAAACGCCGCCGCAAGGCCGCGAAGATCATCGCCGTGCTGGAGCACTTCCAGGGGCCGCTCGGCGGGCTGACCGTGGGCGACGTCGGCTGCTCTGCCGGGTTCATCGCCGACGAGCTGGCCCAGGCCGGGGCCAAGCACACGCTGGGCATCGACATCGACGTGCCGGGGCTGCGCAAGGCCGCCGACCGGTTCGGCGAGCGGGTGGCGTTCGTCTGCGGCGACGGCACGGCGCTGCCCTTCCCCGACGGGTCGATCGACGTGCTGGTGTTCAACCACATCTACGAGCACGTGGTCGACCCCGACGCCGTGGTGGCCGAGATGCACCGCGTGCTGTCCGACACCGGGGTGCTCTACCTCGGGCTCGGCAACCGGCTCGGGGTCGTCGAGCCCCACTACAAGCTGCCGTTCCTGTCGTACCTGCCGCCCGCGCTGGCCGACCGTTACGTGCGCGCGTTCGGCCGGGCCGACCACTACTACGAGCGGTTCAGGACCCGGCGGGGGCTGCGCCGGATGTTGCGCGCCTTCCACGTGTGGGACTACACGTTCCCGGTGCTGGCCACCCCGACCAGGTTCGCCGGGTCGGAGCTGTTCCCCGGCCTGCCGGGCCGGCTGGTCAAGGCGGTGCTGGCCCGCGCGCCGCGCGAGGTGCTGCGGCTGCTGCTGCCCGTCGTGCCGACGTACCTGTGGGTGGCCACCAAGACCCCGCGCAGGCCCGCGGGGCCGGCGCTGCCGCAGCCGCCCGAGCGGGTCCGGCCGCTGTGAGCCTCGTGGACGAGACCGGCGCGAGCGCGATCCCCAAGCGGTCGCTGCCGCGCCGGCTGCTGCGCTTCGGCTTCCTCGCCGTCGCGCTCGCCTTCGGCGCGTGGGCGGTGGCCAGGCAGTGGGACGCCGTGGTGGCCGGGTTCGCCCGGCTGTCGTGGCCGGCGCTGGCCGGGTCGCTCGTCGCCGTGGTCGCCGCGCTGCTCGGGGCCATGCTCACCTGGCGTACGCTGCTGGCCGACCTGGGCTCGCCGCTGCCGCTGCGGCCGGCCGCCAAGGTGTTCTTCGTCGGCCAGCTCGGCAAGTACATCCCCGGCGCGGTCTGGCCGGTGCTCGCCCAGATGGAGATGGGCCGCGACCTCGGCGTGCCGCGTCCGCGCAGCGCCGCGGCGTTCTTCCTGATGATGCCCGTCCAGATCGCCAGCGGCCTGCTCGTCACGCTGGTCACGCTGGGCTGGCACCGGTTCGGCTGGGTGCTGCTGTTCATCCCGCTGCTGCTGGTGCTGCTGGAGCCCAAGGTCGTCAACGGCGTGATCGGCTTCGGCCTGCGCAGGCTGAAGCGCGAGCCCCTGGAACGCCCGCTCACCCGCCGCGGCATGCTCACCGCGCTCGGCTGGGCGCTGGCCGGCTGGACCGCCTACGGCGTGCACTTCTACTTCGTCGCGCCGCAGGGCGGCCTGCTGTTCGCCGTCGGGGCCTTCGCGCTGTCGTGGTGCCTGGGCATCGTGACCTTCGTCGTGCCGGCCGGGGCCGGGGTGCGCGAGGTGGCGATGGTGGCGGTGCTCGCCCCCGTGCTCGACAGCGGCGCGGCCATCGCGGTGGCCCTCTGCTCCCGCATCGTCATCATCGTCGGGGACCTGATCTGCGCAGGTATGGCGGGAATTGCCGCACGTCGCGACTCGGTGTGATTTGGCCCACGATTTGGGGGAGGGTGGTCATAAGCTGAATCAAAGAGGGGGGACTTGCCAGGTCCCACGTCGATCTTGAGGGGAGAAGATCCACGTAATGCCTCGAGTGCTCGTCGATGCCGCCGCGGTCCCCGCCGACCGTGGTGCGTTGATCCGGTACGTGGACGGGCTCGTGGCCGCGCTCCACCAGGCAGGGACCGATCTGGTCGTGGTCTGCCAGCGTGCGGAGGCGGAAAGGTACCAGCGGCTGGCGCCTTCGGCCCGTGTCGTCCCCGGCCCCGTCGCCATCACCAACCGGGCCGCCCGGCTCGCCTGGGAGCAGACCGGCGTGCCGCTGCTCGCCCGCCAGACGGGGGCCGAGGTCATCCACGCCCCCTACTACTCCATGCCGCTGCGCTCCGGCCTGCCGACCGTCGTGACGGTGCACGACGTGACCTGGTTCACCGAGCCCGACCAGCACAGCCCGGCCAGGGCCGCGTTCTTCCGCTCGGCCACGCGCACCGCCGTCCGGCACGCCCGGCGCGTCATCGTGCCGTCCAAGGCGACCAGGGACGAGCTGGTCCGCGTGTTGTCGGCCGACCCCACCCGCATCGACGTCGCCTACCACGGCGTCGACCTCGCCCAGTTCCACCCGCCGAGCGAGGACGAGGTGCGCCGGGCGGCCATCAGGTGCGGGCTGCACGGCCAGCCGTACGTGGCCTTCCTCGGCAACCTCGACCCCCGCAAGAACGTGCCCAACCTGATCCGCGGCTTCGCCGCCGCCGTCAAGCGGCTGGAGACGCCGCCCGCGCTGGTGCTCGGCGGCGGCGTGCACGAGGACGACGTCGACGCCGCCTGCCGCGAGGTGGAGGCCACCGTCCGGGTGATCAGGCCGGGGTACCTGCGCGCGCCCGATCTGCCGGGGTTCCTGGGCGGGGCGCTCGTCGTGGCGTTCCCCTCGCGCGGCGAGGGCTTCGGCATGCCGGTGCTGGAGGCCATGGCCTGCGGCGCGGCCGTCCTCACCACCCACCGGACCTCGCTGCCCGAGGTGGGCGGCGACGCCGTCGCCTACACTGAGCCGGACGCCGACAGCATCGCCGACGCCCTGGGCGAGCTGCTCTCCTCCCCCGACCGGAGGCGGCAGTTGCAGGAGGCCGGGCGGGCGCGGGCTCGCGAATTCACCTGGGAGGCCTCGGCGGAGGCCCACCTCAACTCTTATCAACGCGCAATCGAATAGTTCGCTACTCTCACGGAGTGATGGAGAGCTCTTTGCCAGACCTCGAGGCGATCCTCCTGGTCGGGGGGCAGGGCACACGCCTGCGTCCGCTGACACTGGGCACGCCCAAGCCGCTGCTGCCGACCGCCGGAGTGCCGTTCCTGGCCCACCAACTCGCCCGTGCCCGGTCCTTCGGCGTGCGCCGGATCGTGTTCGCGACCTCGTACAAGGCGGCGATGTTCGAGCCCGCCTTCGGCGACGGGTCAGCCCTCGGGCTCTCCCTCGAATACATGACCGAGGAGACGCCGCTCGGCACCGGCGGGGCCATCCGCAACGCCGCCGAGGCGCTCACCTGCGGGCCCTCCGACCCGGTGCTCATCCTCAACGGCGACATCCTGTCCGGCCACGACATCGGCGACCAGGTGCGCACCCACTGCGAGCGCGGCGCCGCCGTGACGCTCCACCTGACGGAGGTGGAGGACCCGACGCGGTTCGGCTGCGTGCCGACCGACGAGTCCGGACGGGTGACCGCGTTCCTGGAGAAGACCCCCAACCCGGTCACCAACCGCATCAACGCCGGCTGCTACGTCTTCACCCGCTCGGTGATCGACTCGATCCCGCGCGGCGAGGTCGTCTCCGTGGAGCGCGAGACGTTCCCCGGGCTGATCGACTCCGGTGAGCTGGTGCTGGGCTACGCCGACCGCACGTACTGGCTCGACGTGGGCACGCCGGCCGCGTTCGTGAAGGGCTCGCGCGACCTGGTGCTCGGGCGGCTCGACTCGCCGGCGCTGCCCGGCCCGCAGGGCGAGCACCTCGCCCTCGACGGGGCGAAGATCTCGGCCGAGGCCAAGGTCCAGGGCGGCACCACCGTCGGCGCGCGGGCCGTCGTCGAGGCGGGCGCGTCCGTGGTGGGCTCGGTGTTGTGCGACGACAGCGTCATCGAGGCAGGGGCCACGGTGAGCGACTCGGTCGTGGGCAAGGGCGCCCGGATCTGCGCCGGCACGGTCGTGCGCGACGCGGTGATCGGCGACGGCGCGGTGGTCGGGCCGGGCAACGAGCTGCAGGGCGGGGTGCGCGTCTGGCCGGGCGTCGAGCTGCCCGAGCGCGCGGTCCGCTACTCCAGCGACGTCTGACCGCCCGCCGGGGCCGCGCGGGTGAGCGACCACCCGCCGCCGCGCGGCAGACTGGACGGGTGATGGAACGCAGGTGGGAGCCCGACGGGCCGCTCGACGTGGAGCTGGCCCTCGGCCCCCACCGGCGCGGCACCGGCGATCCCGCCTGGCGCCGCACCTCCGACGGCTCGATCTGGCGCGCCTGCCGCACCCCCGACGGCCCGAGCACGCTGCGGGTGACCGTGACGGCCGCAGCCGTGCGGGCCCAGGCGTGGGGGCCGGGCGCCGGATGGTCGCTGGAGACCCTGCCCGCCCTGCTCGGCGCGCTCGACGACGTCTCCGGCTTCCGCGTCCGGCACGACGTGCTGGCGGACGTGGCGCGCAAGCACGCGGGGCTGCGCATCGGGCGTACCGGGCGGGTCATGGAGGCGCTGGTGCCCGCGGTGCTGGAGCAGAAGGTCGTCGGCCGGGAGGCCTGGCGGGCCTGGCGCTACCTGCTGCGCCACTATGGCGAGCCCGCCCCCGGCCCCGCCCCCGACGGCATGCGGGTGCCGCCCGAGCCGGTCGTGTGGCGGCAGATCCCGAGCTGGCACTGGCACCGGGCGGGCGCGGAGGCCGTCCGGGCCCGGACGATCGCCAACGCCGCCTGGCACGCCGCCAAGCTGGAGGCCGCGGCCACCACGGAGGAGCTCGACCGGCTGCTGCGGGCCCTGCCCGGCATCGGCGTCTGGACGTCGGCAGAGGTGCGCCAGCGGGTCTTCGGCGACGCCGACGCGGTGAGCGTGGGGGACTTCCACCTGGCCAAGCTGGTCGGCTACGCGCTGACCGGGGAGAAGACCGACGACCAGGGGATGATGCGGCTGCTGGAGCCGTACCGGGGGCATCGGCACCGGGCGACGGTGCTCGTCTGGCTCAGCGGTCTGCGCCCGCCGGCGCGGGGGCCGCGGATGGCCGCGCGCGACTACCGGTCCTTCTGACATCCCGCCCTGGGTGCGCGTCACGAACTCAGGGGTGCGTACTGTGCCTCTATGAGTCTTGTCAGTGATTCCGCGCTTCGCCGTGCCCTCGCCCGTGCCCGTGACGGCAAGGCGCTCGACCTCACCGAGGCCGTCGTGCTGCTGCACGCGCGCGGCGAACAGCTCGACGCGCTGCTCGAGCACGCCTCCCGCGTGCGCGACGCCGGACTGAAGGCCGCCGGCAGGGAAGGGGTGATCACCTACAGCAGGAAGGTGTTCATCCCGCTGACCAGGTTGTGCCGGGACCGTTGCGGCTACTGCACGTTCGCGACCGCGCCGCACAAGCTGGAGTCGGCCTTCCTGAGCCCGGACGAGGTGCTGGAGATCGCCCGGCAGGGCGCGGCGATGGGCTGCAAGGAGGCGCTGTTCACGCTGGGGGACCGGCCGGAGGAGCGCTGGCACCAGGCCCGCGAGTGGCTGGACGCGCACGGCTATGACGACACGTTGTCCTACGTGCGCGCCATGGCCATCCTGGTGCTGGAGGAGACGGGGCTGCTGCCGCACCTCAACCCCGGTGTGCTGAGCTGGCGTGACCTGCAGCGGCTCAAGCCGGTTGCGCCGTCCATGGGCATGATGCTGGAGACCACCTCGCGCCGGCTGTTCGAGGAGAAGGGGCAGCCGCACTACGGCTCCCCCGACAAGGACCCGGCGGTACGGCTGCGCGTGCTGGAGGACGCCGGTCGCAGCAACGTGCCGTTCACGACCGGGATCCTCATCGGCATCGGCGAGACCGTCGAGGACCGGGCCGAGTCGATCTTCGCCGTCCGGAAGGTGGCCCGCGAGTACGGCGGCATCCAGGAGGTCATCGTCCAGAACTTCCGCGCCAAGCCGGACACGGCCATGCGCGGCCTGCCGGACGCCGACCTGCACGAGCTCGCGGCCACGATCGCCGTCGCGCGGCTGGTCCTCGGCCCCCGGGTACGCCTCCAGGCCCCGCCCAACCTGGTCGACTCCGAGTACGCGCTCATGATCCGGGCCGGCATCGACGACTGGGGCGGCGTCTCGCCCCTGACCCCCGACCACGTGAACCCGGAACGCCCCTGGCCGCAGATCGACGACCTGGCCGCGCGTACCGCAGAATCCGGCTTCGACCTGCGGGAACGTCTGACGATCTACCCCGAGTACGTGCGGGCCGGCGAGCCCTGGCTGGACCCGCGGCTGTTCGCGCACGTCGAGGCCCTGGCCGACCCCGCCACCGGGCTCGCCCGCGAGGACGCCGTGCCGCAGGGCCGTCCCTGGCAGGAGCCGGACGGCGGGTTCACCGCCGCCGGACGGGTGGACCTGCACGTCGAGGTGGACACCACCGGCCGCTCGAACGATCGGCGCGACGACTTCGACCACGTCTACGGCGACTGGACGGCCCTGCGCGAACGCCTCGGCCCGATCGCCGCCTCGACGCCGAGCGACGTGCGGCAGGCGCTGCGGCGGGCCGAGGCCGACCCCGCCGGGCTGACCGACGCCGAGGCCGTCGCGCTGCTGGGCGCGGAGGGCGAGGCGCTGGACGAGCTGGCGGCCATCGCCGACGCGCTGCGCGCGCAGG
The DNA here is from genome assembly GCF_040675235.1 of Nonomuraea sp. NPDC049637. Lineage (NCBI taxonomy): Bacteria > Bacillati > Actinomycetota > Actinomycetes > Streptosporangiales > Streptosporangiaceae > Nonomuraea > Nonomuraea sp. NPDC049637. The sequence continues at coordinate 142,586 of NZ_JBFAOM010000005.1, forward strand.
CCGTCGGCGACGAGGTCACCTACGTCGTCAACCGGAACATCAACTTCACCAACGTCTGCTACACCGGCTGCCGCTTCTGCGCCTTCGCCCAGCGCAGGACCGACGCCGACGCGTACACGCTGAGCCTGGACCAGGTGGCCGACCGGGCCGAGGAGGCGTGGACGGCGGGCGCGACCGAGGTGTGCATGCAGGGCGGCATCCATCCCGACCTGCCGGGAACCGCCTACTTCGACATCGCCAGGGCGGTCAAGGCCAGGACGCCCGGCATGCACGTGCACGCGTTCTCCCCGATGGAGGTCATCAACGGAGCCTCCCGGACGAACCTGTCCATACGCGACTGGCTGGAGGCCGCCAAGGACGCCGGGGTGGACTCGCTGCCCGGCACGGCGGCCGAGATCCTCGACGACGACGTGCGCTGGGTGCTGACCAAGGGCAAGCTGCCGGCCAAGGAGTGGATCGACGTCATCACCACGGCCCACGAGGTCGGCATCCCGACGACGTCCACGATGATGTACGGCCACGTGGACCACCACCTGCACTGGGTCAGGCACATCAAGCTGATCAGGCGGCTGCAGGAGCAGACCGGCGGGTTCTCGGAGTTCGTGCTGCTGCCGTTCGTGCACACCAGCGCCCCGATCTACCTGGCCGGCATCGCTCGGCCCGGCCCCACCGCCCAGGAGAACCGCGCGGTGCACGCCCTGGCCAGGATCCTGCTGCACGGCGCGATCCCCAACATCCAGTGCTCGTGGGTCAAGCTCCAGGACGACCTGTGCCGCCAGGTGCTCCGCGGCGGCGTGAACGACCTCGGCGGCACCCTCATGGAGGAGACGATCAGCCGGATGGCGGGCTCGGAGAACGGCTCGTACAAGACGATCAGCGAGCTGCGCGAGATGGTCGAGGTCACCGGCCGGCCGGTACGCCAGCGCACCACCGAGTACGGCAGCCCCACGGCCGAACGGCTGGCCGCCGCGCAGGCGAGCGACGGGGTGTGCCAGAGCGTGAGAAGGGTCTTGCCGATGGCATAGTTGTAACAAGTTCTAACAAGGGTTGCGCCCGGTATGGGAGGCACTGGAAGAATCATCACTCCACTGGAGAGAGGTTCATCGTGCGGTTGGGTCGACACCGTGCCGCGCTGCCTCCCGTGCAGCGACGCAGGAAGGCGCTCCAACGGGGCATGCTGGCCGGCCTCGCCGCCGTGGCCGTCGCCGCCGGCAGCCTGTACGTGGTGCTCGGCGGCGGTCCCGCCCTGTGCGTGTCACGAGATCCTGTTCTGGTCAGCGTGGCCGCCGCCGTGGACGTGGCGCCGGCGGTCATGGAGGCCGCCGGGCGCTTCAACGAGACCAAGGCGTCGGTCGGCGGGCGGTGCGTGCTGGTCCAGGTGACCGAGCAGCCGTCGGCCACCGTGCTGCGCACGCTGATCGGCGACCGGGCCGGCGTGCTGCGCGAACGTCCCGACGGCTGGATCGCCGACTCCTCGGCCTGGATCAGGCTGGCCCGCAGCCAGGGCGCGAGCTCGCTGCCCGCGGGGGAGACCGTGGTGGCCACCTCGCCGCTGGTGTTCGCCACGCGGTCGTCGCTGGCCCGGCGCTTCTCGGTCGGCGGGACCGAGATGAACTGGCGGATGGTCTTCCCGCCGACCGTGCGCGGGCGGCTGACGCCCAGCTCGGGCGAGCCCGACGTCGTACGGGTGCCCGATCCGTCGCTGGTGGGCGCGGGGATCGCGACCGTGGCCGCGGCCAGGGACGTCGTGGGCACCGGCCCTGCCGCCGACAAGGCGCTGACCGCGTTCGTCCGCTGGGCGCAGGCCGGGTCGGCGCCCGACTACCGCAGCATGCTCGACGCCGTGGACGACCGCGGGTTCTGGCAGCGTCCGGTGGTCATCGTCCCCGAGCAGTCGGTGTGGAACCACAACAGGGTGCCCTCGCCCGACCCGGTCGTGGCGCTGCACCCGCGCGAGGGCACGATCGAGCTCGACTATCCCTACGTCGTCACGGCGGCCGATCCCGGCGTCGCGGAGGCGTCCACCGCCTTCGCCGACTGGCTGAAGGGCGGCCAGGCGCAGGAGATCGTCCGGCGGGCCGGGTTCAGGTCGGGCGACGGCCGGCTGGGGCCGCTCTCGCCGGGGCCGCAGCTCCCGTCCGAGGCGCCGAAGACCAGGCCGTCGGTGTCGCAGCAGGACATCGACGAGGCCCTGCGCGCCTGGAGCAGGCTGGCGCCGCCGACCAACATCCTCGTGCTGGCCGACACCTCCAAGCACATGGCCGAGCCGCTGAACGGCAGCACCAAGGTGCGCATCGCCTTGGCCGCGGCCAAGATCGGGCTGCAGCTTTTCCCGAACTCCACGCACATGGGCATGTGGGAGTTCGCCGACAAGGTGGGAGCCGTCAGGAGCTACCGGCAGCGGGTCAGCCTCGGCCCGATCAGCGAGCCGGAGTCGGGCCAGGTGCTGCGGCGCAGCGTCCTCGACGAGCTGACCAGCACGATCGCCCCCCACCCCGACCTGGACAGCTCGCTCTACGACGCGATACTGGCCGGGTTCCGCAGGATGAGCGGCGACTACCGCGACGACATGAACAACACGCTGCTGGTGATCACCGCCGGCAAGGACGACGGCAAGGGCGTCAAGCTCCCGCGGCTTCTCGATGCGCTGCGGAAGGAGTGGGACCCGGACAAGCCCGTCCAGATCGTCATCATCGCGTTCGGCAAGGACGTGGACCGCGGCAGCCTGTCGCAGATCGCGGCGGCCACGAACGGCTCGCTGCACGAGGCGCAGGAGCCCGGGGAGATCATCGACGTCTTCCTCGGCGCGCTGGCCCGCAGGCTCTGCCATCCCACCTGCAAGCCGGCCGCCTGAGGGGATGCCGGTCGCCCGGCACCCCCTCCGGCCTACATCTGGTGCACGGTGGCGTTCTCGCCGCGGTGGGTGAAGCGGGACACGAGCTTGTCCAGCGACCACGCGCCGCTGCCGAGCAGCGCCAGCATCAGGAACGACCACGAGAACATGGCCGCGGCCTCGCCCCCGTTCTGCAACGGGAACAGCCCCTTGGGCAGGTGGACGGTGAAGTAGGCGTAGGCCATCGTGCCCGAGCAGAGCAGGGCGGCGACGCGGGTGGCGAGCCCGATGAGGACGAGACCGCCCGCGCCGAGCTCGATCACCCCCGCCCACCAGTCGGGCCATTGGCCTACGGACGGGGTCGTTCCGCCGTACGGGCCGCCGAGTACGCCGAACAGAGTGGCGGCCCCGTGGCAGGCGAACAGCAGGCCCACCACGATGCGGAACAGCGACAGCGCGGCGTCACGAAGCTTGGTCATCGGTCTGTCCAGACCTCAGATCCGCTGCCAGAGCGCAGGGACGTTCGGCGGCTCCCAGCCCGCGATGGCCGTGTGGGGCTGCAGGCACCGGTAGGAGACGCCGTTGTAGGTGACCGTGCTGCCCGTGGTGTAGGCCGTGCCGGCCTTCCAGGTGCCCGAGGCCGTCGTGGTCGGCGTCGGGGTCGAGGTCTGGGTCGGGGTCACGGTGGGGGTGGCGGTGGGGGTCGGCTGGCCGCCGCCGCCGATCTGCAGGTCGATGCAGGAGTAGAAGGCGTTGGAGGTGTCGGAGATGTTCCAGATCGCCAGGACCTTCTGGCGGCCGGAGTAGCCGGAGAGGTTGACGGTGTGGGAGATCGTCGACGGCGGCTGCTGGCCGTTGCCGTTGAAGACCGCGACCCGGGTGCCGCCGATGTAGTACTCGTAGTTGAGCGTGGCGTGCCTGGCGGTGAACGTCCAGGTGAAGGTCACCGAGTTGCCCACCGAGGTGGCCGGCCACGGCTTGCTCTCGTCGCTGAGCTGGGCGAACTGTCCAAGATTGGCGTTGCAGCTCCGCAGGCCCTTCGGGCCCTCCACGCTCTGCGGCTCGTAGACGATCTGGCCGCAGTCGGGCACCTTGCCCTGGGCGCAGAACGCCTGCCTGCTGGGCGGCGAGTTCACATAACCGTGGGCGAACGCGGGAGAGGTGTTGAACACCGCCGTGGCGATGGTGATCACCGCCACGGCGACTAACGTGAGAGTCCTTCGCATTGAAGTGGCTCCTTTACATGGGGGGATAGTCCAAATGTAAAGGAAAGTTTCCTAACGGTAAACGGTTGGCTTACCAGATTTCCAGACTCCCGTCAGAGGCTCAGCGCGTCACGATGAAATCGCGCGGGTCACGGGGGGCGCGGTCGCGCGGCGGCGCGGCGGCGTGCCCGATCGCCACGCAGCCCATCGGGTCCCATGACTCCGGCAGGTCGAGCACCTGCCTGACCACCGGCCGGCAGAACATCGTGGAGGACACCCACGCCGAGCCCAGCCCCTCGACCGCGAGCTGGATCAGGAAGTTCTCCACGCCGGCGCCCGTCGCCACGACGAACATCTCCCGCTCGGAGGCGTTGCGCCGCTCGTCGCGGTAGGTGTGCGAGCCCTCCATCACCAGGCACGGCACGACCAGGTAGGGGGCGTTGCGCAGGACGTCGCCGCGTTTGACCCGCTTGGCGATCGACTGCTCGGTGAACCCGTCGCCGCGCAGGTCGTCGATCCACGCCTCGCGCATGGCGTCGAGCAGCTCGGTGCGGGTCCGCGCCGACTCGACCAGCACGAACCGCCACGGGGTCGTGTGGTGCGGCGCCGGCGCCGCGATGCCCGCGGCCACCGCCCTGCGCACCGCCTCGCCGTCGACCGGCCGGTCGGAGAACTCCCTGATCGTACGGCGGGCGAACACGACGTCGCGGGCGCCGAAGCGGAACATGTCCTCGTCGGCCGGGCGGACGAGCGGCCTGACCCCCGGCCCGTCGTCGTCGGTCACCAGATGGGCCAGGCCGCGCACGATCGCCGCGGGAACGCCGTCGAGCTTGCCCTTGACCAGCTCGGCCGCGCTCGCGATCTCGTCGGCCAGCGCGGTGACGGTGGCGCCGAGCGCGTTGCCGTAGGGATCGGAGGAGCCGCGGAAGTCGTCGAGCGGACGAACCCCGGCGGCGCCGATCGCCACGTCGGTCAGCCCGTTGCGCCACGGCCGCCCGAACGTGTCGGAGACGATCACCCCCACCCGCGCGCCCAGCCCGGCCCTGATCCGCGCCGCCGAGGCGTCGGGGTCCTCGGGCAGCAGCAGGACGGTGCCCGGCTCGGTGTTGGAGGCGTCGACCCCCGCCGCGGCCATGACGAAACCGTGGCGGGTCTGGACGATCACCGTGTCGCCGCGCCTGGCGACGACCCGCTCGGTCTCCTCCTCGATCGCGCTCGCGCGGTCGGGCGCCTGGCGGACCCGCCCCTCGGCCTTGCTGACGATCTTGGAGGTGACCACCACGATGTCGCCGTCGCGCAGGTCGGCGTCCTTGAGCAGGGCGGCCACGTCGTCGCCCGGCCGGACCTCGCCGATGCCGGTGACGGCGATCACCTCGACCCGTCGCGTGCTCATCGGGCCAGCTCCAGCGCCAGGTCGAGCGCCGTGCGGGCGATGTCGGCGGTCGCCTCGGCGTCGTGCATGAGGATCGGGCGGGACACCACCCGCACGCCGTCGAGCGCCACCCCGGAGTCCTCCTCGGCCACCAGCCAGCCGTCGACCAGGCCCGAGCCGTAGAGGTCGAGCACGGCCTGGGCCGAGGTCTCCACCCCGATGGCCGTCAGGCAGGCGTCGGCCATGCCGCGCACGGGCGCGCCGCCGATGATGGGGGAGACGCCGACCACGGTCTTGGCCGCGACCGCCTCCCGGATGCCGGGCACCTGCAGGATCGTGCCGATGCTCACCACCGGGTTGGACGGCGGCAGGATGACCACGTCGGCCTGCTCGATGGCCTCCAGCACGCCCGGCGCGGGCTTGGCGGTCTCGACCCCGACCAGCGCGAACGACTCGGCCGGGACCGAGGCGCGCAGGCGCACCCACCACTCCTGGAAGTGCACGGCCCGCTTGCCGCGCTCGTCGGAGATCACCACGTGCGTCTCGCAGCGGTCGTCGGTCATCGGCAGCAGCCGCACGCCCGGCTGCCAGCGCACGCACAGGGCCTCGGTGATCTGCGAGAGCGGATAGCCCGCCTCCAGCATCTGCGAGCGGACGATGTGGGTGGCGAAGTCGCGGTCGCCGAGCCCGAACCACTGCGGCTCGACCCCGTAGGCGGCCAGCTCCTCCTTGACGACGTGGGACTCCTTGGCCCGGCCCCAGCCCTGCTCCTCGTCGATGCCGCCGCCCAGGGTGTACATGACGGTGTCGAGATCGGGGCAGACCCGCAGGCCGAACAGGGTGATGTCGTCGCCCGTGTTGCCGATGACGGTGATCGAGGCGTCGGGTGCGGTGGCGCGCAGGCCGCGCAGGAAACGGGCGCCGCCGATGCCGCCGGCGAGTGACACGATGTGCATGCGTCCCAGTCTTCCATCGGCGTCCGACATCCCCGTGGGGGGAGTGGTTCTGTCCCACTTCGGAGCAACGAAGTTCCAGGTATAGGGGTAAATGGGATGGAAGAGGTTCTTGGGACACCCGCCGCGAAAGTCGGCAATGTGGCAAACTCCCTTCGGGCCAAAGGGTCCGATGGGGGTTACTCATGAGCAAACTCAATGCCGCCCGACTACGGGAGCCGGCCGCCTGGATCATGCTCGTCACCGGGCTCGTGGACGTCGTCCTGACGATCGGCCACATCCTGATCGGCTCGGGCAGCCCGCTCGGCGGCGGGTTCGCCACCCGTGCCGCCGCGAACCTGACGGGCCTGACCAGCCCGGTCGTGACCGCGCTGCTCGTGGGCGCCGTGCTGCTCGTCACCAGGACGGGCGAGCGCTCGTCCAAGGCCCGGCTCATCGCCTACGGCTCGGCCGCCGGCCTGGTGCTCGCCGCCGTGTTCGGCGCGCTGGCGCTGATCGTGGGGCTGTTCGCCGGTGGCGGCTTCCGCGGCGTGGTGGAGTACGTGCTCACGGGTGTGCCCCTGCTCGCGCTGACCGCCGTCGGGCTGGTCTACCTGCTCCCCGAGGTCATGCCCGGCCGCGCCCCCATCCCCACCCTCGACGGGTACGGCCGCCCGACCACCCACTACGGCCAGCCCCAGCAGTTCGGCCAGCAGGACCAGCCCCAGTACGGCCGCCCCCAGCAGTTCGGCCAGCCGGACCAGCCCGCCTACGGCCAGCCGGACCAGCCCGCCTACGGCCAGTCCGACCAGCCCTCCCAGGGCCGGCCCGACCCCACGCCGCAGGCCGCGTACGCGCAGCCGCACGCCGCGCCGACCCCCTACGGCCAGCAGTCCGCGCTCGCCGAGCTCCCCCCGGGCCAGGACGCCCAGCCCCCGGCTCCCGACAGCCGGCCCGCCTCCTCCGGCTACGCCCCGCAGCCGCCCTCGGGCCAGGTCCCCGCAGGCTCGGGCTACACGCCGCAGCCGCCGTCCGGCCAGCAGTCCCCGGGCTACGCGCCCCAGCCCCCGTCGGGCCAGCAGTCCCCGGGTTACGCGCCCCAGCCTCCGTCCTCCGGCTACGAGCCCCAGCCCGCCTCCGCCGCGTACGCCGCCCAGCCCCCGTCCGGCCAGCACGCCACCGTCACCTTCGGCCAGCAGGACCAGCAAGCTCCGTACGGCCAGCAGGACCCGCAGGCTCCGTACGGCCAGCAGGACCCGCAGGCTCAGTACGGCCAGCAGGACTCCCAGGCCTCATTCGGGCAGCAGGACCCGCAGGCTGGTTATGCCCAGCAGGACCAGCAGGCCGCCTTCGGGCAGCAGCCGGGTTACGGCGGCGGACAGGCGCCGAACCCCGGGGCGCAGCCCGGCTACGGCCAGCAGCCCCCGAGCTACGGCGGCCACCCCGACCCCTCCGCCGGCGGTTACGGCCAGCCCGAGCCGTCCACCCCCGGCTACGGCCAGCCCGCCCCCGCCTTCGGCCAGCCCGACCCCGCCGGTTACGGCCAGCCCGCGCCCTCCGCGCCCGGCTTCGGCCAGTCCGACGCCCCCGGCTTCGGCCACCAGCAGGAGACCCCCGTCCCGCACGCGGCCGAGGCGCAGTCCCCCTACGCCCCCCAAACCCCCGACGCCCAGCCCGCCTACGGCCAAGTCCAGGGTCAGGTCCAGGGCCACGGCCAGCAGCCCGCCTACGGCCAGCCCGAACAGCCCCCGTTCGGCCAGCCCGCCCAGGGCCAGCAACCCGACCAGTCACCCTTCGGCCAGCAGCCCGACCAAGCTCCCTTCGGGCAGTCCTCGCACGGCCAGCCTGACCAGGCGCCCTTCGGTCAGTCTTCGCACGGTCAGCAGCCCGAGCAGAGCCCGTTCGGCCAGCCCTCTCACGGCCAGCAGTCCGAGCCGTACCAGCAGCAGCAGCCCTACCAGCCGGCCAGGGCCGCGCTTCCGGGCCCGGCCGCCGACCAGCCCTTCGGCCACCCGCAGGGACCGGCCGGTCAGCCGTTCGCGCAGCCGCAGGGCTTCGGCCAGGACCAGGGGTACGCCCCGCCCGCCTACACCCCGTCCGAGACGCTCCCCGACTCCGGTTACCAGCCGCCGGCCGGCGAGTACACCCCCGCGCCGTACGTCCCGGCCGACAGCCAGCCCAGCGCGTACGGCCAGTCCGGCTACCCCACCCCCGAGAACCCGTACGCCCCGAGCAACAGCTCCCCGAACGCCTTCGCCGACCAGGCGTACCCGAGCGGCGAGACCAGCCCGAGCGTCCCGTACCCGCAGGCGGAGGCGCAGCAGCCGTACCAGGACCGGCAGAGCGCCTTCGACCAGCAGGGCGGCCAGCCGTTCACCGGCTACTCCGGTCACGAGTACGCCACCCCCGCCTTCCAGGAGCCGGACCCGCCCGTGGACCCGCGCTCCCAGCAGCTCCTGGACGCCTACCAGCAGGCCGAGACCTACCAGAGCTCGACGGCCGCCTCCGGCACCCAGCCCGACCTGCGGGTGCCGGACTACGCCGGCCAGCCGGCCAGGCCGTACGACGACCCGTTCGGCCACCCGCAGCAGGCGCAGCCCTACCAGCAGCAGCAGAACGCGTACGAACCCCAGCAGGGCCAGTACGAGCAGCCCCAGACCTACCGCCCCACCCACCAGGCCCCGGCCGGCTGGAGCGAGGCGCAGGGCGAGTCGACGATGCGGCTCGACCCCTCGCAGCTCGGGGACGCCCTCGGCGCCCAGAACCGCCCGGGTGACGACCCAATCGACCCAACGGCCATATACACGCCCAACGAGCCACGCAGGTAACGGACCGGCAAACGACGGCTAGAGAGAAGGTGGCCCAAAGGGCGGGCGTCTACCCCGCCCTGGTACGGTTCCGACCGCTGACAGCGTTGAACGAACCGGGTCGAAGCCTTGCTGTGCAGGGGGAGTCGGCCTGGTGCGAACACCACATGCCGAGCACACCGGGGCGAGAGTCGGTCTTTCCCCGGATACCGTCATGCCGCTTGACGTCACGTACGGCACGCGCGTGTAATTACAACCATGTTGTTACGCCTTCCCGTGGGTGGGTAGGAGGAAGGCGTCCATGGGGGGCTCCATTGCGGGCGGGCGGCAGGGAGGTGTGCAGTGACCGATCCGGTCATCGCACAGGATCAGCTTGACGCTGAAGAACTCGGATGGCAGGAGCGCGCGTTGTGCGCGCAGACCGATCCGGAGGCGTTCTTCCCGGAAAAAGGCGGCTCCACCCGAGAAGCCAAGAAGGTTTGTCGATCGTGCGAGGTCCGTGCCGAGTGCTTGGAGTACGCGCTCGAACACGATGAGCGCTTCGGCATCTGGGGTGGGTTGTCGGAGCGGGAGCGCAGACGGATCAAGCGCCAGGCCGTTTAGGGGATATGAGCGAAAGGGTCACGCGGTAGCCCGCGTGGCCCTTTTTCGCGTGTGATGTCAGCTGTAGGGTGGGCGCGCCTGATCAACGCTGGAGTCGCCCGCCCATGTCACGCCCCCTCGTCACCGCGATCGTCGTCGCCCATGACGGCGGCCGCTGGCTGGGGGACACCCTGCGCGCGCTGGCCGGTCAGAGCCGCAGGCCGGAGCGCGTCGCCGGGGTCGACAACGGCAGCAGGGACGGCTCGGCCGACCTGCTCGTACGGGCGCTCGGCGCGTCCAACGTGCTCACGCTGCCGCGCTCGGCCTCGTTCGGCGATGCGGTGGCGGAGGTGCTGGACCGGTTGCCGCCGTGCGGCCAGGACGAGTGGCTCTGGCTGCTGCACGACGACTGCGCCCCCGACCGGCGGGCGCTTGAGGCCCTGCTCATGGCGGCCGAGCACGATCCCAAGGCGGCGGTGCTCGGCCCGAAGCTGCGCGACTGGCTCGACCGAAGGCGCCTGCTCGAACTGGGTGTGACCGTCGGCCTCACCGGGCGCAGGGACACCGGGCTTGAGCCGCGCGAGTTCGACCAGGGTCAGCACGACGGCACCCGGGAGGTGCTCTCGGTCTCCACGGCGGGCATGCTGGTCCGCCGCGACGTCTGGGAGCGGCTCGGCGGCCTCGACCCGCTGTTCCCGCTCTTCCGCGACGACCTCGACCTGTGCTGGCGGGTGCGCAACGCCGGCCATCGGGTGCTGGCCGTCGCCTCGGCGGTGGCCTGGCACGGCGAGGCGGCGGCTCGCAGGCGGCGGCGGATCACGGTCAGCGGCGACCATCCGCGCCGGCTCGACCGTCGCAACGCGATGTTCGTCGTCATGGCGAACCTGCCGTTCCGCGTGATGGTGTGGGCGCTGCTGCGGAACCTGGCCGGGTCGGCCCTGCGCACGCTGCTGTTCCTGGTGGGCAAGCAGCCGGCGAACGCGCTGGACGAGATGGCGGCGCTGGGGTCGATCCTGGCGCACCCGGTCCGGCTGCTGAAGGCGCGCAAGGCCCGCAGCGAGGGCCGTAAAAAGGGATTCACTCGTATAAAGCGGTTGCTGACGCCGCCGGGGGCGGCCTACCGGCGGCTGACCGACATGGTGCAGAGCTTTCTCGCCGGCGCGGGCCCCGTCGACTCCGCCGGCCGCCACCACCACTCCACCCCCGAGGACGAGGAGGACAGCGCGCCCGCCGACATCGGCGCGGTCAAGGGCTTCCTCAGGCGGCCCGGCGTCGTCCTCATGATCGTCCTGGCCGTGGTCTCGCTGGCCGCCGAACGGTCGCTGCTCGGCGGCGACCGGCTGGGCGGCGGCGCGCTGGTCCCGGTCACGGGCGGCGCGGGGGATCTGTGGCGGTTCTACACCGAGGGCTTCCACGACATCGGGCTCGGCTCCACCGACTGGGCGCCGCCGTACGTGGCGCTGCTGGCGCTGGCCTCGACGCTCGCGCTCGGCAAGACCTGGCTCGCGGTGTCCGTGCTGCTGCTCGGCTCGGTGCCGCTGGCGGGGGCGTCGGCGTACCTGGCGACCCGGCACGTCATCCCGGCGGTGCCCGCGCGGGCCTGGGCGGCGGGCACGTACGCGCTGCTGCCCGTCGCGACCGGCGCGATCGCGTCCGGACGGCTCGGCACGGCGGTGGTGTTCGTGCTGGTCCCGGTGTACGCCGCGCTCGGCGCCACGCTGCTGTCCGGGGAACGGCGTCGCGCGCGGCGCGCGGCCTGGGCGCTCGGACTGCTGCTGACCGTGGGGACGGCGTTCGTCCCGCTGGTGTACCCGCTCTTCGCGGTGCTCGGCGTGCTGGCCGCCGTCGCGTACGGCGGGGTGCGGCGCGGCGTGGCGACCTCCATGGTGATCGCGCTAGCGGTGCCCGTCGCGCTGCTGCTGCCGTGGCTGGCCGGGCTGGTCGCGGACCCGGGCCGGATCCTCCTGGAGGCGGGCCTGCACGATCCCGCCCTGGTGGCGGCGGGGCTCGCGCCGGAGTCGCTGCTCGCGCTCAGCCCGGGAGGGCCGGGGCTGCCGCCGTTCTGGGTGACGGCCGGGCTGGTGGTGACCGCGCTGGCCGCGCTGCTCATGCGCCGCCAGCGGCTGATCGTCGCGATCGGCTGGGGCGTCACGTTGTACGGCGTGCTGGCGGCCGTCCTGGTCAGCCGGATCAGCGTCGAGGGGGCACGGGCCTGGCCCGGCGTGCCGCTGGCGTTCGCGGGGACCGGGCTGCTGGTGCTCGTCGGCCTGACCGCGCACCGGCTGGCCGAACTGCGGGCCGGCGGCGGGCTGCCCAGGATCGGCGCGTCCCTGCTGGTGGCCGCGGCCGTGAGCACGCCGATCCTGGCCGCGGGTCACTGGGTGGCGTACGGGGTGCGCGGCCCGCTGACCGGCCACGCGCCCGACGTGCTGCCCGCGCTGGCCGCGTGGAGCACCCGGCACGGCGAGCGCACGCTGGTCGTCAAGGGGGACGCCTTCACCGTGCTGCACGGCCGTACCCCGTTGATCGGCGAGGCCGAGCTGCCGGTCGCCTCCGAGGGACGGTCGAAGGTGGCGGACGCGGCGCGCGGCCTGGTCGGCGGGCGTGGCGGAACCGACGCCGCGACGCTGGCCCAGCACGGGATCGCCATGCTGGCCGTGGCCGCGCCGGTGCCGCCGCCGCTCGCCAGGTCGCTGGACTCGCAGCCGTCGCTGGAACGCATGAGCCTGTCGGAGGCGGGCGGCCTGTGGCGGCTGACCGAGCCGTTCACCCGGGTGCCCGCCCAGCCGGGGGACGTCGTGCACACGCCCTGGTTGTGGACCCAGGGCGTCCTGGCCCTGATCGTGCTGGTCCTGGCCATGCCGGGACGCCGGGGGAGCGGCGCGGTCGAGGGCGTCGAGGCGGCCGTCCCCGTGCCGGCGGGGGCGCGATGAAGGCGTTCGTGGAGAACAGGTTCGGCCTGCTGGTGCTGGTCGTGGTGGCCCTGTCCGCCCTGTACGGCGTCGCGCTGGTCACCCGCCCGGCCCCCGTCCCGCCCGGGGCCGAGGGGCCGCGGAAGGTCGCCGTCGAGTCGGTGACCGCCGTCTGCCCCGGCGCCAAGGGCGCGCGGATGAACGTCTACCTGCCCGAACACCTGTCCCACGAGGTCATGAAGAACGCCGAGCCGTACGTGACGAACGGCCCGGGAGCGCTCGAAGCCGGATACACCACCCGGGTGACCTCGGGCGCGGCCCGCGGGCTGTCCGGGGTGCGCTGCACCGAGCCGGCGCAGTCGGCCTGGCTGGTCGGCCCCGGCCCCGCGGCGGCCGGCGTGATCCTGCACCTCACCAACGCCGACAAGGCCCCGGCCCAGGCCGACGTCGAGGTGTACGCTGCCGAGGGCCTGATCTCCGGCGACGCGGGCCGCGGCCTGGAGATCGCGCCCGGCGAGCACAGGGAGATCGACCTCCGGACGCTGGCACCCTCGGCCGACGTCATGGCCGTCGCCGTGACCACCGTCTTCGGCCGGCTCGCGGTCGCGGCCAGGGCGTCGATGCGGGGCGGCGGCGTGGACTGGCTGCCGCTCGCCGCGCCCCCGGCCACCCGCGTGGTGGTGCCCGGCATCCCCGGCGGCGGCGGGCGGCGCGAGCTGCTGATCGCCGCCCCCGGCGAGAACGACGTGTCCGTGCAGGTCAAGGCGGTCAGCGAGGACGCCGCGTACGCGATGAGAGGCCGCGAGAGCGTCGACGTGCCCGCGGGCAGCGTGGTCGCGCTGGACGTGACCACCGGGATCGGCGGCGAGCCGGCCGCGCTCGTGCTCACCGCGCCCGCGCCGATCGTGGCCGGGCTGGTCGCCACCGGCACCGGGCAGCGCCTGGACGTGGCGTTCACCGCGGGCACGCCCCCGCTCGACCTGGGCAGCGCGGTCGCGGGCAACGGTCCGGGCACGCGGCTGCTGTTCACCGCGCCGGACGGGCCGGGCGAGGTCAGGGTGCAGGAGGTGCCGGCGAAGGGCGCGGCGGGCAGGCCGTACGAGGTGGCGGTGCCCGCCGGGCGGACCAGGGAGGTGCGGCTGCGCGGCAAGGGCGAGTTCGCCGTGGTCGTCACGCCCGTGTCGGGCCAGGTCTACGGCGGCCGGGTCATCGAGGAGCGGGAGAGGGACGGCCTGCTCGTCACCGCCCAGCCGCTCGCGCCCGCGCGCGTGTGGACCGTGCTGCCCGCGCTGACCGACAGCGCCCGCGTGGTGCTGCCCGGCTGAGCGCGGGTCGTCGTGGTCCGGGTCAGCGGCGGTCGTCGTAGCCCGGGTCGACGGTCTCGGGGGCGAGGCCGAGCAGCGTGGCGACCTGCTCGACCACCGTGTCGTGCACCATCGCGCCCAGGGTGTCGCGGTCGCGGGCGCGCGCCTCCAGCGGGCGGCGGTAGATCACCACCGCGGCAGGTGACTGGCCGCTGGCCGCGTCGGCCCGGCCGAACGGGATCGGCTCGGTGCCCATGCTCGGGCCGTCGCCCAGCTCGTTGAGCGGCGGCACCTCCTCGACCGCGAACTCCACGGCGGACAGCTGTTTGTCCCACCGCGGCCGCAGCCGGTCGACGGCGTCGAGGACGAGGTCGTCGAAGCGCTCGCTGCGGGAACGGGCCATGGGGACGTGGGAGGGGGCGAGGGGGCCGCGCAGGCCACGACCGTGGCGATCGCGCCGTCTGGGACCGCGCTTTGGAGTCACCGACCAAGTGTAAGGGCACCCGCCCGCGAACCCCCGGAACCCCCGCCCGCGTCGCCGCCGTCGCGGTTCCGGCGGACGCACCCGCGCCCGGCTGTCCGTTCCGGCTGGTCACCGGCCCCGGTCGCCGATCAAGGAATCCGGAAAGTACGGCGCGACCGGTGTGGCGTCAGCGGCGAGGGGGCAAGGTTGTCCCTCAGGCGCGCGCATCGGCGCATGTGGGTGGAAAGCCTGCGACAGGTGTCCGAATTGTGGCGACACGCTCGTTAAGAGCGCTCAGATAGTGGCGCCTCGCACTCTTACCAGATACGGTCCCTCCGTGAGCCCCGTCCGCCGCTGTTCCCGCACCGCTTGCAGCCAGCCTGCCGTCTTCACGCTCACGTACGTATACGCCGACTCGACCGCAGTTCTCGGCCCTCTGGCGACGTACGCCGAGCCACACTGTTACGACCTGTGCGCCGAACACGCCGAGCGGCTGACCGCTCCCCGCGGCTGGGAGGTCGTCCGGCTCCCCACCGACGGCAACTCCCCCAGCTCAGACGACCTGGAGGCGCTGGCCAACGCGGTCAGGGAAGCCGCCAGGCCCACTCCGTCCGGCAGCGGCGAGCCGGTTGGCCAAGGGGTCGAGGTCGGGCGCAGGGGCCACCTGCGCGTTCTCCGGTCGGCCCAGCAGCACCGCGACCGGTAGGCTCGTTTCACACGACAAACGACCTAGGGGCGGAGCTGGAGAGTGGGCGACCTCGCCAAGATCTTCAAAGCGTACGACGTTCGCGGGGTGGTTCCCGACGAGCTCGACGAGCCGATCGCCGAGGCCGTGGGTGCGGCGTTCGTCGAGGTGACCGGAGCCGCGTCCGTCGTGGTCGCCCATGACATGCGAGAGTCCTCCGTGCCGCTGGCCGAGGCGTTCGTCAGGGGCGCCCGCTCGCGCGGCGCCGACGTCGTGTTCGCCGGGCTCGGCTCCACCGACCTGCTCTACTACGCCAGCGGCAGCCTGGGCCTGCCCGGCGTGATGTTCACCGCCAGCCACAACCCGGCCCGCTACAACGGCATGAAGATGTGCCGCGCCGGCGCGGTGCCGATCGGCGGCGAGACCGGCCTGACCGAGATCCGCGACCGCGCGGCCGAGCTGCTGGGCGCCCCCGCCACCCCCACCGGGTCGCTGATCGAGAAGGACCTGCTGTCCGGCTACGCCGCCCACCTGCGCTCGCTGGTCGACCTGTCGGCGATCCGGCCGCTCAAGGTCGTCGCCGACGCCGGCAACGGCATGGCCGGCCACACCGTCCCGGCCGTGTTCGAGGGCCTGCCGCTGGAGCTGGTCCCGCTCTACTTCGAGCTCGACGGCAGCTTCCCCAACCACGAGGCCAACCCGCTGGAGCCGCAGAACCTCCTCGACGTGCAGCGGGCCGTCGTCGAGAGCGGCGCCGACCTGGGCCTCGCCTTCGACGGCGACGCCGACCGTTGCTGGGTGGTCGACGAGCGCGGCGCGTCCGTCTCGCCGTCGGCCGTCACCGCCCTGGTCGCCACCCGCGAGCTGGCCAAGGACCCCGGCGGCACGATCATCCACAACGTGATCACCTCGCTCGGCGTGCCGGAGATCGTCCGCGAGCACGGCGGCACGCCCGTGCGCACCCGCGTCGGCCACTCCTTCATCAAGGCGGAGATGGCCCGCACCGGCGCGATCTTCGGCGGCGAGCACTCCGCCCACTACTACTTCCGCGACTTCTGGTTCGCCGACTCGGGCCTGCTCGCCGCGATGCACGTGCTGGCCGCGCTCGGCGAGCAGGAGCGCCCGTTGTCCCAGGTGGTGGCGGCCTACTCGCGCTACCACGCCTCCGGCGAGCTCAACAGCGCGGTCGCCGACCAGGGTGCGGCGCTGGCGCTCGTCCGCGCGGCCTTCGCGGGCCGCGGCGAGGTCGACGAGCTCGACGGCCTGACGATCACCGGCCCCGACTGGTGGTTCAACCTGCGCGCGTCCAACACCGAGCCGCTCCTCAGGCTGAACGCCGAGGCGGCCGACGAGAGCAAGATGAAGGCGATCAAGGACGAGGTCCTCGCCATCGTGGGAAGGGTGTCACTGTGAAGATCGACGACTGGCTGCTGGAGATCCTGGCCTGCCCGGCCTGCAAGGCGCCCCTGCGCGCCGAGGCCGAGACCGAGGAACTGGTCTGCACGGACTGCGGTCTGATCTACCCCGTGCGCGACGACATCCCCGTCCTGCTGGTCGATGAGGCAAGGAAGCCGTGACCTGGGAGCCCGGGCGGCTCGATGACCAGCAACACCTCTCCGCGGCCGATCCGGGCGGCATGCTGCTCGCGGTCGCGGCCTCGGCCGCCCAGGTGCGCACGGGTCACCGTGCCGCGGTCGAGGCCGGCGTCGACCGGCTGTCCGCCCAGGGCCGCCCGCGGGCCGTCGTGGTCGCGGGCATGGGCACGGCGGGCCTGACCGGAGACATCCTCGCGGCGGTGTGCGGCAACGGCGTGCCGGTGCCGATCGTGACGTTGCGGTCCTACCAGCTGCCGGGCTGGGTCGGCGCGACCGACCTGGTCTTCGCCGTCTCCGCCACCGGCGACGACGACGAGACGGTCTCCGTCGCCGTCCAGGCCGTCCGGCGGGGCTGCGGGCTGCTGGCCGTGTGCCCGCCGGGCTCGCCGCTGGAGGCCGTGGCCGTGCAGGCGTCGGCGATCCACGTCCCGGTGCGGGTCGAGGGGCAGCCGAGGTCCGGGCTGTGGCTGCTGACGGTCCCGGTGGTCGTGGCCGCGTCCGCGCTCGGGCTGGTCACGGCCGAGCCCGAGGTGTTCGAGCGGGTGGCCGCGATCCTGGAGGACATCGCCAACCGCTGCCGTCCCTCCAGCGAGTCCTTCGTCAATCCGGGCAAGTCCCTCGCCATGGACCTGGCCGAGAGCATCCCGATGATCTGGGGTTCCTCGCCGGTGGCCTGCGCGGCGGCCTACCGGCTGGCCTGCCAGCTCAACGAGACGGGCAAGTACCCCGCGGTCTTCGGCCAGCTGCCCGAGGCGGCCCACAACCAGGTGGCGGCCCTGGAGGGGCCGCTGGCCGAGCGGGACATCTTCGCCGACGAGGCCGGGCCGACGCTCAGGCTCGTCATGCTGCGCGACGTCGAGGAACATCCGCAGGTCACGCGGCAGCGCGAGGTGTCGCTGCGGCTCGCCCACGACCGTGACGTGCCGGTCAGCGAGCTGACCGCGGAGGGCGTGCATCCGCTCGAACGGCTGGCCACGCTCGTGGGCCTGGCCGACTACGCCGCCACCTACCTGGCCCTCGGTTACGCCGTCGATCCGACGCCTGTGGCCACGATCACTGAGCTTCGGGCCAGGATTTCGCAATAGGATCCCATGTCAGGTCTTATTTAGGTGATCTTTATGAGCGGAGACGTCCGGTGAGCGCGAGTGGTGGCACGAAGGCAATCATTGCGGCGCTGAGCGCCAACCTGGCGATCGCGGTGTCGAAGTTCGTGGCGGCGTTCTTCACCGGGTCGTCCTCGATGCTGGCCGAGGGCATCCACTCGGTCGCCGACTCGGGCAACCAGCTCCTGCTGCTGATCGGCGGGAAACGGGCCCAGCGGGCCAGCGACAAGACCCACCCCTTCGGCTACGGGCGCGAGCGGTACTTCTACGCGTTCGTGGTCGCCGTGGTGCTGTTCACGATCGGCGCGGTCTTCTCCCTCTACGAGGGCTGGCACAAGATCGCCCAACCGGCCAAGGTCGAGTCGCCCATCTGGGCGTTCGCGGTGCTGATCTTCGCCATCATCGCCGAGGGCTTCTCCTTCCGTACGGCGATCAAGGAGTCCAACCCGCTGCGCGGCAAGCAGTCGTGGGTCGCCTTCATCCGCCGGTCGAAGTCGCCGGAGCTGCCCGTCATCCTGCTGGAGGACCTGGGCGCGCTGCTCGGCCTGATCTTCGCGCTGTTCGGCGTGACGATGGCCGTCATCACCGGCGACGGCGTCTGGGACGGCATCGGCACCCTCATGATCGGCGTGCTGCTGGCGATCATCGCGGTCGTGCTGGCCGTCGAGACCAAGTCGCTGCTGCTCGGCGAGGGCGCCTCGCCCGAGGTCGAGGAGCAGATCCGGGCCGCGCTGGAGGGCGCGCCCGAGGTGGCCAGGATCATCCACATGCGCACGCTGCACCTCGGCCCCGAGGAGCTGCTGGTGGCCGCCAAGATCGCGGTCGAGCACGACGACACGGCCGGCGAGGTGGCCCGCGGCATCGACGAGGCCGAGCGGCGCATCCGCGACGCCGTGCCGATCGCGCGGGTGATCTACCTGGAGCCCGACCTCGACCGGCTGCGCACGACGGCGAGCTGACGCTCGTCCCGGAGGCCGGCCGCGCACGACGGCCGGCTGACGCCCAACCCTGAGACCGGCACGCGCCACGGCCGGCCGGCACTCAGCCCTGGGGCCGTAGGAGCCTCAGGGCCTTCTCCTTCTCGAAGTCCAGGGCCCGGCGCGGCACCTGGATGCGGCCGATGCGCACGCCCAGGTCGCGCACGGCCGCGGCCACCTGCGGCTCGCTCAGCACGCGCAACGCGAAGGCCAGCTCGGCGGGCGAGACGTCGAACCGTTTCTCCAGCTCCACCCCCTGCGCCACGGCGGCCAGCTCCTCGGGCCCGAACCTGCGGTGCGCGCCCCGCTCCCGGACCGGCGGCAGCAGGCCCAGCGCCTCCCGGTATCGGAGCATTCGTGGGGACATGCCGAGCCGCTTGGCTGCTTCCGTGATGCGCATCCTTACATTCTTACGTCAGTTTCGCTGTCTCGGAGATGCGGGGCCGCCCGAGCGCCGCCTAAACTCGTCGGCGACAGCAATCGTGACGCGAGGGGAATCCCGATGGACTTCAAGGTCGCCGACCTTTCACTTGCCGACTTCGGCCGTAAGGAGATCCGGCTCGCCGAGCACGAGATGCCCGGCCTCATGGCGATCCGCAAGGAACACGCGGCCTCCCAGCCCCTCCGCGGCGCGAAGATCATGGGCTCGCTGCACATGACGATCCAGACGGCCGTGCTCATCGAGACGCTGGTCGCGCTCGGCGCCGAGGTCCGCTGGGTCAGCTGCAACATCTTCTCCACCCAGGACCACGCCGCCGCCGCGGTCGTCGTCGGCCCCGAGGGCACCGTCGACGACCCGAAGGGCGTCCCCGTGTTCGCCTGGAAGGGCGAGACGCTGGAGGAGTACTGGTGGTGCACCGAGCAGGCCCTCACCTGGCCCGGCGGTGACGCCCCCAACATGATCCTCGACGACGGCGGCGACGCCACGCTCCTCGTGCACAAGGGCGCCGAGTACGAGAAGGCCGGGGCCGTGCCCCCCGCCGGCGCCGACGACCCGGAGGAGTGGCACGTCATCATCGACCTGCTCACCCGCACGGTCGGCGAGGACAAGCGCTGGACGCGCATCGCCGAGAGCATCAAGGGCGTGACCGAGGAGACCACCACCGGCGTGCACCGTCTCTACGAGATGCACAAGAACGGCCAGCTCCTCTTCCCGGCGATCAACGTCAACGACTCGGTCACCAAGTCCAAGTTCGACAACAAGTACGGCTGCCGCCACTCCGTCATCGACGGCCTCAACCGCGCCACCGACGTGCTCATCGGCGGCAAGGTGGCCGTGGTCTGCGGCTACGGCGACGTCGGCAAGGGCTGTGCCGACGCGCTGCGCGGCCAGGGCGCCCGGGTCATCGTCACCGAGATCGACCCGATCTGCGCCCTCCAGGCGGCCATGGACGGCTTCCAGGTCACCACGCTGGAGGACGTCGTCGGCATCGCCGACATCTTCGTCACCGCCACCGGCAACTTCAACATCATCACCGCCGAGCACATGGCGAAGATGAAGCACCAGGCGATCGTCTCCAACATCGGCCACTTCGACAACGAGATCGACATGGCCGGCCTGGCCAAGCTGCCCGGCATCGAGCGCATCACCATCAAGCCGCAGGTCGACGAGTGGGTCTTCGCCGACGGCCACTCCATCATCGTGCTGGCCGAGGGCCGCCTGATGAACCTGGGCTGCGCCACCGGCCACCCCAGCTTCGTCATGTCCAACTCCTTCACCAACCAGGTGATCGCGCAGATCGAGCTGTTCACCAAGACGGCCGAGTACCCGATCGGCGTCTACACGCTGCCCAAGCACCTCGACGAGAAGGTCGCCCGCCTCCACCTCGACGCGCTCGGCGTCAAGCTCACCGAGCTGACCAAGGAGCAGGCGTCCTACATCGGCGTGCACGTCGAGGGCCCGTACAAGTCCGACCACTACCGCTACTGATCGGCTGGGCGGCTCCGGGAGGGGGTCCCTCCCGGAGCCGTTCTTTTTCGCGAGGGGCTGGGCATGGATCTCTGGGAAAGCGGCGAGCGGCAGATCTCCTGGGCCGCGCGCTCGATGCCGGTGCTGACCGCCATCGGCGAGCGGTTCGCGATCGAACGCCCGCTCGACGGGCTCAAGATCGCGGCCTGCCTGCACGTCACCGCAGAGACGGCCGTGCTCATGGGCGCGTTGAAGGCGGGCGGCGCCGAGATCGCGCTGGCCGCCTCCAACCCGCTGTCCACCCAGGACGACGTGGCCGAGGCCCTGCGCGCGTACGGGATCGCCGTGCACGCCCGGGCCGGGGTCGATCGCGCCACCTACTACCTGCACATCCACCAGGCCCTCGACCTCGGGCCCGACCTCGTGCTCGACGACGGCTGCGACCTGGTGAACATCCTGCACACCGAGCGCACCGACCTGCTCGAAGGCGTGAGCGGAGGGTGCGAGGAGACCACCACCGGCATCATCCGGCTGCGGCAGATGGCGGCCGAGCAGGCGCTGCGCTTCCCGGTCGTGGCCGTCAACGACACCCGGACGAAGCGCATGTTCGACAACCGGTACGGCACCGGGCAGTCCACCCTCGACGGGATCATGCGCGCCACCAACACCATGCTCGCCGGCCGTACGGTCGTGGTGGCCGGGTTCGGGTTCTGCGGGCGCGGCGTGGCCGAACGGGCCAAGGGGCTCGGCGCCCGGGTCGTCGTCACCGAGATCGACGCCGTCAAGGCCCTCGACGCCACCCTGCAGGGCTACGAGGTGCGTCCCATGGCCGAGGCGGCGATGATCGGCGACCTGTTCGTCACCGTGACGGGCAACCGGGACGTCATCAGAGCCGAGCACCTGTCGGTGATGAAGGACGGCGCGATCCTGGCCAACGCCGGCCACTTCGACGTCGAGATCGACGTGCGGGCCCTCGACGAGATGGCCCGCGAGGTGCACCGGGGGGTGCGCCCGAACACCGACGAGTACGTCATGCCCGACGGCAGCCGCCTGCTGCTGCTGGCCGAGGGCCGCCTGGTCAACCTGACCGCCGCCGAGGGCCATCCGGCGGCCGTCATGGACATGTCGTTCTCCGCGCAGGCGCTGGCCGTGGCCTGGCTGGCGGGGCAGCGGGCGGGCCTGCTGCCCGGCGTGTACGACGTGCCGGAGGAGATCGACCACGAGGTGGCCAAGCTCAAGCTGGCCGCCGCCGGCATCGGCATCGACACGCTGACCCCGGAGCAGGAGGACTACCTCCACTCCTGGCGGGTCGGCTCCTAGGAGACCAGAGCTTCCAGAAGACGAGAGCTCCCAGGAGACGAGAGCTCCCAGGAGACGAGAGCTCCCGCGAGGCCAGAGCTCCTGGGAGGCTAGAGGGCCGCCTGCATCTCCTGCATGCGGCGGATCTCGGCCGTCTGGGTGACGCTGACGTCCGTGGCCAGCTCCTCGATCTTGATGTGCGAGCCCGCGGTCAGGACCCGGTCGGACATCTCGAGGGCGCCCAGATGGTGTTTGATCATCAGCTCCAGGAACAGCCGGTCGAAGTCCTTGCCCGTGGCCGCCTTCAGCGCCGCCATCTGCTCGGGCGTGGCCATGCCGGGCATGTCGCCGTGCGCCGCGTGGTGGTCGGGCACCTTCTGGTCCTGCTCCTTGAGCCAGGTGGTCATGAACTGGATCTCCGGGCCCTGGGCCGTCTTGATCCGGTCGGCCAGGCCCTTGAGCTTGACCGAGTCCGCCCTGGTGGGAGCCAGGACCGCCATGTCGAGGGCCTGCCGGTGATGGACGATCATGTCCTGGACGTAGGTGATGTCGGCGGCGTTGGCCGTGGGCCCGGGGACGGCGGTGGCCGCCTCGCCCGGGGCCAGCGTGCGGGCCTGCTCGCCCGGACGGCCGGGGGCGAGCACCGGCGCGGTGGAGTCGGCCCGCGGCGCGGAGGACGCGCCGGAGGAGCAGCCGGACAGGGCAATCAGCGTGCCCGCGATGACGATGAGCGCGCCGCGCACTCGGCCTCCTGACTGGCTCGGGACGAGAATGCGGACTCTAGGCCATGTATCGCTCAAGCGAAAGAGGTTGAAACGGAACAAGATTTGACACATTGGACACTGGCCAGGTCCGGGGGGCGTGAGCGACGATGACGGAGATTTATGCCCCCTTTATAGGAGGACCACGGAGTGTTCACCCCCCGAAGGGCCCTCATCCTGGTCGCCGCCCTCGTGGCGGCAACGGGCGCCACACTGCCCGCCCAGGCTGCGGACATCCCGGCTCCCGGCGAGATCGTCATGAGCTCGAACATCACGCACGTCACGAACGTGCCCAAGCCACAGGCGCTGTCCGACATCCACACCGACATGGCCTTCCAGGGCGACTACGCCTTCGTCGGCAACTACTACGGCTTCTCGATCTACGACATCAAGCAGCCGAAGAAGACGTCGCTGGTGAGCTCGGTCGTGTGCCCCGGCGGCCAGATGGACATGTCGGTCTACGGCAACCTGCTGTTCGGGTCCGTCGACTCCTCGCGTAACAACGACTCGTGCAGCAGCACCTCCCAGAGCGCCTCCGTCAAGGAGTCGTGGGAGGGCATGCGCATCTTCGACGTGAGCGACAAGTCCAACCCCAAGTACGTCAAGTCGGTCGAGACGAACTGCGGCTCGCACACCAACACGCTGGTGCCCGGCCGCGACGGCAAGAACGTCTACATCTACGTCTCCTCCTACGGCCCCAACGCGAACTACCCGGACTGCAAGCCCCCGCACGACCTGATCTCGATCATCAAGGTCCCGCTGGACAATCCGGCCGGCGCGGCCGTCGTCGCGACGCCGAACCTGTTCCCCGACGGCGGCAACCCCGGTCTGCCGCTGCCGTACCCGAACGGCAAGTCGGCCACCACCGGCTGCCACGACATCACCGCCTACCCCGAGAAGGGCATCGCCGCGGGCGCCTGCATGGGCGAGGGCATCCTGCTCGACATCTCCGACCCCGAGCAGCCCAAGGTCACCGCGAAGGTGCGCGATGACGTGAACTTCGCGTTCTGGCACTCGGCCACGTTCAACAACGAGGGCACGAAGGTCGTCTTCACCGACGAGCTGGGCGGCGGCAGCCGGGCCACCTGCAACGCGGCCATCGGCCCGAACAAGGGCGCCAACGCCTACTACGACATCGTCGGCGGGCAGCTCGTGTTCAAGGGCTACTTCAAGATCGCCCGTCACCAGGCCGACACCGAGAACTGCGTCGCGCACAACGGCTCGCTGATCCCGGTCAAGGGCCGCGACGTCATGGTCCAGGCGTGGTACCAGGGCGGCATCTCGGTGGTGGACTTCACCGACTCCGCCCACCCGCAGGAGATCGCCTACTTCGAGCGCGGGCCGGACGAGACCGCTCCGCCGCTCGACGGCGGCTTCTGGTCGGCGTACTACTACAACGGCTACATCTACGGCTCGGACTTCAACCTGGGCCTGGACGTGCTCAAGCTCAACGACCCGCGGACGAACCAGGCCAACAGCGTCAAGATGGGCCTGCTGAACGCGCAGACGCAGGGCTCCTACCCCGAGCACGGGCGCGGCGTCCCCGGCGGCAACTGACCCCGCTGAAGGTCCCGCGCCGCCGGCTCACAGCGGCGGCGCGAACCCGCCCGGAGTCGCCTTCGGCGGCCCCGGCGCGGGCCCCGGCTGAGGCCGCTGCGGAGCTCCCTGCGGATGGGGCGCCTGCGGATACGGCTGCGGAGACGGCGCCTGCGGATACGCCTGCGGGTACGGCCCCTGCTGCGGGTACGGCCCCTGCTGCGGGTACGGCCCCTGCGGCGCATACGGCCCCTGCGGCGCATGCGGCCCCTGCTGCGCGGCGTACGACGGGTACGGCGCGTACGGCGTGGGCCGCGGCGCGGCGCCGGCTGCCAGGGCGGCCTGGCGCGCGAAGCGGGCCTCCTCCCGCCGCCGGCGCTCGGCCAGCACCGCGCTCAGGTACGCGTGCGGCGGCACCCCCGCGGGCGCGGCCGGCGACACGAAGGCCGCGGTCTGCGCCGCGATGCGCACCCCCATGTCGTGCTGGACCTGCGGCGTGAGGTCGTGCCAGCGCATCAGGTACTGGCGGGCGGCCTGCGCCACCTGCTCGGGAAGCTGGGAGAGCTCCAGGGAGGCGGCCCACGCGGCCAGCGGCGGCGGCATGAGGATGGCCTGCCCGCTCTCGCGCGGCCCCCGGTCGGAGATCACGATGGTCCCGGCGAAGACGTCGCCGAGCCGCTTGCCCCGCTGGGAGACCAGCGAGGAGATCAGCGCGGGCGCGCCGGAGAACATCCAGAACTCCACCAGCCCAGCCAGGCCGCGGAACAGCGCCTGCCGGAAGCGTTCGGGGCTGCCGTCGTCGGCGACCACCCGCAGGCCGAGGGCCAGCTTGCCGAGGCTGCGCCCCCTGCTGAGGGTCTCGAAGAGCACCGGATAGCCGACCATGACCAGCACCAGCAGTACGATCATGGCCGCGCCGAACATGGCGCCGTCCGAGACGACCGCGAACGCGCCCAGCAGCATGTACGCGCCGATCAGCACGACGAGCTGCACCGTCATGTCGATGACGAGCGCCAGCGCCCGCGAGGGCATCTGGGCCACCCGCACCTCGACGACGACGGCGTCCCCGGTCACAACCTCTGACATATGTGGAGCCTAACGGCAATGCCGCACTGATCGAGCGGCCACAATGGTCGGGTGGACATCGATGCGTTCGTCACAGCACACCGCCCCGTCTGGGACCGGCTCGACCACCTGGTCAAGAACCGCTCCTCGCTGACCGGCGCGGAAGTGGACGAACTGGTCGACCTCTATCAGCGGGTGTCCACCCACCTGTCCATCGTGCGCTCCTCCTCCCGCGACGCGGTGCTGGCCGGTCGGCTGTCGGCGCTGGTCGCCAGGGCCCGGTCGGCGGTGACCGGCGCGCACACGCCCGCCTGGCGGGAGCTGGTCCGCTTCTTCACCGTCTCCTTCCCCGTGGTGGCCTACCGGGCGCGGTGGTGGTGGCTGGCCGCGGCGCTGGCCAGCATCGCGGTCGCGTGGGTGCTGGGGGCCTGGGTGGCCGCCAACCCCGACGTGCAGGCGTCGATCGCCTCGCCGGACGAGATCGCCCAGCTCGTCGACCACGACTTCGCCGACTACTACTCCGAGCACCCCGCCGCCTCCTTCGCCAGCCACGTGTGGGTCAACAACGCCTGGGTGTCGGCCCAGGTCATCATCTACGCCATCCTGCTCGGCATCCCCATCCCGTTCATCCTCTACAGCAACGCCGAGAACGTCGGCGTCTCGGCCGGGCTGATGGCCTCCAGGGGCAAGCTGGACATCTTCTTCGGCCTGATCACGCCGCACGGCCTGCTGGAGCTGACCGGCGTCTTCCTGGCCGCGGCCGTCGGCCTGCGCCTGGGCTGGACGGTGATCGACCCGGGGCCGCGCAGGCGGCTGGAGGCGCTGGCCGAGCAGGGCCGGGCGGTGATGAGCGTCGCGCTCGGGCTGGTCGTGGTGCTGTTCGTGTCGGGCCTGATCGAGGCGTTCGTGACGCCGTCCGGGCTGCCCACGGCCGTGCGGGTGGGCATCGGCGTGCTCGCCGAGGCGGCCTTCCTGGCGTACGTGATCGTCTTCGGCCGCCGGGCCCTGCGCGAGAACGAGACGGGCGACGTCGAACGCGCCCCCGACGTCGCCCCCACGGCCTAGCGCCCTCCAGTCCGAAGGCCCGCTCGGTCTAGAGCCGGCCCGCGGCCTTCAGCGCCAGGTAGGCGTCCGCCAGGGCGGGCGCGATGTCCTCGGGCGGCGCGTCCACGACCTCGACGCCGTGCCGGCGCAGCCGGGCCGTGATGCGCCGGCGCGCGAGCTGGGCCTGCTCGGCCGCCGCCGCGTCGTAGACCTCCTCGGTGCTGCCGCGCCTGGCCGCCATGGCCGCCACCCGCGGGTCGGACACGCCCGCGACCAGCACCAGGTGCCGCGAGGACAGCTGCGACAACACCGGCATCAGGCCCTCGTCGAGCGCCGCCGCGTTCAGGTCGGTGAGCAGCACGACCAGGCAGCGCCGCTTGGCCCGGGACAGGACGGCGGCCACCATGCCCTGCCCGTCGGCCTCGACCAGCTCGGCCTCGATCGGCGCCATCACGTTGACCAGCGACGACAGCAGCTCGGTACGGGACGCGCCGCTCACCCACGCGCGCACCGCCCGGTCGTAGGCCAGGAAGTCGACCTGGTCGCCCGCTCTGGCGGCGAGCGCGGCC
This sequence comes from Nonomuraea sp. NPDC049637, assembly GCF_040675235.1. Classification (NCBI taxonomy): domain Bacteria; kingdom Bacillati; phylum Actinomycetota; class Actinomycetes; order Streptosporangiales; family Streptosporangiaceae; genus Nonomuraea; species Nonomuraea sp. NPDC049637. The sequence continues at coordinate 169,539 of NZ_JBFAOM010000005.1, forward strand.
AGCAGCAGCGCCGCGTCCATCGACCAGTCGAGCCGCGGCCAGCCGGGTGCGGGCCGCGGGTCGGGACGCACCAGCAGCCCCGGCCCCTGCGCGGCGGCCCCGGACAGCGGCACCGGCGCGTCGCCCACCCGGCCCGCCGACGTGCGGCCGGTGTCGAGCACGATCAGCACGCGCCGGTCGCGCTCCGGCCGCCAGGTGCGCACGACGACGTCGTTGCGGCGCGCCGTGGCCCGCCAGTCGATCGACCGCACGTCGTCGCCCACCACGTACTCGCGCAGCGAGTCGAACTCGGTGCCCTGCCCGCGCACCAGCGCCGGATGCCGGCCGTCGAGCTCGCGCAGCCGCGCCAGCCTGGACGGCAGGTGCTTGCGCGACAGGAACGGCGGCAGCACCCGTACCGACCAGGGCGAACGGTGGCTGCCCTGACGGGCGGCCAGCCCGAGCGGCCCGACCGAGCGCACGGTCACCGCCACCGACGAGCGGTCCCCGCGCCTGGTCGGGTTGAGCGTGACCACGATCCTGCGCCGCTCGCCGCCCGGCACGTCGAGCTCGGCGACCCGGGGGACCGCCCCGGCCGAGGGCGGCCAGGCGTCCCTGATCCGGCCGCGCACCCGGCGGCGGCCCGGGTTCTCCACGACCAGCTCGACCGTGGCCGTCTGCCCCAGCCGTACGAGCGTGTCGCCGGAACGGTGGAACCGCAGGGGCCGCACGGCGCCCGCGAACACCAGGTCCACGATGATCGCGGCGGCCAGCAGCAGGCAGACCCCGGCCAGCGCGGCGCCGGGCTGCGGCGCGAGCAGCACGACCACGATCCCGGCCGCGGCGAGCAGCCCGGCGCGTCCCGTCAGAGCCATCGGCGCCTCCCGGCCGAGCCCGCCGCGGACCTCTCGCGTGCGTCGGAGCGGGCCATCAGCGCGGGACCGGGACCGAGGCCAGGATGCCGTCGAGCAGGCCGTCGGCGGTCGCGCCCTCCAGCTCGGCCTCGGGCCGCAGCTGGACGCGGTGCCGCAGCGCCGGCCTGGCCAGCGCCTTCACGTCGTCGGGCGTCACGTAGGGGCGCCCGGACAGCCACGCCCACGCCCTGGAGGCCGCCAGCAGCGCCGTCGCGCCACGGGGCGAGACGCCGAGCTGCAGCGACGCCGAGTTCCTGGTCGCGCGGGCCACGTCGACGATGTAGCCGAGCACCTCGGGGGCCACGTGCACCTGCGAGACCGCCGCGCGGCCGGCCGCCAGGTCCTCGGCCGTGGCCACGGCCTTGACGTCGGACAGGTCGCGCGGGTCGAAGCCGCGCGCGTGCCGTTCGAGCACCGAGATCTCGTGCTCGCGCGGCGGCAGCGGCACGGTCAGCTTGAGCAGGAACCGGTCGAGCTGGGCCTCGGGGAGCTGGTAGGTGCCCTCGTACTCGACCGGGTTCTGGGTCGCGCAGACCACGAACGGGTCGGGCAGCGGACGGGCCGCGCCCTCCACGCTCACCTGCCGCTCCTCCATCGCCTCCAGCAGCGCTGCCTGCGTCTTGGGCGGGGTGCGGTTGATCTCGTCGGCGAGCAGCAGGTTCGTGAAGACCGGCCCCTCCCTGAACTCGAACTCGCTGCTCTTCGCGTCGTAGATCAGCGAGCCGGTCACGTCGCCCGGCATCAGGTCGGGCGTGAACTGCACGCGCTTGAAGTCGAGCGACAGGGCCGCTGAGAGAGTGCGCACCATCAACGTCTTGGCCACGCCCGGCACGCCTTCGAGCAGCACGTGCCCCCGGCACAGCAGGGCGATGACGAGCCCGGTGACCACGGCGTCCTGGCCGACCACGGCCTTGGACACCTCGGCCCGCAGCGCGCCGAGCGCCTCCCTGGCCGCCTCGCCCGAGGGGGCCACGCGGAAAGTCTCCTCAGAGTTCACTGACCTGCCTTTCGATGGAGTCCAAGTACCCGGCCAGCGCGACGAGCCCGGCGTCGTCGGCCGGCGCCGGGCCGTACAGTGCGGCGCCGACCACCTGCGGGTCGTCGGCGATCCGCGCCGCCAGGGCCGCGACCAGCTCGTGCGGCCCGGCGCCCTGGGCCAGGCCCAGGCGGGGCGTGAGCCGGTCGACCGTGCCGGCGCGCAGCGAATCGGCGGCCCGCTGCCTGGCCCTCCTGGCGCGGTAGAGCCTGCCGCGGCCCTCGACCGTCTCGGCGGCCCGCACGACGACGGGCAGCTTCTCGGTCACCACCGGCCCGAGACGGCGTCCCCGCCAGAACGCGACGAGCGCCACGGTCAGGCAGGTCATCAGGATCGCCCACGGCACGCTCGGGGGCATCAGCTCGTACATCGACTTGCCCTCGGAGCCGGGCAGGTCGAGCGGGGGCGGACTGTCCGGGCGGACCAGCCAGGTGACGGGCCTGCCGGTGCCGACGAGGTTGAGCGCGAGGGCCGCGTTGCCGTCCTCGGGCAGGCGCAGGTTGGTCATGAACTCGCCGTCGCCGACGACCGTGGTGGTGGCGCCGTCGGCGGTGCGGTAGCTGACCAGGGAGTAGCCCTCGCCCGCCGGGTAGCAGGAGGCGGCGCCGGGCGGGCCGGTCAGCACCAGGCCGCCGACGTACGCGCTGCCGGCCCGCGTGGCGGCGGGCAGAGCGCACCCGGGCTCGCGGGAGCGCACCCGCGACGGCTCGCGCTCGGTGCTCGTCCCGGGGGCCAGGACGGCGAGGCCGGGCAGGTCGCCGACGATCAGCCGGTCGCCGGGGATCTCGGCGAGCCGGTGCTCGTCGAGGTAGGTCAGGTCGGTGACCAGCAGCAGCCGGCCGCCGCCCGCGGCCTTGGCGGCGGCCGCCTCGACCGAGTCGACCCGGTCGACCTGGACGCCCCGCGCCCGCAGCAGCTCCGCCAGCGCCTTCGACCCGGCCAGCGAGGTGTCGGCGGGGTCGAGAAAACGCGACGGGCCACGCTGCGGGCCGAACAACACCGCGGCCGCCGCGACCAGGACGACGACCAGGCCGAGCAGGACGATCATGCGACTCGCCCGCCAGGTGGAGCGGGCGGTGGGGGAGGTGGCGGCGGAGGGCCCGGCGGCCCCCGGCGCGGAAGTGGTCACCGTGGCGGTGCCCGCGCCCGGCGCGGAGGTGGCCCCTGGCGCGGTGTCCGTGTTCGGCGCGCTGCCTGGCGCGGCCGGTTCGGAGTTCCAGATGCTCACGACGGGCCGCCTCCCACGGCGAGCGGGACGGGCCGCGCCTGGCGCAGCCGCTCGTCCAGGTCGCTCATCGCCTGGTACGCGGCCTGCGTGCCGGGCACGCCGCCGTAGCTGACGTCGTCGAACGAGCGCGCGGCGGCGGCCAGCTCGGCGGCGAAGCCGGGCAGCGCCCTGCCCGCCTCGGCGGCCAGCTCGTCGGCCGTGCGGCCCGGCATGCCGTCCACCAGGGCGCGTTCCTCCAGGTCGCGGGCGATGGCGCGGAGGCGTTCGCGGATGGCCTGCGTCCAGTCGCCCTCGGCGGCCAGGCGTTCGGCGGCGCTGCGGTGCTCGGCGGCGTTGAGCACGCGCTCGCCGTAGAGGCCGCCGGCGGCCATGGCGTTCCTGCGGGCGGTCCTGCGCAGCCGCCAGGCGACCAGCAGGATCACGCCCAGGATGATGACCGTGATCACGACCGCGGCGATGATCCCGCCCGCCGGGCCGCCGCCCGTCACGGCGTCGGTCAGGTCGCCGATGAACTGCATGAAACGCCGGTAGAGCTGGTCGAACAGGGATTCCTTCTCGTATCCGGGCTTGAGGAGCTCCTCGGCCGCCTTGCGCGCCGCCTCCTCCCGGCCGACCGGGCTCACGACCTGGCTGAGTTGGACGGGTGCCAGAGGTCGTCGGCCGAGGCGTGCACCCAACCCTGGCGCTGCTGCTCGATCGCCGCCGTCTGCAGCACGAGGTCGAACGCCTCGCCGCGCATGCGCCGGTCGGCGTAGAGCAGGCCGGAGACGCCGGCCTGGAAGGGATAGGCGAACATCGAGCTCAGCGTGGCGCCGGCGGCGATGAACACCGCCGCGACCACGGCCGACCCCGGCGAACCGCCGCCGAGCATGCCGATCAGCGTCCCGCCGAACGAGAACGGCACCGACAGCACCCCCGACACCAGGCCGACCAGCAGCGACGTCAGCAGCAGGATGCCGAGCACCCGCCAGAAGTCACCGGTCACCAGGTGCCACGAGCGCCGCATCGCGTCGATCGGCCCTCTGCCCTCCAGCACCACGGCGGGCGCGGCGAACGCGAAGCGCGTGGTGATGAACAGGTAGTAGGGGATGAACAGCAGGACGAACAGCACCAACACGCCGAGGGTCAGCCCGACCCCCTCGGAGGAGGAGGAGACGTTCATCGCCAGCGCCACCACGACCAGCGTGAGGACGATCAGGGGCACGACCATCATGACGGCCATCAGCCCGACGACCCCGAACAGCGCCGGAAGCCGGCCCTTGCTGAGGTGCCAGGCCTCGGCGGCGGTGATGTTGCCGCCGAAGACGGCCCGGCCGAGGATGCGCGTCAGCACGCCGGTCAGCACCGTGACCACGACGAACTGGATCGCGTACGAGACCAGCATGCCGCCGTACTGGGCGACGACGCCGTAGAAGCTGTCGAGACCGGCGGAGGAGGCGGCCTGCGGGTCGTCGAAGACGTCGCCCATCGAGGTGAGCATGACCGCCTGCCCCACGGCCAGCGGCACCGCGCCGAGCAGGGCGGCGACGGCGGACAGGCCGAGCACGGCCTTGGGGTTGGACCTGATCAGCTTGATCGTGCCGTCGAGGATGTCGCCGAGCCCCAGCGGCCGCAGCGGGATGATGCCGGGCCGCAGCGCGGGCGGCGGCATGTAGCCGTAGCCGTAGCCGGGCTGCTGGTAGCCGCCCTGCTGGTAGCCGCCCTGGGGGTGGCCCGGTTGCGGAGGACCGGACTGCGGGTGGCCCGGCTGGGGGTAGGGTGGCTGAGGCCCCGGCGGGCCGTAGGGCGGCGGCTGGGGGGCTTCGCCCTGCGGCTCGTACGGTTGGCCGTACGGCGTCTGCGTGGGCGATCCCGGCGCGGTCCACGGTGAAGCCTGCGGGGCGCTGTAGGGCGGGGGCTGTTCGGCAGACCAGCCTGGGGGCGTCTCGGGCGTGCGTCCGTGACCGTCTGACATATCCCAATCCTGGCACGCTGGGCGGGTGGCTGGTGTCACCGAGGTGATTCGCCGGCTCATCTTGCCCTCATTTATCGGCGAAACGGGGCAAGGAAGGCAGCCGGGGATGGCCGAAAGTCGCTCCGTTACCGCAGACTGGGTTTGTGGTTGCCGGGGGAACCTAAAATTCGCCTTTCGTAGGGCTCATGTCCCACACATGGGCCGACCAAGGGTAACCTTCAGCGATCGTGCGGGTATGTCCCACAATGCGTAGAACGAATGAGGGGCCATGAAAGGTCGCGTGCTGGTCGTCGACGACGACGCCGCTCTCGCCGAGATGCTCGGCATCGTGTTGCGCGGAGAAGGCTTCGAGCCGTCCTTCGTCTCCGACGGCGACAAGGCCCTCGACGCGTTCCGGGATACACGCCCGGACCTTGTCCTGCTCGACCTGATGCTGCCGGGCGCCGACGGCATCGACGTGGCGCGCCGGATCAGGGCGGAGTCGGGGGTGCCGATCGTGATGCTCACCGCCAAGAGCGACACGATCGACGTCGTGCTCGGGCTGGAGTCCGGCGCCGACGACTACATCGTCAAGCCGTTCAAGCCCAAGGAGCTCGTGGCGCGGGTGCGGGCGCGGCTGCGCCGCACCGACGAGCCGACGCCCGAGATCCTGCAGATCGGCGACATCACCATCGACGTGGCCGGCCACTCGGTCAAGCGCGGCGAGGAGACGATCAACCTCACGCCCCTGGAGTTCGACCTGCTCGTCGCCCTGGCCCGCAAGCCGCGCCAGGTCTTCACCCGCGAGGTCCTGCTGGAGCAGGTCTGGGGCTACCGGCACGCCGCCGACACCCGGCTGGTGAACGTGCACGTGCAGCGACTCCGCGCCAAGATCGAGAAGGACCCCGAGCACCCCGAGATCGTCGTGACGGTCCGCGGCGTGGGCTACAAAGCCGGCCCCGCCTAGCCTTCCCCTGCCCCGCCATGCCCCCGACCAGAAAAGCCCGCCGACGGACGATCCGCCAGATTCTCGGCGGCGTCCGCCGGAGGGTGCGCCGTGCGGCGGGCCGGGTGCGCAGCGTGTGGCGGCGCTCGCTCCAGCTCCAGGTGGTCACCAGCACACTGGTGATCTCCGTGACCGTCGTGGTCGTGCTCGGCACGTTCCTGTCCGACGAGATCAACCGGTCCGTGGTCGCGAGCAGCCAGCAGTCGTCGCTCAACGAGGCGTACGCCGACCGCCTGCAGATCGCCGACGCGCTGATCCCGCCCTCCGACGACGGCGCCAAGGCCCCCGACACCGACCAGAAGGTCAACCCGCTCGACGAGGTCATGGACACCGTCACCGGCTCGGGCGAGGACGGCTCCAAGAAGCGCTACGACGTTCTCATACTCAACGAGGCCAAGCCCGGCATGTCGCGGGCCTCGGGCCGGGTGGTGCAGGCCGACGTGCCCGCCTCGCTCCGGCAGCGCCTGCAGAAGTACATGAACCGGGCCGAGTACGGCAAGACCGAGGCCCAGATCGAGTCGATCAGGTTCGCCGGGCAGAGCCAGGCCACGCTGACGTTCGTGGTCGGCGGCGTCGTGCACGAGCCCACGACCGGCGAGGACTACCAGGTCTACCACTTCTTCCCGTTCAGCGAGGAAGAGGAGCTGCTGTCCAACGTCCGGCTGGCCATCGTCGTGGTGGGGCTCGGGCTCGTGCTGCTGCTGGCCGCCATCGCCTACCTGGTCGCCCGGCAGGTCGTCACGCCCGTGCGGCTGGCCCGCCAGGCCGCCGAGCGCCTGGCCGCCGGCAAACTGGACGAACGCCTCAAGGTGCGCGGCGAGGACGACCTGGCCCGCCTGGCGAACTCGTTCAACGAGATGGCCGCCAACCTGGCGCTCAAGATCCACCAGCTTGAGGAGCTGTCGCAGGTCCAGCGCCAGTTCGTCTCCGACGTCTCCCACGAGCTGCGCACGCCGCTGACCACCGTCCGCATGGCCGCCGACCTGCTGTACGACGCCCGCGAGGACTTCGACCCCATGGCCGCCCGCTCGGCCGAGCTGATGCAGGCCCAGCTCGAACGGTTCGAGTCGATGCTGGCCGACCTGCTGGAGATCAGCCGCTACGACGCCGGCGCCGCCACGCTCGACGTCGACTCGGTGGACATGCGTGACGTCGTCCACCGGGCCATCGCCGACTCCGAGGCGCTGGCCGAGCGCCACTCCACCCGCTTCGACATCCGCCTGCCGCACGAGCCGTGCATGGTCGAGGTCGACAACCGCCGCGTCGAGCGCATCCTGCGCAACCTGCTGTTCAACGCCATCGAGCACGGCGAGGGCCGGGAGATCGTGGTGACCGTGGGGGCCGACCGGGACGCCGTCGCCGTCGCCGTCCGCGACCACGGGATCGGGCTCAAGCCGGGCGAGGAGACGATGGTGTTCGACCGGTTCTGGCGGGCCGACCCGTCCAGGGCCAGGACCATCGGCGGCACCGGGCTCGGCCTGGCCATCTCCCGCGAGGACGCCACGCTGCACGGCGGCTGGCTGCAGGCGTGGGGGCAGCCGGGCGAGGGCTCGCAGTTCCGCCTCACGCTGCCCAGGCTGGCCGGCGCCGACCTGAAGGGCTCGCCGCTGTCGCTGGTGCCGCCCGAGATCGAGATGCGGCGCACCTGGCGCAGCCACATGACGCCGGTGCTGCTCCCGGCCTCGGGGGACGGAGGCGGCCATGAGGAGGACTAGACGGGTGGGCGCCGCGGTCGCCCTCGCCGCGGCCGTGGCCTGCGCGGGCTCGGGGTGCACCGTGATCCCGGTGAGCGGGCCGTACACGGTGAGCGACACCGGGGGCGGCGACCCGCTGAACAAGCCGTTCCAGCGCATGATCGCCGTCCCGCCGCGCGACGACTGGGACCCCGACCACCTCATCAGGGGGCTCCAGGCGGCCATGGCGGCCTACCCCGACGACCCCGCCGTGCTGGCCAGGTACCTGACACCCAAGGCCCAGGCCAAGTGGAAGCCGTCCGGGCCGGTGACGGTGATCGAGGACGCGTTCCAGGTGGAGTACCCGGGGGAGGGCGACGAGGCGGAGACGTACGGGCTCAAGGGCAAGCAGGTCGCCCGCATCGACCCCGACGACGCGTACGTGCCGCTGTCGGGGAACGCGCCCGAGCGGCTGTTCGTGCTGAAGAAGGACGCCCGGGGCGTCTACCGGGTCGACGACCTGCCGGACGGGCTGCTGCTCACCAAGTCCGACGTGGCGCGGGCGTACCGGCTGACCAACCTGTACTACCTCAACAGCGCCCGCGAGCGCCTGGTCGTCGACCGGGTGTGCCTGCGGCTCAAGCCGACCGAGACCTTCGCCCAGACCATCGTCAAGCGGCTGCTCAAGGGGCCGAGCAGCGCGCTGCGCGGCGCCGTGGGCACCGTCTTCCCCGAGGGCACGAAGGTCGAGTCGGTCGGCACCGGCGACGACCGCGTCCTGATCAACTTCTCGGGCCCGCTCCTGCCGCTCGACCTGGCCGAGAAGGCCGCCCTGGTGGCGCAGCTCAAGTACAGCCTGACCACCAACAAGGTCGCCAACAGCCGCACCATCGAGGTGCAGCTCGACGGCGAGCAGTACTGGACCGAGCCGCCCAACCTGGACGGCCACTGGCTGGACAACGGCGGCTTCACGCCGTACTACACCAGCAAGGGGTCCGTGCACGTCATGAGCGACGACGGGGCTGGCGTCGCCGTGTCCGGGCCGGCGGGGGAGGGGAACACCGACTTCAGGGCGTTCGCGCTGTCCACGCAGCAGACCGGCGCGATCGTCGCGGCGCGCACCTCCACCGGCATCTCGATCGCCGGGCTCACCCCCGAGGGCCGCTGGCAGCAGGTCATCGAGGGCGCCGACCTCACCGACCCCACCTGGCGCCGCGACGGCTCCCTGTGGACGTTCGACCAGCACAACAAGGTGGTCCTGCGGTACGACCCCAACGGCGGGCGCGGCCCCGAGCGCGTCTCCGCCCCCGGGCTCGACGGCCTCGACGTCACCGCGTTCCGGATCGCCAGGGACGGCGTGCGGGTGGCCCTGCGCACCGGCAAGAACACCGTGCAGCTCGGGGCGCTGAGCGAGGGGCTCAACGGGCCCATGCTCGGCAACCTCCAGACGCTGACCTCGACGGAGGTCGAGTACAAGATCGAGGACATCGCCTGGGAGGACGACGAGCACCTGCTCGTCCTCATCCAGAGCAAGGCCGGGCAGATCCTGAACGAGATCGACATCGGCGACGGCGAGACCATCGGGATCCCGCTGAAGGACCGGCTGGCGGGGGTGACGGCGCTGAACGGGCGGGTGCTCGCGGAGGCGAGCACCGAGAAGGGTCCCAAGATCATCGAGCTCAACCAGGACCGCCAGGGCTGGACCAGCAAGATCGAACCCAACGCCAAGAACCCGTTCTTCCCCCTGGGCTGACCCGGTCGGGGGCACCGCCTCCGCCTGGAGGAGTGTCCTGGGAACGGTCCTCCACCCGGACTGAGGGGATGTCCCCGTTTTTCTTCTGGGCTGGGGGCGTTCCCGGGGCGGTCCCCCGCTCCGACAGAGGGGCGCGTAGCCCGCGCCGTCTCCCTCCTGATCTGAACCGGTGGAACTGTCGGTGGTGGCGGGCATGCTGGGGGGCGTGTTGGCGGGTGTGCTTGATGTGTTCCTGCCGCAGTCCTGCGTGGGCTGCGGGCGTGCCGGGGCGCGGTGTTGCGCCGGGTGCGCGGCCGGGATGGCGGTCGCGCCCGCCAGGCGCGGGCCCGAGCCGGGCCCGCCCGGCCTGCCGGAGTGCTGGTCGGCCACGTCGTACGAGGGCGCGGCCCGCGCGGCGATCCTGGCGTACAAGGAGCGGGGGGCGGTGGGGCTGGCCGGCGTGCTGGCGCAGGTGCTGGCGTTCACCGTGCTCACGGCGCTGGGCGCAGGGGCCGGAGCTGAGGCCCGAGCTGAGGCCGGGACGGCGGCCGGGGCCGGGGCGGGGTGGGCGCGGGGGCCGTTCGCCGTCGTGCCGGTGCCGAGCGCGAGGAGGGCGCTGCGGGTCCGCGGGCACGATCCCATGGGCCGGGTGGCGGTGCTCGTCGCCCGTCATCTGGTCGCGTCCGGCGTGCGGGCCGAGCCGTGGCCGGCGCTGCGGCAGGCTCGCCGGGTGGCCGACCAGGCGGGCCTGAGCTCCACGCAGCGCGCCGCGAACCTCGCCGGGTCCCTCTGTGTGGCCCGGCGCGCGAAAGGCCCTCCAGCGCCGTCTGCGCTGCTGCTGGACGACGTCGTGACCACCGGCGCCTCGCTCACCGAAGCCGCGCGAGCACTGCGCGCCGCCGGCCTGCGGGTGCCGATGGCGGCCACCGTCGCCGCGACACGCCGAAGATCTTGAAACGCTCGGCATCACTGTCGGTAAAGAAAGATCCAATTCTTGGGGACGTCTTGAAGGGGGGCTGTCTCTTCCTGGGAACAAGAGGCAGCACAGGTCGGGAGACCGGAACACGCGTGGCCGCAGGGGTTGGCGTGCGGTGGCGCCGGGGTCATTCGGGCGTCCGGAACTCCGGGAAAATCACGGAAAGTGATCCTTCGGCCGAGCCTCCGGCTGACATTCGCCCAGGATGCGGATAGCGTTCTGACATGGCACCCGTCCGGGTCCGTGGTTGCGCAGAGCCGGTGTCCCCGGCTCTGCTAGCCGAGGCCAGCCGCAGGCAAAACGGTCCACGTAAGGCGACTCTTTGTCGACCGATCACGGTGCGGCTTAGGGGTAAGTCCTGCCTTCCCGAGGGTCCAGATGTCCCTCGTCAGAAGAGAAGGGCAGTAGTGGCAACAGAGCTGCGAAATCCTCAGCAGGCGAATGTGGGGTCGAAGACCAGGTCGGCCGGACGGGTGCCACCCGAGATCCCGGTGACGTCGTGGCGGAAGAGGGTAGCGGTGACAGAGAGGCGGACAGGAAACCCCGTCCGGTACGCACATCGTCGGGCGCTCTTGCTCAGTCGTTAGACGAAGGGGGGCTGTTGCATGGACATCATCGTCAAGGGTCGGCACACAGGAGTGAGTGACCGGTTCCGAGACCAGGTGACGACCAAGCTGGCCAGGATCGAACGTCTGGACAACAAACTCATCCGAGTCGATGTGGAGGTGTCCAAAGAACGCAACCCTCGCCTCGCCGACCAGCGCGAGCGCGTCGAACTCACCATCCATTCGAAAGGCCCGGCCATCCGCGCCGAAGCCTCGGCCGACGACCGGTTCGTAGCCCTCGACATAGCCCTCGACAAGCTGGAAGGCCGCCTGCGCAGGCTGGCCGACCGGCGCAAGGTCCATCACGGCAACCACTGCCCGCCCTCGGTGGCGGAGCTCACCGCGACGCTCCCTGACGTCGCCGGCCCGCCGTCCCGGGGAGCCAAGCCCGTCCCCGAGCCGGCCGAGTCCTACGAGGACCTGCCGGTGCAGGAGGACAAGATCGACGACGACATCGTCCCGATCGAGATGGACGGCGACGGCCCGCTCGTCGTGCGGGAGAAGTTCCACAAGGCGGAACCCATGACCATCGACCAGGCCATGCTCGAGATGGAACTGGTCGGGCACGACTTCTACCTGTTCCGTGACAAGGAGAGCGGCCTGCCGAGCGTGGTCTACAACCGGCGCGGGTACAACTACGGCGTGTTGCGGCTCATAGAGCCCTGATCGCACACCGGAAGATCTTCTCGACCACCCGAGGACCGTGCCATACGTGCCATCATGGCGGTCCGACGGCTCTGGCCCCCCGACGAGGAGGAGACGTGAGCGAGCTCAGTCAGGTTCAGATGAGCGAGCGAAGCGAGGGTACTGACGGGACAACCGCCACGCGGACCGCCGCTACGGCCCCGACCGGGCGTGACAGCGGAGCGGCCGTCCGATGAGCAGGTTCCCCGTGAGCAAGGCAGGCGCGAGCCGGACCGAGGAGGGCTCGTGACCGAGTCCGGCGAGGTCCGCACGGCAGACAGCGAGCCGATCCGCGTGCTGATCGTTGACGATCACGAGCTGATCCGGCGAAGCCTGGCGTTGACGCTGGCCGCGGAGCCCGACATCGAGGTGGTCGGTGAGGCGAGCGACGGGCAGGAGGCGGTCGAACTGGCCGACCGCCTCATGCCCGACGTCGCGCTGATGGACGTGCGCATGCCCCGGCAGGACGGGATCGAGGCGACCAAGAGCATCAGGGCCTCCGTCCCGAGCACCCGCATCATCATGCTGACGGTGAGCGACGAGGAGGAGGACCTCTTCGAGGCCATCAAGGCCGGCGCCACCGGCTACCTGCTGAAGGACGTGCAGATCAACGACGTGCCCGCCGCGGTGCGGGGCGTGCACGAGGGCCAGTCCTTAATCAACCCGGCGATGGCCGCCAAGCTCATCAGCGAGTTCGCGAACATGAGCCGCAAGGAGGCCGAACGCCCGCCGCAGCTGCCCGTGCCCCGGCTGACCGACCGCGAGATGGAGGTCCTGCGCCTGGTCGCCAAGGGCATGAACAACCGCGAGATCGCCAAGCAGCTGTTCATCTCCGAGAACACCGTGAAGAACCACGTCCGCAACATCCTCGACAAGCTCCAGCTGCACTCGCGGATGGAAGCGGTGGTCTACGCGGTGCGCGAACGCATGCTGGAGATCACATGACCCTGGCGCGGGCCCGTGCGAAGGCCGCCGGCCGCGCCCCCGAACCCGTTCCCCGGGGACGGTGACCCGGCGCGATCGCCGTCGCTCGTCCCCGGTTCCCTTCTCCGGCCGTGGCGGGCGCGGCGGGCGCGGCCGTGACGCCGGCCCGCCGCCCGGCCCGAGCTACGGCCGGGGCCCGGTCAGGAGCTGGGCGAGCTCCGGAGGGTCGGTGCGTTCGACGCGGACGGCGTCGCAGCCCACCCAGTCGGCGGCCGACCACAGGGCGTCGCGCAGGGCGTCGGCCCACTTGGCCGGGGACAGGCCGGGCTCCAGGTGCACCTGACGGGCGACCAGCGTGGTGCCCTCGCGAGCCGGGTCGACCCGGCCGATCAGGCGGCCCCCGGCCAGCACCGGCATCGTGAAGTAGCCGTGGACGCGCTTCTCCTTGGGCACGTAGAGCTCAAGCTGGTACTTGAAGCCGAAGACGCGCTCGGTGCGGCCGCGGTGCCAGATCAGGGAGTCGAACGGCGACAGCAGCGTCGTGCGGTGGCGGCCGCGCGGCTCGGACTCCAGCGCCTGCGGATCGGCCCACGCGTTGGCCTGGCCCTTCTTGGCCGGCCAGCCCGCCACCTTGACCGGCACCAGCCCGGCGGCGCCGCTGAGCAGCGCCTGGTCGAGCATCGCCGCGTACTTGCCCTTGAGCCGCAGGAAGTCGAGCAGGTCGGTGCGGTTGGCCACCCCGAGAGACCGGCCCGCGATGGCGGCCAGCAGGACGACGCACTCCTCGTCGGGCAGGTCGTCGGCCAGCAGGTCGGCGGGCACGACGCGCTCGGTCAGGTCGTAGACGCGACGCCATCCGACGCGGCGCACGCAGGTGATCTCACCGATGTCGAGCAGCCACTCCAGCCCGATCTTGGAGTCGGACCAGTCCCACCACGGGCCGCCGTTCTTGGCGCCGCCGACGTCGGACGTGGTGAGCGGGCCGGAGTCGCGCACCTGCTGCAACAGCTTGTCGACGCTGTCGGGCACCTCGTGCCAGCGGTAGCGCCGGTCGCGGTAGGCGCGGCGCCGGAAGGCGTAGAGCGGCCAGTGCTCGATGGGCAGGATGCAGGCGGCGTGACACCAGTACTCGAAGCTCTGGGCGGGATCGTGCCAGTAGGCGCGCTCGACCGCGGGCCTGCCCACCGCGCCCAGGCGCGCGTAGGCGACCAGCTCGTGGGAGCGGGCCAGCACGGAGATCGTGTCGAGCTGCACGGCGCCGAGCCGGCGCAGCATGCCGCGCACCCCGCCCTTGCGCGCGTCGGCGCCGACGAGCCCCTGGGCGCGCAGGATGACCCGGCGCGCCTCGTCGGCGGTCAGGTCGGTCACGTTCGTCATGCGGCGAACCCCGGGTGGCTTTGGGGGACGGTAGGGCTATCCATGGGAGGAATTTAGCGGCGCCCACCGACAGAATCGGCCCGCCCCCGGTCCGCCCCCGGTCCGCCCCGGACCGCCCCGGACCGGGAGGGCCGGCCGGGCGAGGGGCGACACGCCGATGTACCGGGGTTGGGGAAGTGGATGCCGAGAACAAAGAGTCCGGGAGGGGGCCGGGCATGGGAACGGCGGGCGCCCGGTCCGTCGGGGCCCGCCGTGTGCCGGGTGGGTCAGCGGTGGTCTTCGGCGCGCATGCCGACGCGCGGCGCGTCGATCACCACGTCCGTGAAGATGTCGAAGACGAGGGCGAGGATGCCGCCGACGACGAACATGCCGGCGCCGACCCAGACCAGCGTCCAGTTGTCGGCAGTCAGCCCGAAGCCGGCCACGATGGTGCCCACCACCATGACAGTCACGGCCAGCCACGAGGAGGCGCGCCCGCCGTGGCTGCCGAGATTCTCCGTGTGCTCGGACTTCTTCCCCTCAACCATGACTAATCCTTCCTTTGCCGGATATCCCGCTATTGGTGCGAACCGGCGCTCAACCGGCATACCCTCTGCCTTGGCCCCATTCTCCCAGACGTGTCCGGCGCCCTCGTCGTCACGGTGGCTGTGTCTGGTTGCGGAACCGCCTACGATGGCAACCGGGGAAGTTTGTCTCGGCCTCTCCTCCTGGCGGCGCCGCCGGGGTAGACCTGCGAGGAGCTTTACATAAAGTGGCAGCCATTCTCGACAAGATCCTACGTGCCGGCGAAGGCAAGACTCTGCGCAAGCTCAAGCGGATCGCCGATCAGGTCAACTCCATCGAGGACGACTTCACGAGCCTGTCCGACGCGGAGTTGCGCGCGCTGACCGACGAGTTCAAGCAGCGCTACGCCGACGGCGAGAGCCTCGACGATCTGCTTCCCGAGGCGTTCGCGACCGTGCGCGAGGCGGCCCGCCGCGTGCTCGGCCAGCGGCACTTCGACGTGCAGATCATGGGCGGGGCCAACCTGCACATGGGCAACATCTCCGAAATGAAGACGGGTGAGGGCAAGACCCTGACCTGTACGCTGCCGGCTTATCTCAACGCGCTGGCGGGCAACGGCGTCCACGTCATCACCGTCAACGACTACCTGGTCAAGGTCGGCGCCGAGAACATGGGCCGCGTCTACCGGTTCCTGGGCATGGAAGTCGGCATGATCCTCTCCGGCCAGGCGCCGGACGAGCGGCGCAAGCAGTACCAAGCGGACATCACGTACGGCACCAACAACGAGTTCGGCTTCGACTACCTCCGCGACAACATGGCGTGGTCGCTGGAGGAGTGCGTCCAGCGCGGCCACCACTACGCCATCGTCGACGAGGTCGACTCGATCCTCATCGACGAGGCCCGCACGCCGCTGATCATCTCCGGCCCCGGCGAGCAGTCGGGCAAGTGGTACAGCGAGTTCGCCAAGATCGTTCCCCGGCTGCGCAAGGGCGTCGAGGCGAAGAACCCGGGCGAGGAGAGCACCGGCGACTACATCGTCGACGAGAAGAAGCGCACGGTCGGCGTCCTGGAGGCCGGCGTCGAGAAGGTCGAGGACTGGCTCGGCATCGACAACCTCTACAAGCCCGAGCACACCCACCTGGTCGGCTTCCTGAACAACGCGCTCAAGGCGAAAGAGCTGTTCAAGAAGGACAAGGACTACATCGTCGCCGACGGCGAGGTGCTCATCGTCGACGAGTTCACCGGCCGCGTGCTGCACGGCCGGCGCTACAACGAGGGTATGCACCAGGCCATCGAGGCCAAAGAGGGCGTGAAGATCAAGGACGAGAACCAGACTCTCGCCACGGTCACCCTCCAGAACTACTTCCGCCTCTACACCAAGCTGTCCGGCATGACCGGTACGGCGGTCACCGAGGCCAACGAGTTCCACCAGACGTACAAGCTGGGCGTCGTCCCGATCCCGACCAACCGGCCGATGGTCCGCAAGGACCAGCCCGACGTGGTCTACAAGACCGAGGACGCCAAGTTCAACGCGGTGGTCGAGGACATCAAGGAGCGTCACGAGGCCGGGCAGCCGGTCCTCGTCGGCACCACCTCGGTGGAGAAGTCCGAGCGGCTGTCCAAGGCGCTCAAGCGCCGGGGCGTGGCGCACGAGGTGCTCAACGCCAAGAACCACGCGCGTGAGGCGGCGATCGTCGCCGAGGCGGGCCGCAAGGGCGCCGTCACCGTCGCCACGAACATGGCCGGTCGAGGCACCGACATCATGCTCGGCGGCAACTCCGAGTTCCGCGCCGACCTCGAGCTGCGCCAGCGCGGCCTCGACCCGGTCGAGACGCCGGAGGAGTACGAGAAGGCCTACCCCGAGGCGCTGGAGAAGGCCAGGGCGGCCGTCAAGGCCGAGCACGACGAGGTCACCAAGCTCGGCGGCCTCTACGTGCTGGGCACCGAGCGCCACGAGTCGCGCCGCATCGACAACCAGCTCCGCGGCCGTTCCGGCCGTCAGGGCGACCCCGGCGAGTCGCGTTTCTACCTCTCGCTCGGCGACGACCTCATGCGCCTGTTCAACGCGGCCAGGGTCGAGATGATCATGAACCGGCTGAGCATCCCCGACGACCAGCCGATCGAGTCGGGCATCGTCTCCAAGGCCATCGCCTCCGCCCAGCACCAGGTCGAGCAGCAGAACTTCGAGATCCGCAAGGAAGTTCTGAAGTACGACGAGGTCATGAACCGGCAGCGCAAGGTGATCTACTCCGAGCGCCGCCGCGTGCTGGAGGGCGCCGACCTGCACGAGCAGGTGCGCGGCTTCATCGGCGACGTGATCGACGGCTACGTCGCGGGCGCCACCTCCGAGGGCTTCGCCGAGGAGTGGGACCTCGACCGGCTGTGGAAGGCGTTCGGCGACCTCTACCCCGTCACGGTCACGATCGACAACCTCGTCGAGGAGGCCGGCGGCCGCGAGGAGCTGACCGCCGAGTTCATCTCCGAGAAGATCAAGGCCGACGCCCTGGAGGCGTACGCCAGGCGCGAGGAGCAGCTCGGGGCGGAGGCCACGCGCAACTTCGAGCGCCAGGTCATCCTGTCGGTGCTCGACCGCAAGTGGCGCGAGCACCTCTACGAGATGGACTACCTGCGCGAGGGCATCGGCATGCGGGCCTACGCGCAGAAGGACCCGCAGATCGAGTACCAGCGCGAGGGCTTCGAGATGTTCTCCGCGATGCTGGAGGGCATCAAGGAGGACTCCGTCGGCTTCCTGTTCAACCTCGAGGTCGAGGTGCAGGAGAACCCGATCGTCGAGGAGGAGGACGCCGCGGTCACCGAGACGCGGTCGATCATCTCCACCGCCCTGCGCGCGCCGCAGCGCCCGGCCGAGCTCGAATACTCCGCCCCCGGCGAGCAGGGCGACGTCGAGCACACGCGGGTGCGCACCACGTCGGCCGAGCGGGCCGCGTACGGGAACGTCGAGCGCAACGCGCCCTGCCCCTGCGGGTCGGGCAAGAAGTACAAGCGCTGCCACGGCGACCCGAAGAACGCCGTCTGACACGCTGAGGCGAGCCTGAGCGGGCCCCCGTCCCCCTGCGCGAGCAGGGGGACGGGGGCTTCGTCGTTCGCGGGGGGCGGCTAGGGAGCCGGCGTCGCGGGGGGTTCGTGGCCGGGGGTGGGGATGTTCAGACGGCGGATCAGGAACGCGAAGATCAGATAATAGAGAACGAAATACAGCAGCCCGAAGCCGATGATCAGGCCGAGCCGATGGGTGTTCGATTTGCTGGCGTTCAGCAGCATGTCTATGGCCCCGCCGGAGAAGGTGAAGCCGAGCCGCGCGCCCAATTCCGCCATGAGGGCCATCGACAGCCCGGTCAGCAGGGCGTGCACCACGAAAAGCACCGGCGCGACGAAAATGAAGGCGAATTCCAGCGGCTCGGTTATGCCGGTGATGAATGCCGTCAGCCCCGCCGACAACATGATGCCGCCCACGGACTTGCGGCGTTCCGGCGGGGCCGCCCGCCACATGGCGATGGCGGCCCCGAGCAGCCCGAACATCATGACGGGGAAGAAGCCGGTCATGAAGATGCCGGCGCCCTGCTCGCCGGCGAAGTAGCAGTTCAGGTCGCCGGCGGCGTCCCGGGTGGCGCCGTGCACGCCGGCGTGGCACTCGGGCAGGGTGAACCAGACGATGGTGTTGAGGAAGTGGTGCAGGCCGACGGGGATCAGCAGCCGGTTGGCCACGCCGTAGATGCCGGTGCCCGTGGTGCCGTGGGCCGAGAGCCAGTCGCCGACGCCGGACAGCCAGTCGCCCACCGGCCGCCAGGCCAGCCCGAACACGACGCCGAGCAGCAGGGCGGCGACGGCGGTGATGATCGGGACCGAGCGGCGGCCGCCGAAGAAGGCCAGCCACGGGGGCGGTTTCAGCCGGTAGAAGCGCTGCCAGAGCAGCGCCGCGGTGATGCCGATGACGATGCCGCCGAGCACGCCGGTGGGGTTCTGGGCCCCCAGATTGAGCATCGGCCCCTGCGGGGTGGTGACGACGACCTTGTCGTAGACCGCGCCGTGGCCCGCGTCGTAGAAGAGCGTGCGGCTGACGCGGTCGAACACCAGGTAGCCGACCAGGGCGGCGAGCGCGGTGGAGCCGTCCGACTTGCGCGCGAAGCCGATCGCGACGCCGATCGCGAACAGGACGGGCAGGTTGTCGAACAGGGCGCCGCCGGCCGCGGCCAGGACGTTGGCGACGGGCAGCATCCACGGCAGGAGGCCGCCGAGGCCGTCCTTGCCGAGCAGGTCGTCCTGGCCGAAGCGGAAGAGCAGGCCGGCGGCGGGCAGCACGGCGATGGGCATCATGAGCGAGCGGCCGATGCGCTGCAACACCGCGAACGTGGCCGACCAGGGCGACGCGCCCATGGTCCTCACCCCCGCTCGGTGGTCCGTCAGCGGGGGAATGCCAGGTTCCTACCACGGCGGGCGTGGCGGAAAACGGGCGCTAGGTCTCGCCGGAGTCGAGGTCGGGCTCGGGTTCCCGGCCCGGCGTCATGATGTCGAACCTGCGGATGAGGAAGGTGAACACGACGTAGTACACGACGCCGTAGATCAGGCCGAGCAGCAGGATGCCGGGCACGTTCTGGGTGTTGGACTTGCTGACGTTCAGCAGCATGTCCAGCAGGCCCGCGGAGAAGCCGAAGCCGAGCTGCCCGCCGATGAGCGTGGTGAGCGCCATCGCCAGGCCGGTCAGGACGGCGTGCGCGACCAGCAGCGCGGGCGCGACGAAGATGAACGCGAACTCGATCGGCTCGGTGATGCCGGTGACGAACGAGGCCAGCCCGGCCGAGAGCATGATGCCGCCCACCGTGGCCCGGCGGTGCGGGGGCGCGGCCCGCCACATGGCCAGGGCGGCGGCCGGCAGGGCGAACATCATGACGGGGAAGAAGCCGGCCATGAACTGGCCGGAGTGCGGGGCGCCGCCGAAGTAGCAGTTCCAGTCGCCGCCCAGCACGTGACCGCCCACCTCGCACTGCGGCACGACGTACCAGACGACCGAGTTCACGAAGTGGTGCAGGCCGAGCGGGATGAGCAGGCGGTTGATCAGGCCGTAGATGCCGGTGCCGATCGGGCCGATGGCGGCCAGGGCCTCGCCGGCGTGCCGGATCCACTCGCCGAGGACCGGCCAGAGCCAGCCGAACAGCACGCCGAGGAGCAGCGCGACGATGGAGGTGATGATCGGCACGAACCGGCGTCCGCCGAAGAAGGCCAGCCACGGCGGCAGCTTGATGCGGTGGAAGCGCTGCCACAGCAGCGCGGTGACCAGGCCCATCACGATGCCGCCGAGCACCTTGGTGGGGTTCTGCATGCCGTAGTTGATGACCTCTTTGATGCCCTGGTCCTGGACCTGGCGGATGGCCACGGTGTCGCGGATGTCGGAGCCGAAGAACATCACCTTGGTCACCCGGTCGAACACCAGGTAGCCGACGACGGCCGCCAGCGCCGTGGTGCCGTCGGCCTTGCGGGCGAAGCCGATGGCCACGCCCACCGCGAACAGCAGCGGCAGGTTCTGGAACAGCGCGTCCCCGGCCGCGGCCAGCACCTCGGCGACCTGGCTCATCCACGCGAACCCGGGCACGTCGGCCAGGCCGCCGGGGGCGGGGCCGTTGGAGCCCAGCATGTCGGGCTGTCCGAACCGGAAGAGCAGCGCGGCCGCGGGCAGGGCCGCGATGGGCAGCATGAGCGAGCGGCCCAGCCGCTGGAGCACGTTCATCACGCGTGCGAACGGCGAAGGCCGGGCGGCGGCGGTGGTCTCGTTCACCGGGCGTTCCTCCGGGGGGTGGGAGTCAGGTGTCCGCCGGGCAGGCCGTCCGGGCCCGGCGGAGTGGCCCTAGCCCCGTCTAACGGGCATTTCGAGGATGGTCCGCAGCTGGTAGCGGTCAGCGCGGTAGGTGGACACGCCGAGCTCCGCGCAGACGCCGCCGGAGAAGGACCTGCGCTGGAGCAGCAGCACGGCGCCGCCGCGCGGCAGCTTCAGCAGGTCGGCGTCGCTCGGGTCGGCGATGCCGCCGTCGATGGTGAGCTCGCCGGCGTCCATGACCAGCCCGTAGCGGCTCTCCAGCAGCTCGTACAGTGATTTGTCCGACAGGTCGTCGTCGGCCAGGTCGGGGGCGAGCTTGACCGGGATGTGTGCCCGTTCGATGGACAGCGGCTCGCCGTCGGCCGTACGCAGGCGTTCGATGAAGTGCACTTCCTCACCCGGCTGGATCCCCAGCTCCTTGGCCAGGTGAGCGCTGGCCCGCACGATGCGGCGGTCGAGGTCGCGCGAGCCCGGGATCATCCCGCGCGCCCTCATGTCGTCGGTGAACGACGTGAGCTGCAACGCCAGCTCGATCTTGGGCCTGGCCACGAACGTGCCCTTGCCCGGCACGCGGTGCAGGCGGCCCTCGGAGACCAGGTGGTCGACGGCCTGCCGTACGGTCATCCTGGACAGGCCGAACCGCTGGCAGAGCTCGCGCTCGGACGGGATGGCCGCGCCGATGCTGAGCTCGTCGCTGTCAATGAGGTCCAGCAGGATCTCGCGAAGCTGGAAGTACTTGGGCACCGGGCTATCCGGATCGATGTGCGCCACGGATCCTCCCCTCGATCGGCAGAAATCTGGATCTGGTGGTGCGGCAGTCTATGGGCAGATTTCGTGTTTGGTGGCCATGGGCTATGGTTCGTACTGGTCTAGTCCGGACTAGACCACATGTCGCGAAAGACGGTCAAGTCCGACACCGTATTGAATCGAGGGATGAGCTCAGGATGACCACCAAGATGCGCAGTGAGATCGCCGAGCAGCCGGAGGCGCTGCGGGCCACGCTCGACGCCCTGCTCCCCAGGGTGGGCGAGGTGAAGGCGGTGGGCGAGCAGACTCGCCAGCTGCTGTTCATCGCGCGTGGAACCTCCGACAACGCCGCAGTCTACGGCCGCTACCTGGTCGAGTCCCACGCGGGCCGGATGGGCGCGCTGGCGGCGCCGTCCATCGCGACGACCTACCGGCGCAAGCTCGACCTCGACGGCGTGCTGGCCGTCGCGATCTCCCAGTCGGGCCGTACGGAGGAGATCGTCGAGACCCTGGCCTGGGCCAAGGACTGCGGCGCGAAGACGGTCGGCATCACCAACGGCGGCGAGGACAGCCCGCTCGCCCAGGCGGCCGACGTCGCGCTGTGCACGCTGGCCGGCGAGGAGAAGGCCGTCCCGGCGACCAAGACCTACACCACGCAGCTCGCCGCGCTGGCCGTGCTCGCGCTGGGCCTGGGCGCCGACGTGGACGCCGAGGACCTGCGGCGGGTGCCCGACGCGGTCGAGAAGCTGATCGCCGAGCCGGGCGACCTGGACGCGGTCGTCGAGGGGCTGCTGGACAAGCCGGGCGTGGTCGTGTCCGGACGCGGGCTGGCCTTCTCCACGGCCCTGGAGACCGCGCTCAAGCTCAAGGAGGCCTGCTACCTGCACGCCATGGGCCTGTCCTACGCCGACCTGCTGCACGGCCCGATCGCCGTGGTCGACGCCGACACCCCGGCGCTGCTGGTGGCCGCCGAGAACAGCCCCACGCTGTCCGGCACGGTGGCCCTGGCCGAGCGGGTCGTGGCGGCGGGCGCGGCGGCGTACACGATCGGCGGCGGCGACGCGCTCGCGCAGGCCGGCACGGCCGCGCTGAACGGCCCCGACCTGCCCGAATGGGTGGCGCCGATGGGCCTGATCATCCCCGGTCAGCTCCTCACCGAAGCGCTGGCCCGGCGCCTCGGCATCGACCCCGACTCGCCGCGCGGGCTCAACAAGGTCACGCAGACGGACTGAGCGGGGCGCCTCGTTTAGCCTGGTCACGGAGTTGGAACGAGGGAGGACCGGATGGCGGCGGATGTGAATGCGATCATCGCCGGTCTCGGCGGTGCCGACAACATCATCGAGATCGAGCCCTGCATCACCCGGTTGCGCACCGAGGTGCACGACGCGTCCAAGGTCGACCAGGCCGCCCTGCGGGCGGCGGGGGCGCACGGCGTGATGGCCGCGGGGAACGTGGTCCAGGTCGTCGTGGGGCCCGAGGCGGACACGATCGCCAGCGACATCGAGGACATCATCGGCTAAGGGCGAGACCATGACGACTGTTCTCGCCCCGGTCGAGGGGGCGGCTGTGGGGTTGGCCGCCGTGCCCGATCCGGTCTTCTCCGCGGGCATGGTGGGACCGGGAACGGCGATCGACCCGCTGCGGGGGCCCGGCAAGGCCGTAGCCCCCATAGCGGGAAAAATTATGAAACTGCATCCGCATGCCTACGTCATCGTGGGGGACGACGGCAGGGGCGTGCTGGTGCACCTGGGCATCGACACGGTCCAGCTCAAGGGGAAGGGGTTCCAGCTGCTGGCGGCCGAGGGCGACAGGGTCAGCGCGGGGCAGCCCGTGGTGGCGTGGGACCCGTCCGTCGTCGAGGCCGGCGGACGGTCCCCGGTCTGCCCCGTCGTGGCGCTGGACGCCCTTCCGGAGTCGGTGGCCGGCATCGTCCAGGGGGCGGTGCACGTGGGGGACGAGCTGTTCACATGGACGTAGAGACCGTCGGCGCGGTCCCCGAGACCGGCGTACGGCGCCTCGTCGGCACGGTCGTACCGGCAGAAGACGTCACAATGGGCGTGCCCCCAGCCACGCCGGCGCCCGGCCCGACCGCGAGCGGCCGGCCGCCATTCACGCAAGGGTCCAGCTGGTCTGGACCGGGTACAGAAGGAGAGGCTCATGGGTGAGCGCAAGGTCACGGTCGCGGCGGAGGTGGGTCTGCACGCCCGTCCCGCGGCGACGTTCGTGAAACGGGCCCAGCTGGCCCCGATGGACATCAGCGTCGCCAAGGCCAGCGGCGGCGGGGCCCCGGTCAACGGCAAGAGCATCCTCGCCATCATGGCGCTCGACGTCCGGCAGGGCGAGACCGTCGTGATCACGGCGGAGGGCGACGGCTCCGAGGAGATCCTGGACGAACTGGCCACGATCGCCGGAGCGCCATGAACCTGCGGGGGGTTGGGGTCAGCCCGGGAATCGGGCACGGCCCCGCGTACGTTCTGACCGCCTCTGTGCCCGAACCCCCCGAGGGCAGCACCTACACCGGTGAGGCGGAGCAGGAGAAGGAGCGGGCCTCGGCCGCGCTCTCACAGGTCGCGGGCGAGCTTGAGGCCCGCGGCAACCAGGCGGGCGGCGAGGCCGAGGAGATCCTCAAGGCCCAGGCGCTGATGGCCGAGGACCCCGGTCTGGTGGTGAAGGTCAGGACCCTCATCGACCGGGGCCTCGCCGCTCCCCGGGCGGTCTTCGAGGCGTTCACGAAGTACCGGGACGTGCTCAGCGGGGCCGGCGGTTACCTGGGCGAGCGGGCCGCCGACCTCGACGACATCAGGGACCGGGTGATCGCCCAGCTGACCGGGCACCCGATGCCGGGGCTGCCGGTCGCCCCCGAGGTGCCGTACGTGCTGGTCGCGACCGACCTGGCGCCCGCCGACACGGCCCTGCTGTCCAGGCGGGACGTGGCCGGGTTCGTCACCGAGCAGGGCGGCCCCACGAGCCACACCGCGATCATGGCCCGCGCGATGGGCGTGCCCGCCGTGGTCGCCTGCCCGGGGGCGACCGGTATCCCCGCCGGCGTCCCCGTCCTGGTGGACGGCACGACGGGCGAGGTGAGCCTGGAGCCGTCCGACGACCACGTGGCCGGGGCGCGGGACGCGGCGGCGCAGCAGCAGGCGGCGATCGGCGCGGCCAGGGGGCCGGGCCGGACCGCCGACGGGCACGCGGTGCCGCTGCTGGCCAACGTCGCCGGCCCCGACGAGCTGGCGGCGGCGCTGGCCGCCGGGGCGGAGGGCGTCGGGCTCTACCGGACCGAGTTCCTCTTCCTCGACCGGGCCGAGGCCCCCGCCGCCGAGGAGCAGCAGCGGGTCTACCGGGCGGCGCTGGAGGCCGCGCCGGGCGCCACCGTGGTCGTGCGCACGCTCGACGCGGGCGCCGACAAGCCGCTGCGGTTCCTGCCCGCCCCCGCCGAGCCGAACCCGGCGCTGGGGGAGCGCGGGCTGCGCCTGTTCAGGCGCTTCCCCGAGGTGATGGACGCGCAGTTGCGCGCGCTGGCGGCGGCGGCCGAGGACGCGCCGGCCGAGCTGCTGGTGATGGCGCCCATGGTGGCCACGGCCGAGGAGGCCAGGTGGTTCGCCGACGCCTGCCGGGCGCGCGGGTTGTCCAAGGTGGGCGTCATGATCGAGATCCCGTCGGCGGCGCTGCGGGCCGGGCAGCTCGCCGGGGTGGTGGACTTCGTCTCGATCGGCACCAACGACCTGGCCCAGTACGCCTTCGCCGCCGACCGCCAGCTCGGCACGGTGAGCGGGCTCCAGGACCCGTGGCAGCCGGCGCTGCTCGACCTGATCGCCATGTCCTGCGGCCACGGCAAGCCGGTGGGCATCTGCGGTGAGGCGGCCGCCGACCCGGCTCTGGCGTGCGTGCTGGTCGGGCTGGGCGCGACCACGCTGTCGATGGGGGCGGCGGCGCTGGGGGCCGTACGGGCGGCGCTGGCCGCGCACACGCTGGAGCAGTGCGGGATGGCGGCGCGCAACGCGCGGGCCCAGGTCACGGCGGCGAACGCGCGCGCGGTGGCGCGCACCCACCTGCCGGGGCTCGCGGCGCTGGGGCTGTGAACGGCCCGTTTTCGGGTCGCCGGACTCGTCCGGGCCGCGGCATGGATACCTTGGAAGGCATGTTCAGACGGATCGGCCCGGCAGGGCTCCTGGTGTTGGCGCTGACCGCGTGCGGCGGCGGCGGTGGCGCCCCGGCGAGCGCGGCCCCGGCGGGCGACGGGGCCGCCCCCGCCACCCCCGCCACCCCCACCGCCGGCACGACCCCACAGAGCCCGCCCCAGGCCGAGGCCGACCCGGTGCTGCGCGCCCTGCGGCGGATGACGCTGGAGGAGAAGGTCGGCCAGCTGTTCATGCCCGTCCTGTACGGCACGGCCGCCGACACCGTCTCCGGCGAGAACCAGGCCCGCTACGGCGCCCAGACCCCGGCCAAGGTGATCGCCCGCTACCACCTGGGCGGCGTGATCCTCTTCCCGGCGAACGTCAAGTCCACCGCCCAGGTCGTCCAGCTCACCAACGGCCTGCAGGAGGCGTCGAAGAAGGTGCCGCTGCTGGTCGGCACCGACCAGGAGAACGGCCTGGTCTCCCGCATGTCCGCGCTGATGACCGACTTCCCGGGCGCGGCCGAGATCGGCGCCACCAAGGACCCGGCGATGTCCAGGGCCGTGGCCAGGGCGACCGGCGAGGAGCTGCGGGCGCTCGGGGTCAACCTCGACTTCGCGCCCGTCGCCGACGTCAACGTCAACCCGCGGAACCCGGTCATCGGCCGGCGGGCCTACGGCGACGACCCGCTCGCGGTGGCGAAGATGGTCGCGGCGGCGGTCAAGGGCTTCGGCGACGCCAAGGTGGCGGCCACGGCCAAACACTTCCCGGGC
The DNA here is from genome assembly GCF_040675235.1 of Nonomuraea sp. NPDC049637. Lineage (NCBI taxonomy): Bacteria > Bacillati > Actinomycetota > Actinomycetes > Streptosporangiales > Streptosporangiaceae > Nonomuraea > Nonomuraea sp. NPDC049637. Next base: position 195,578 of record NZ_JBFAOM010000005.1, read on the forward strand.
CACGGGGACACCTCCGTCGACAGCCACACCGGCCTGCCGGTGATCAAGCACACCATGGCCCAGTGGGAGAGGATCGACGCGCCGCCGTTCAGGGCCGCCGTCGGCGCCGGGGTCGACGCCGTGATGAGCGCCCACATCGTCTTCCCCAAGCTCGACCCGTCGGGCGACCCGGCGACGTTGTCCAAGCCCATCCTGACCGGCCTGCTGCGGCAGAAGCTCGGCTTCAAGGGCGTGATCTCCACCGACGCGCTCAACATGGAGGGCGTGCGCAAGAAGTACGGCGACGGCGAGGTGGCGGTGCGCGCCGTGCTGGCCGGGGCCGACCTGCTGCTCATGCCGTACGACCTGGGCAAGGCGTACCAGGCGGTGCTGGCGGCGGTGAAGTCCGGGCGCATCTCCGAGGACCGCCTCGACCAGTCGGTGGTCCGGCTGCTCAGGCTCAAGCAGAAGAGGGGCCTGCTGGCGGCGGCGCCCGTCGCGTCGGCGCAGCAGGCGGCCGGCGTGCTGCGCTCCCCCGAGCACCGCAGGCTGGCCGCCAAGGTGCGGGCCGCGGGGTAGGCGCGAAGGCCGATTCGCGTGGTTCTATCCTAGAACCGGATTCGAGCGAGGAGGCGGTCGTGGTCGCAGGGGTGCTCATCGACTGGGGTGGCGTGCTCACGACCAGCCTGACCGACTCCATCGCCCGGTGGCTCGCGGCCGACCGGATCGACGCCGACCACTACCGCTCGGTGATGCGCGAGCTGGTCGACCACGCCTACCGGGGCGGCGAGGGGCAGAACGTCGTGCACGCGCTCGAACGCGGCGAGCTCGACGGCCCGGCCTTCGAGCGCGACCTGGCCGCGCGGCTGCTCACCGTGGACGGCGTGCCGCCGGTGGCCGAGGGGCTGCTGGAGCGCATGTTCGCGGGCTTCGAACGGGTTGACGCCATGTACGACATGCTTCGCGACGTACGGAAAAATGGTGTTAAGACGTGTTTGTTGTCTAACTCCTGGTCGAACACCTACCCCCGCCACGAATGGGACGGCCTCTTCGACGCGGTCGTGATCTCCGGCGAGGTCGGCATGCGCAAGCCCGAGGAACGCATCTTCCGCCACGCCCTCGACCAGGTCGGACTGCCCGGCGAGCAGTGCGTGTTCATCGACGACATCGAGGCCAACATCCTGGCCGCCCGCGCGCTCGGCATCACCGGCATCCACCACCGCGACGCCGACACGACCCTCGCAGAGCTGGAGACCGTACTCCGGCTCACGCTGCGACGGGCATGATGGTGCCCTTGCGATTTCGGAAAGGTTCGTGATGCGCGTCTATCTGCCGTGCACCCTCCCCGCCCTCGCCCGCGCGGTCGAGGCGGGGGAGCTGGGTCCGGCCCCCCTGACCGGTTACGCGGTGACCCCCGCGCTGACCGAGTGGTACGCCTCGGGCGACACCGAGGAACTGGAGTACGTCGCGCTGACCGAGGCGGCCCGCGCCTCGCTGCGCATGCTGGCCGCCGACCGCGCCGACGGCGTGGCCGCCGCGCCCCGGCGGGTGGTGGTCGCCGCCGAGGTGCCCGACGGCTCGGTCTCGGCCGGCGTCGACCTGGAGGAGCGGGCCCGCGTGCGGCTGGCGGCGGCCGTCCCGATGGCGAAGGTGGCCGCGGTGCACGTCGACGACCACGACGCCGTCGGCGACATCGAGGCCGCCGTCGAGGCGCTGCCCGCCGCCGACGACGGCGACGACGACGCCCGCTTCACGGTCGACGGCGCCGAGGCCCACGAGCTCATGTGGTACGCCACCCAGGAGATCCCGGACCTGCTGGGTTCATAGGATCGTGACCCCTGTCGAATAAGCTTGCCGGGACATGACAAAACACATCATCTGGGATTGGAACGGGACGCTCTTCCACGACGTCGAGGCCGTCGTCGGCGCCACCAACGCCCTGTTCAAGCCGTACGCGCTGCCTGAGCTGACCGCCGACGGGTTCCGCGCGGTCTACACCCGTCCCATCTGGGTCGCCTACGAGCGGCTGCTCGGCAGGCCGCTGGCCGAGGGGGAGTGGGAGCTGCTGGACGACGGGTTCCACGAGCACTACTTCAGGCTCAGCGCCGCCTGCGGGCTGGCCCCCGACGCCGAGGTGGTGCTCGGCGGCTGGGCCGGCACCCAGTCGCTGTGCTCGATGGCCCCGCACGCCCATCTCGTGCCGATCGTCGAGTCCTTCGGCATCACCCGGCACTTCACCCGGATCGACGGGCTGGTCGGCACCACGGGCGGCGAGAAGGCCGTGCACATGACCGCGCACATCCAGGCCCTCGACCTCGACCCCGGCGAGATCCTGGTGATCGGCGACAGCGTCGACGACGGGCTCGCCGCGCGGCACGTCGGCGCGCGGGCGGTGCTCTACACCGGCGGCATGACCACGCGGGCCGAGCTGGAGGGCACCGGCCTGCCCGTGGTGGACACGCTCGCCCAGGCGCTCCAGTACGCCTGAGGGGGATATGCCGGATCCGCCGGGAGGCAGCTCCCGGCCGGGCCGGGGCCGTACCCTTGCCGGGAACCCCTCAGGAGGTCGCCATCAACCGCCTTGTGCTCTGGAACGTCGATCTCACCCTGGTCGACGTCGCCATCGTGACCCGGGACGCCTACGCCGAGGCGTTCCGCGCCGTGACCGGCCGGCCGCTGGTCAAGCTCGTGCCGCCGCTCGGCCGTCCCGACTCCGAGATCGTCTTCGAGACGCTGGCCGTCAACGGCATCCCGGCGCAGGACGACCACCTGCCCAGGTTCCTGGCCGCCCTCGCCCTCGCCTTCGCCGACCGGCGCGGCCGGCTGGCCAAGGAGGGCCGGATGATGCCGGGGGCCAAGGACGCGCTGAAGTCGGTGGCCCGGCTCGACGGCGTCGTGCAGTCGGTGCTGACCGGCACCATCAAGGGCAACGCCGTGCACAAGCTCAAGGCGTTCGGGCTGGACAGGTACGTCGACTTCGAGCTCGGCGGCTACGGCGAGGAGGTCTACCCCAAGGCGACGCTGCTCCAGGTCGCGCAGGGCAGGGCCAAGCAGCGGCTGGGCACGCCGTTCACGGCGGCCAACACCGTGGTGATCGGCGACTCCACGCGCGACGTGCAGGCCGCCAGGATCGGCGGGGCCGCCATGATCGGGATCGCCTCGGGGCGGTCGACGGCCGCCGAACTGCGCGAGGCGGGCGCCGACCTGGTGCTGCCCGACCTGTCGGACGCCTCGGAGGTGGTGGCCGCGGTGGCCGGCCTGACCTCCCCGCTGGACCGCAAGGCCGGCTGACCGCCCCTCCCGTCCGACCTCAGGGGTTTCGCGGCAGGGCGGCGAGGAAGCGGGCGGCGACGGGGGCCGCCACGGCCGAGCCGGCGCCGCCGCCCTCCACGATCACCGCGAACGCCACGTCCCCCTTGTAGCCGATGAACCACGAGTGCGCGGGCGGCTCCTTGCCCGAGCCGTACTCGGCCGTCCCGGTCTTGCCCGCGGTGCCCGCCGGGAAGTGCGCGCCCTTGGCGGTGCCGTCCGTGACGACGGCGGGCATGAGCTTGCGCAGGGCCGACACCACGCCGCGCTCCAGCGGGCGCGGACGGTCGTCGGAGGCCATCTCCTTGGACACGATCCGCGGCGGGATCCAGGCGCCCGAGGCGATGGCGGCGGCGACGGAGGCCATGTTGAGCGGGCTGGCCAGCACCCGGCCCTGGCCGATGGAGGCCGAGGCGAGGTCGGTGTCGTCCTTGGGGTCGGGGAACTCGGCCCGCACGGCGGGCACGCCCGGCTTGATCGGGATGCCGAAGCCGAAGCTCCTGGCCACCTCGGCCAGCCTGCCGCCGTTCAGCTCGGCCACGCTCATCTCGCCGAACGTCGTGTTGCACGAGTGCGCGAAGGCGTCCTGGAAGGAGAGCGTGCCGTAGTCCTTGAAGCCGGCGTTGTGGAAGGGGAAGCCGCCGATGTTCTTCTCGGCCGGGCAGGTGACCGTCCTGCCGGGCTCGACCCCGTCCGCGACCAGCGCCGAGGCCGTCACGACCTTGAACGTCGAGCCGGGCGGATACTTGCCGAGCAGCGCCCGGTTGAAGCCGCCGGGCTTGTTGACCACGGCCAGGATCTCGCCGGTCGAGGCGCGCAGCGCCACCAGCGAGGCCGGCTTGGTGACGCCCTCCAGCGCCGCCGCCCCCGCCGCGTGCACCTTCAGGTCGATCGTGGTGCTGAACGGCTCGGTGCCGCCCGGCTCGGCCAGCGTCTCGACCAGCTCGTCGCCCTTGTAGAGGCCGATGATCGAGTCGCCGCCCAGCTCGAAGCGGTCGGGGTAGGTCTGCTTGATGCCCTCGACAAGCTGCTGCACCGAGCCGGGGGCGTCCGCGCCGCCGATCTCGGTGCCGTCGGCGGCCAGGACGCTGACGGGGTCGCGCTTCCGGGCGACCAGGCGCAGCGAGAGGCCCTTCTTGAGCTTGGGGTGGATGGCCGCCGGGGTCCAGGCGACCTTCCACGCGCCGTCCCGCTCGACCAGCTTGAGCCGGCTGCCGTACGTCCAGTCCCGGGGGCCGGTCAGCCTGACGTCGAAGCTCACGTAGCCGTCGTCGTCCGGGCCGTCGTGGGCGAAGGGGCCGGTCGAGCGGGAGCGGGTGAAGGTGGCCTGCTCGGCCTTGAGGTCGGTGCGGAAACGCCGGTGCCAGGACTCGAAGTCGGTGGGCGGGTCGGCGACGAGCTCGCGCATCTTCGCATAATCCTGGACGGACCAGGCCGAGAGGTATTCGTCGGTCGTCTGCTCGGGTGAGCCCTTTGTGCGCAACACCCAGACCGTGGCCCCCGCGGCCACGATCAGCACGACCAGGACGGTCAGGACCAGCGGCCACCTGCGCCGTTGTCCGCGACGTGGCCCCTCCGGCCGGGCGCGCCCGTACAGTGTCCCCGTTTGTGATGCCATGGCCCGAGGACACCAGAGGGGGAGGAGCCTCGTCCAATATTGATATGACGGCCATATGGATATAAATCTGGATATAGTGGCTGGTCATGGACTTGGTCCGGCATCTCCGCTACTTCGTCGTCGTGGCGGAGGAACTGCACTTCGGGAACGCCGCGATCCGCCTCGGCATGGCGCAGCCGCCGCTCAGCCAGCGCATCAAACGTCTGGAGGAGGAGCTCGGCGTGCAGCTCTTCGACCGCTCCGCCCGGCAGGTACGCCTGACCGAGGCCGGACGGCTGCTGCTCGGCGAGTCCCGTGAGATCGTCTCCAGGGTCGAGCGGCTGCGCGAGCTGGCCCGCCGCGGCGACGGCGGCGTGCTCAAGATCGGGGTGCCGCCCGACCTGGCCGCCTCCGTGATCGCCGCCCTGGTCGCGGGCTTCCGCGCGGTCAATCCGGACGTACGGCTCGTCCCCGTCGAGACCTGGACGGCCGATCAGGTGTCCGGCCTGGCCGGCGGCACGATCGACGTCGGGCTCGTCCGCCATCCGGTCGCCGCCCCCGGCCTGGACTTCGGCCAGGTGCTCGTCCAGCCGCTGGGTGTGCTGCTGGCCGGGGACGACCCGCTGGCCGCGGCCGGCGAGGTGCACCTGACCGACCTGGCCGGGCGCGAGCTGCTGATGCCGCCCAAGGAGGGCGAGCCGGGCTGGCACGCCGAGACGCTGGCCGAGTGCCGCCGGCACGGGTACGTGCCCGGCCAGGTGCACCAGGGCGCCGGGCTCGGCCTGGTGCTCGCCGGCCAGGCGGTGGCGTTCGGGCCCAGGGCGGACGTCCCCGGGCTGGCCTGGCGGCCGCTGCTAGGCTCGCCGATCGCGTGCCGGGTCTCCACGGCCTGGCGCGCGGCGACGGCCCAGCGGAATGACTGGGTCGCCGAGTTCTCGGACGTCGCCGTACGCACGTTGAAGGAGAGCGCCGGGATGACCGACGAGGGCGCCGCGCCCGCGCGGCGGATCAGCCGGAGGCCGGGGATGCTGGCATGAGCGAGCCCGACTACGCTGCGCTGTTCCGGATGGCCGGGGTGACGGGCTGGCTGCACGCCTGCGACATCGACTCCGGGCGGGAGTCCGGCCACGGCGCCGACGAGCCGATGCCCCTGGCGTCGGTGTACAAGCTGCCGCTGCTGGTCGAGTTCTGCCGGCAGGCCGACGCCGGGCGGCTGGACGCGACGGCCCCGACGACGGTGCCGTCCGGCCGGCGGGTCCCGGGGCCCACGGGCCTGTCGGCCATGCTCGACGACGTGACCATGTCGCTGCGCGACCTGGCGTACCTGATGATGGCGGTGAGCGACAACACCTCCGCCGACGTGCTGCTCGACCGGGTGGGCATGGACGCGGTCAACGCCATGCTGGACGCCTTCGGCCTCGACGGCACCCGGATGCTGCAGAGCGGCCGCGACCTGTACGAGACCATGGAGCTGGACACCGGCCACGGGTGGCCGTACCTGGATCCCGACGACATCTCCCGCATGCGGGCGCTCGACCCGGCGCACACCAACCGCAGCACCCCGCGCGAGATGACCCGCCTGCTGTCCATGATCTGGCGGGACGAGGCCGCCTCGCCGCAGTCGTGCTCCTGGATGCGCGGCGTGCTCAACATGCAGGTGTGGCCGCACCGGCTGGCCTCGGGCTTCCCGTACGACGACGTCGAGGTCGGCGGCAAGACCGGCTCGCTGCCGACGCTGCGCACCGAGGTCGGCGTGGTCGAGTACCCCGACGGCGGCCGGTACGCGGTGGCGGTGTTCACCCGTTCGTTCAGCACGGCGGTCATCCAGCCGCGCGCCGACGCGGTGATCGGCACCGCCGCCCGTATGGCGGTGGACCACCTACGGAGGTAGCAAGTTATGGGGGAGGTCAGGTATGACTTTCCACCTGACGGGCGACAGGATGGGGCACATGGTTGCTGAAGGTGCGCTTCTCTGGGAACCGACCGGCGAGGTCGTGTCCGCCGCCAAGCTGACCCGCTACCTGGAGTGGCTGGGGCGGTCCGGCGCGAGCTACGAGGAGGTGTGGCAGTGGTCCGTCGACCGTCCTGAGGAGTTCTGGACGTCGATCTGGGACTACTTCGACGTCGTCGGGGAGCGCGGCGACGGGCCGGTGTTGTCGGGGGAGATGCCGGGCGCGACCTGGTTCGCGGGCGCCGAGGTCAACTACGCCGAGAACGCGTTGCGGCGCACCGAGGGCACCGCCCTGGTCTTCGTCTCCGAGGACGGCGCCCGCCAGGAGCTGACCCACGCCGAGCTGCGCGACGAGGTGGCCCGCGTCCGCGCCGGCCTGGCCAGGCTCGGCGTCACCAGGGGCGACCGCGTGGCCGGCTACCTGCCGAACATCCCGCAGGCCCTGATCGCCTTCCTCGCCACGGCCTCGCTCGGCGCCGTCTGGTCGGCCGGCTCGCCGGACTTCGGGGTGCCGAGCATCGTCGACCGGTTCAGGCAGATCGAGCCCAAGGTGCTCATCGCGGTCGACGGCTACCACTACAACGGCAAGACCTACGACCGTTCCGAGGCCGTGAACGAGATCGCCGCCGAGCTGCCCACGCTGCGCGCCACGGTCTGGATCCCCTACCTGGCGGCGGCCGGCGAGGGCCAGGCCCCCCAGGAGGCCGAGCCGGCCGCCGCGCCCGCCCGTTCGGTGCCGCACGGCGAGGTCATCGGCTGGGAGGGGCTGCGGGCCGAGGCGGGGCCGCTGGAGTTCGAACGGGTGCCGTTCGGCCATCCGCTGTGGATCCTCTACTCCAGCGGCACGACCGGGCTGCCCAAGCCGATCGTGCACGGGCACGGCGGCGTGCTGCTGGAACACCTCAAGTCGCTCGCCTTCCACCAGGACCTGGGCGAGGGCGACGTGTTCTTCTGGTACACCACCACGGGCTGGATGATGTGGAACTACCTCGTCGGCGCCCTGCTGGTGGGGGCCACGCCGGTGCTCTACGACGGCTCGGCCACGCATCCCTCGCCCGCCGCGCTCTGGCGGATCGCCGCCTCGGAGAAGGTGACGTACTTCGGGGTGGGGGCGCCGTACATCATGGCCTCGCTGAAGGCCGGGCTGCATCCGGACGGGCTGGAGCGGCTGCGCGGCATCGGCTCGACCGGCTCGCCGCTGCCGCCCGAGGGCTTCGCCTGGGTCGCCGCCGAGCTGCCCGGCACGCCGATCGGGTCGTTCTCCGGCGGCACCGACGTGTGCACCGGGTTCGTCGGGGCCACGATGCTCCACCCGATCAGGGCGGGGATCATCCCGTGCCGGTCGCTGGGGGCCAAGGTGGAGTCGTACGACCCCAAGGGCGAGCCGGTGGTCGGCGAGGTGGGCGAGCTGGTGCTGACCCGGCCGATGCCCTCGATGCCGGTGATGTTCTGGAACGACCCCGACGGGCGGCGCTACTTCGACAGCTACTTCGACGTCTACCCGGGCGTGTGGCGGCACGGCGACTGGATCAAGATCAACGAGGACGGCAGCTGCGTCATCTACGGCCGCTCCGACTCGACGCTCAACCGCGGCGGCGTGCGCATGGGCACCAGCGAGTTCTACCGGGTCGTGGAGCGGTTCGACGAGATCGCCGACAGCCTCGTGATCGACACCGGGCAGCTCGGCCAGGAGGGCAGCCTGCTGCTCTACGTCACCCTCGCCGAGGGCGCCGAGTTCGGCGAGCGGCTCGAACGCGCGCTGTGCGCGGCCCTGCGCCAGGAGTTGTCGCCCCGGCACGTGCCGAACGAGATCCGTGTCGTGCCCGGCATCCCCCGGACGTTGTCCGGCAAGAAGCTGGAGGTGCCGGTACGCAAGATCCTGCTCGGCACGCCCGTCGAGGAGGCGGCCAACCCCGACGCCATGGCCAACCCGGAGGTGCTGCGGCACTTCAGGCCGTGACGGCGGGGGCTCAGGGCGCAAGCCCGAACAGGGGCAGGCAGGCGTCGAGGTTGCGGATCTCGACGTCGGGGGACGGCGACCAGTCCGCGCGGGCCATGCGGAAGCGCCGGGTGACGACCGGCTCGCCCTGGCGCGCGTGGACGGTGACGCCGTCCTCGCGGTAGCCGAGCTTCCTGGTCACCGCCAGCGAGGCGTGGTTGTCCTCGAACGCCTCCGTCACGGCGTGCCGCGCGCCGAGGCCGGCGAAGGCGAGGTGCAGGACGGCCCTGCGCATCTCCGTGCCGATGCCGCGGCCCTGGAACCGCCGGCCCAGCCAGGAGCCCGTCTTGACCTCGCGGGTGACGGGGAAGCTGGTCGCCATGACGCCCTGTGTGCCGACGACCTGGCCCTCGTGCACCACGACCAGCTCCAGCGACCAGTCGTCGGCGGTGAACCCGGCCCAGTTGCGGAAGTGGTACTGCACCGTACGGCGGGCCCGCTCGGCCGGGGGCGCCTCGGTCCACGGGAACATGAACGGCATGAAACCGGCCTCATGGACGCCCTCGGCCGCCCGGTCGGCCAGGTCGTCGAGGTCGTCGAGGGTGGGGTGCCGCAGTTCCAGTCGCGGCGTGGTGATGGAGAGCTCAAAGAGCGGCCAGTGACGCATATTCCGGCATGCTTCCAGGCGTATCCCCGTCCGCGCGACTCGTTTTTTGCCGGCCCCCGAGGATTCCTGGAAAGGTTTTGCGGAACGGTGTGCGTTCCAGGCGTCGTCTTGGTTAAGGTTGGGGCTGTTCGGAGGGGTGAACAGTGGCCGGGCGGGTGAACGCGCAGCTCGCTCCCCGGCCTCTGGAGAAAAGGCGGATGCGTCCATGGCGCATCCGCCTTTTCTTCGTTCCGCCGATTTCGCGGATGTCTCGCCTCGGTCCACGCTTGCTAAAGCTTTGACCGTGCCGTCGCATAAAAGCGATATGCCTGCTTTTAGCGGGATTTGCCAGTGTCGTGAATTGTCGGCGATCTGGGTAGGCGTTGACCTATGATCACAAAGGTTCGGAGAGCGGTTGTTTTCGCCGCTCTCGGGTGTGGTGGGCTTCCCTTCCTGGCCGGTACGCCCGCGATGGCGGACACGCCGGACAAGGCGGACAGGGCGCACACGGCGGACGCGACGGACACGGTTGACGTAGAAGACAGGGCGTACCGGCCAGACCGGGTGGACCGGACGGACACGGCGGGCCGGACGGACAGGGTGGACCGGGCGGAGGCGGACCGCGCGGACAAGACCGACAAGACCGACAAGGTGGACCGGGCGGACAAGGCGGTGCCCGGCGGGGTGGTCGTGCTGCGGCCGGGCGACCGCGGCGAGACCGTCAGGCGCCTCCAGGAGCGGCTGCACCGGAACGGCTACTACTTCGGCCGGCTCAACGGCGTCTACGACGAGCAGACCAAGTTCGGCGTGTGGGCCTTCCAGAAGCACCGGCACCTGCGTCCCCAGGGCGCGGTCGGGCCCGAGGTGTGGCGGGCCTTCGACCGTCCGGTGCGGATGAAGCCGCTGGTCCCGCGCGGCGAGGCGGACCGGGTCGAGATCAACCTGCGCTACCAGCTGCTCGTCGTCTACCGCCACCGCCGCCCGGCGCTCATCTCGCACGTCTCGACGGGCGCGCGGGTGAACTACTGCGAGAACGGCCACTGCGGCAACGCGATCACCCCGACCGGCGACTTCCACGTCACCAGCCGGGCGCCGGGCTGGACCGAGGGCCCGCTCGGCACGATGTACGACTCGCTCTACTTCGTCGGGGGCATCGCCATGCACGGCTCGTCGAAGGTGCCGCTGCGGCCCGCCTCGCACGGCTGCGTCCGCCTGCCGCTGCCCACCTCGAAGCGGCTGTTCGACATGGTGAAGATCGGCGAGCCGGTCTATGTGCGGGAGAAGTAGGTCAGACGCCCTGCGGCAGGCGGAACAGCCGGTCGGGGTCGTAGGTGGACTTCACCTCGGCCAGGCGGGCGGCGTTGGGGCCGTAGTAGGCGCCGCGCCAGCCGGTCAGGTCGGGGTCGACGTAGTTCACGTAGGCGTGCTCGCCGAAGTGCGGGGTCAGCTCGCCGTGCAGGCGGCGCAGCCACGTCCGGTCCGTGCCCTTCGCGTAGTACTGCACGCTGTAGAGCGCGGCCCGGTGCGGGAACGCCGTGGCCGCCGGCTTGACCCGGCCCACCGCGCCGCCGAGCGCGTCCAGCAGCACGGCGTGCCGTCCGCCGCGCGCCACCCCGTCCACCAGGCGGCGCACGCCGTCGGCGGGGAGCTCGGCGTAGGCCAGGTGCGACTTGGCGGCGAACGCCTCCCGCCGCGGCCGGCGGCACTGCGCCACGGACCGTGACGAGCATCCCGCCATGATCATCATGGCCTCCCGGTACGACGTCGTCCGCACCGACCTCGACGACGGCGCGCCGACCCGGGCGACCAGCGGGGCGAGCAGGCGGTCCAGTGACGCCTTCGGTCCCTCGTACGTGCCGACGAGGAGCACGTCCAGGTCGCGCTCCTCGCGCGCCAGGTGCAGCGAGGACCACAGCTCGTCCGGCGCGGACGGCGCCCACGACTGCCAGGCGCGCACCGCGGCCGCGGCCCTGGACCACGGCCAGTGCAGGAAGAACACGGTCAGGTCGCGCGCGGCGTGGGTGCGGAAGGTGAAGGAGACCGCGACGCCGACGTTGCCGCCGCCACCGCCGCGGCAGGCCCAGTAGAGGCCGGAGTGGTGGGTGGCGTCCGCCGTCAGCAGGCGGCCGTCGGCCGTGACCACGCGTACGGACTCCAGGGTGTCGCAGGTCAGGCCGTACTTCCTGGACACCACCCCGATGCCGCCGCCCAGGGCCAGCCCGGCGATCCCGACCGTCGGGCACGAGCCCGCCGGGATGCTCACGCCGTGCCGGGCCAGCCGGTCGTAGACGTCGACCAGCTTGGCGCCGGCCCCGATCGTGGCCCGCCCGGCGGCGTAGGAGACCGTGTTCATCCGGGACACGTCGATGACCAGGCCGGTCCCGGTGGACCAGCCCGCGTAGGAGTGGCCGCCGGAGCGGGGGGTGACCGCGACGCCGCTCGCGCGCGCGAAGGCCAGGCACGCCGAGACGTCCGCCGGGCTCGCGCAGTAGGCCACCCCGCCCGGCCTGATCCGGTCGTAGGCCGGGTTGACCAGGCGGCGGGCGTCGTCGTACCCGGAGTCGCCGGGCAGCACCAGCGTGCCGGCGAGCCGCCCGCGCAGCCGCGCCCAGTCCGGCGGCGGCGCCGACCGCCCGGCGCCGAGCGCGCCGACCAGCTCCGCCCCGCGTGCCCCCCGGCCGTGAGGACCTGGGCCGTAGGGTCCCGTGCCGGACGGCCGGGCGCCGGTGGCCGGTGCGGCGGGTGTCCTCGCGTCGGCGGCCAGCGCCAGCGGCGCGAGCGCGGTGAGATGGAGAAAGTCGCGGCGGTCCATGGGCGTCCCCCGTCGGTCGTGTCGAACCGATCGATGAGACGCCTGGCCCTCCGGACAAGTTGGTCACAACTACATCACTACCGACATCACCCCGCCGTCCCGCCAAATCCGAAGAGGTTGGTAGTGGCCCCCACCCGGGTCAGCCCGGGAGCCTTTCGCAACACGCCGTCCTTGACCAGCCGCAGCGGCGACGTGGGCGGCTTCGGCGCCTCCCCGCTCGTCTGGACGATCCGCAGGGCCAGCGCCGGGCACATCTCGACCGCCCGCCGCGCGTCCTTGACCATCCACCCCGGCACGTTCCGGAACGACGGGAACCCGTAGTCGTCCAGGTCCACGAACTCCGGCAGCAGGTGCGCGCACAGGCCGTGCCCCTGGCAGCGGGTCCAGTCCACCTCCAGCCGGTACTCGGGCTCCACCTCCGGCTCCGGCATCGGCAGCACGCCGCGCACCGGACGGCCGCACGAGCCGTGCTCCAGGTGGAGTGCGATCTCGCTCTCGAACGCGTCCAGCGCCGACAACACGAACTTGGCCGTGCCGTCAGGGTGGAAGCACGCGCCACGCCGCTCGACCGCCCGCACGCACCGGCGCACGGCGTCCACGGAGCCGGTGCCCTCGGCGATCGCGCACAGGGCACGCGCCACGTCGGGCAGCCCCAGACGGCAGGGACCGCACTGCCCGGCCGACTCCGCGGCCAGGTACGAGGCCACCCTGGCCGCCTCGCCCAGCGGACAGGTGCCGTCGCCGAGCGGCACGATGATCCCCGCGCCCAGCGTGGCGCCGGCCAGCTTCATGCCCTCCCGCGAGATCACCGCCGACCCGGCCACCTCGGCCGACAACCACGCGCCGTGGTAGCCGCCGACCAGCACGCCGTCCCCGGCCTCGGCCTCGCACAGGGCGAGCACGTCGGCCAGCAGCACGCCGGTCGGCGCCTCGATCACCGCGCCGTTGGCCGCGCCGCCGCTCACCGTGAGCAGGATCGTGCCGGGCTCCTTGCTGGTGCCCACCTCGGCGTACTTCTGCGGGCCGTACTCGGCCAGCAGCGCGAACTGGGCAAAGGTCTCGGTGTTGGACAGCAGGGTCGGCAGCCCGTCCACGCCGCTCGTCGCGGCCCGCCGCTTCCTGCCCGGCGGGATGGCCTCCTCGCCGTTCACGCCGCGGACGAGCGCACCGCCCTCCCCGCTGATGAACCTCTCCGCCAGCCCGACCACCCGGATCGGGATGCGGCTCTCCGAACCGCCCGACACGTTCGCGGCCCGGCGCTCGGCCACGGCCGCCGCCACGGACGACTCGGCCACCTCGCCCTCGACCGTGGCCACGACCACCTCGCGGGCGCCCAGCGCCTCCGCCGCCAGGATGGCGCCGTCCAGCACGAGGTGCGGGGTGCGGGTGAGCAGCATGGCGTCCTTGGAGCTGGCCGGCTCGCCCTCGGCGCCGTTGACCAGCACCACGCTCTCGCCCGTGCCCGCCGCGTCGGCCACGGCCCGCAGCTTGCGGGCGAACGGGAAGGCGGCGCCGCCCCGTCCGCGCATGTCGACCTCGTTCACCATGGAGATGAGCTCGGCCAGTTCGCGCGGCCGCGGCTCGCCGTGCAGCGTCCGGTGCGCGGGCAGGTCCAGCCGCCGGCAGTGGTCGAGCCCGGCGGTCAGCCGCGCCGGGCCCATCCGGAGCACGCGCGGCACCCGGTGCGGGATCACGACCGGCTCCCCGGGGTCGCGCGGCGCGGGCTCATCCGGCCTCCCGGTACCTGCGCCGGGCGTCGGCCAGGCTCACCGGCGCGTCGGCCGCCGCCGCTGTGGCTGCCGCTGTGGCCGCGGCCGTCGCCCGCGGCCGCTCGACGGGCACGTCCGCCGCCACCCCGGCCGTCACGGCTGGCGCCTCGACCCTCTCCGGTACGACGGGCGGCCTGCGCAACGTGGCCAGCACCCGAACGATCAACGCGGACCCGACCGCGGCCAGGCACGCCACGTACGACCAGGCCACCCAGCCGGCCGGCGACCGGCCCGCCGTCAGCCCGTGCATGATCGCGATGGGCCAGGCCAGGTAGGCGGCCGAGTGCAGCAGCCGCCACAACCACGGCGTGCCCCGCACGGCGAAGCGGCCCCTGAGCATCCCCGTGGCCACCGCCACGACCATCAGGTCGAAGGCGAGCGCGCCGAACCCCACGTAGACCCCGGCGACCGGCACGATCGCCGCGCCCGGCGGCGCGTGTCCCAAGCTGATCATCAGGACGATGTGCGTGACCAGGTAGGCGAGCCCGATGAGGGCGGTGGCGCGGTGCGCGAGCTGGGCCCTGACCCGGTTGGGCGGGGACAGGAACACGCGTTCGGTGGTGACCAGGCCGAGCGCGACCGTCGCGGTCAGCAGCACCAGGGCGAACACGCCCGCGTAGAACTCTAGGAAACTCACTCCTCGGCCGAGCAGCGCGACGCCGCGTTCTGTCCTGGCCAGCGCGAGCACCGACAACAGGACGGCCGTCAACGAGGCGCTCGCCCCCAGCCGGACATTCCTTGTGTCCAGCTTGGTGGGGGCGTGCCGGGGGTGTCGTCTGTGGAGCATCTATTTCCCTCCAAGGTCGGGTGAGGGTACGACTCGGAAGGCTGATGGGGACGTGTCAGCAGCGGCGACCCCGGTTGATGCACGAGACGACGAACTGCATCAGCCGTTCGGGCATGACGTTGGCGAAGTCCGCGTGGTCGGTGACCGGGTTGTGCTTCTGTTCAGGGAACGCGTCCACGGCGAACGACGGACCCTGTGGAACCGTGTAGGCGAGGAGCATGCGCAGTTGCGGAATCGCCCTGGTGCCTTGCGGACAAGCGCCGTTCTGCCCGGCGAAGACCACGTGCGTGCGGTGATTGGCGCTGTCGGTGTTCTGACCGTCCCAGCAGCTGGGGAAATCCAGAATACGAAGAACCTGACTTCCGCGCGGGCAAAGCGGATATTTATCGGGACTTATGCGATTTGTGAATCCTGTGCAGCTCCAGCGGGCTCGGGCGTTCGCGGCGCCGTTCGTCCCCGCCTTGGCGTCGCCGGTGATCAGGCGCAGGAACCTCGGCATCGCGACGACCCTGGAGGTCGCGTTGCCCCGGAACTGCAGGCTCACCGTGCCGGCGCGGATCACCCGGCCCACGTTGCCGTCGGGGTCCTGGACGTTCGCGTCCACTTTGCGGTCGCGCAGAACTGGCCAGAAGTAAGTGGATTTATCCCCTAGGCGGCAGGTGGTTCCGGCGGCGGCCAAACTCTCGTCGGTGGAGAAGCCGTCCGTGGACAGGTTGCCGACGTAGTCGTGCAGGTGGTGGGCGCCGTTGCTGACGCCGGGGGCCACGATGAAGTTGTCGGGGTTGTTGTGACCGTTGCGGTTGGTGCCGCATTGGGCGACGAACGTGCCACGTGAGCCGTTCCGTCCGATGCCGGCGTCGAGCCGCAGGGGCTGGACCTGGCGGATGTCCACGAAGTCCGTGACGAAGGGACCGAGGTCCTTGCAGTCGTCGTCCTGGGAGGCCGTGGGGGAGGGGGAGGCGGTCCGGGTCGGCCGGCCACGCCGGTCCTGCGACTGGTCGCCGGGGTCCTGCGGGTCCTGAGGGTTCTGGGGGTCCTGGGGATCCTGCGGGTTCTGGGGATCCTGGGGGTCCTGGGGGTCCTGGGGGTCGCGCGGGTTCTGGGGGTCCTGGGGAGCGGCCGTGGGGGTGTGGGGGGAACGGTCGCGGCGGAACAGGGCGTCGCCGGAGTCCTCCGGCTCCGGCGACCGCGCCGGGTCGCGCAGCACGATCCCGCCGCCCTGCACCTGCCGATCCCCGCCCCGCCCCTGCCGGTCCGGCGCCTGCTGATCCGGTCTTTGCTGGTCAGGGAACTGCTGGTCGGGCGCCTGCTGATCCGGTGCTTGCTGGTCCGGGTTCTGCTGGTCGGGTGCTTGCTGGTCCGGGTCCTGCTGGTCAGGGGCCTGCTGGTCGGGGGCGCGGTCGCGCTGGCGGCGGCCGTCGTCCTGGCTCGCCTGGGCCGGGTCGCAGTGGTCGGCCCGCGCCGGCGCCACGCCGATGACGGCGGCGGACACCAGGCCGCCCGCCGCCACGGCAAGAGCGGTCATGGCCGCGGCCATGCGCCCGGTTCTCATGGTTGTCAGCCGTTGCATGGTGGGAGGTACGCGGGCTTACACCATCAGGTTCACCCATGACCGGAGATAGTTAGAAATAACTGGAGTTATCGGAGTGGCTGCCGGACCGATAACGAAGGTGTAAAGATGTGCCCCGTGCTAGGTCACCTCGACGGCAGGTTCGAGAGTGCGGATGCCGAGGCGGAACATCGCATCGCGGTGCTCTACCAGGAGTTCGGCGGCCCTCTGCTGCGCCACGTACGCAAATCGACCGGAAACGATCTGCAATGGGCCGAGGACGTCGTACAGGAGACCCTGGTCAGGGCCTGGCGAAACTCGGCAAGACTGCAATGGGAACCGAGCCTTTTATGGGCGTGGCTGCTGACAGTGGCCCGCCGCATCGTCATCGACGGACGCCGACGGAAGAGCGCCCGGCCTCACGAGGTCGAGCCGCCCGAAGTCGACCAGATGTCGGTGCCGGACGGCTCCGAGCGCGCCCTGTCGGCGATCGTCGTCGCCGACGCGCTGCGCAGCCTGTCCGCCGAACACCGCGAAGTCATTGAGCAGACCTACCTCCGAGACCGTACGATAAGTGAAGCGGCGGAGATTCTGGGGATTCCGCCGGGCACGGTGAAGTCCCGGCTCTACTACGGGATCCGGGCTCTCCGCGAACAGCTGCGTGACAAGGGGGTAGCCGGCTGATGCACGACGGGGTGGCCGCCTACGTCCTCGGCGTCCTCGACGAAGAGGAGCACGAGGCGTTCGAACGCCACCTCGACGCGTGCGAGCGGTGCCAGGCCGAGCTCCTGGAGCTGGCCGAGCTTCCCGACCGGCTCGACGACCTCAAGACCGCCCCCTCGGCCTCCGGCGACGATCCCCCCATGTCGATGTCACGTTGACGTCTATGCCCTTTTCGGGTGATATCGGTACGGCGAGGCACACGCCCGGAATCAGGGCCGGGCGTTCAGGGGGAGGTGTTCGGTGGGCATCGACGGTGATGCGCCCGTTCCCCCCGCGCCGGCGGTCCGGCGAGGAAGGCGACCAGGTGTCGCCCATCTCCGCGGACGTACCCGTCTGCACTACTTCCCCTCGCTATGGGAACTAAGAGCCTGGCTATGAACAGTCATGGCAAACCCTCACAAAGGAGTGAGAGCGAAATGCCGCTCGACGAGGCCAAGGATGAGCTGCTGCAAAGAGCCGCGGAGAGTTGCGCGGTCGGCAGCGAGCACATGAGCGCGGAGGAGGCCCTCTCCTTCCTGCGGTTCTACTACCGCCATGTCGCACCCGAGGACCTGCTCGACCGCAACCCCGTCGACGTGTACGGCCCGGCGATGTCCCAGCGGCAGCTCGCCGAGGTACGCCCCCAGGGCCGGGCCGTGGTCCGCGCCTACACCCCCACGCTGGAGGAGAACGGCTGGGACCCCGGGCACTCGGTCGTCGAGGTGGTCACCGACGACATGCCGTTCCTCGTCGACTCGGTCACCATGGAGCTCGACCGGCAGGACATCGGCACCCACCTCGTGGTCCACCCCCAGATGCGGGTGCGCCGCGACATGACGGGCCGGATGCTCGGCCGCGGCCAGGAGGACGTCACCGGCCAGATGCTGGTGGAGTCGTGGATCCACATCGAGATCGACCGCCAGGCCGACCCTGCGGTGCTCAGGCGCGTCGAGGCCGACCTGCAGCGGGTGCTCGCCGACGTGCGGTACGCGGTCGAGGACTTCAGGAAGATGCGGGCCCTGGCCGTCCAGACGGCCGAAGACCTGAGCATGAACCCGCCGCCGCTGGAGCCCGCTGAGGTCGAGGACAGCCTCGACCTGCTGCGCTGGCTCGCCGACGGGCACTTCACGTTCCTCGGCTACCGCGAGTACCGGCTGGAGCACACCGACCAGGGCGAGATGCTGAAGGCCCTGCCCGGCGCCGCGCTCGGCATCCTGCGCGACGACAAGGTGGGCTCCGACAGCTTCTCCGCGCTGCCCGCGGAGGTGCGCGCCAAGGCCCGCGAGAAGCAGCTCGTGATCATCACCAAGGCCAACAGCCGGGCCACCGTCCACCGCGCGACCTACCTCGACTACATCGGGGTCAAGCTGTTCTCGCCCGAGGGCGAGGTGATCGGAGAGCGTCGTTTCCTCGGCCTGCTCACGCACGTGGCCTACAACGAGTCGATCTCCAGGATCCCCGTGCTGCGGCGCAAGCTGGCCGAGGTGCTCAACGCCGCCGGCCACGCGCCCGACAGCCACGACGGCAAGGACCTGATCGAGATCCTGGAGACGTTCCCGCGCGACGAGCTGTTCCAGACCTCGGTCGCCCAGCTCCTGCCGATCGCGCTCGGCGTGCTGCGGCTGCGCGAGCGCAAGCAGGTCAAGCTCTTCCTGCGGCGCGACGACTACGGCCGCTACATCTCCTGCCTGATCTACCTGCCCCGCGACCGCTACACCACCAAGGTGCGGCTGAAGATGCAGGAGGTGCTGCTCAAGGCGCTCGGCGGCAGGTCGCTCGACTACAGCGCGATGATCGGCGAGTCCGTGCTGGCCCGGCTGCACGTGGTCGTGCGCGGCGAGCGCGGCAAGCAGCTCCCCGCCCCGAGCGTCGACGTGGAGGAGCTGGAGGCGCGTCTGGCCGCGCTCACCCGCTCCTGGGAGGACGACCTGGCCGCCGCCCTCGACGAGATGACCTCCGAGGAGGAGGCCCCCGCGCTGGCCAGGAGGTACGTCTCCGCCTTCCCCGAGGGGTACAAGGCCGACTTCCCGCCCAAGGTCGCCGTGGTCGACCTGCGCCGCCTGGAGCAGCTCGTCGCCGACGGCGAGGAGGTGGCGATCAACCTCTACGAGCCGTACGACGCCGCCGAGGGCGAGCGGCGGCTGAAGATCTACAAGGTCGGCTCGCCGATCTCCCTGTCGGAGGCGCTGCCCCTGATCCAGCGGCTCGGCGTCGAGGTCGTGGACGAGCGGCCGTACGAGATCGACCGGGACGGCGACGCGAGCACCAAGAACGCCTGGATCTACGACTTCGGCTTGCGCTACACCCCCTCGGACGAGGTGGACAGGAACGACTTCAAGCGACTCTTCCAGGACGGCCTGAGCGCCCTGTGGCAGGGCCGGGTCCAGGCCGACAACTTCAACGCCCTCATCCTGCGGGCCGGCCTGACCTGGGAGCAGGTCGAGATCCTGCGGGTCTACGCCAAGTACCTGCGGCAGGCCGGCAGCACGTTCTCGCAGCTCTACATGGAACGCGTGCTGCTGGGCAACGTGCGGCTGGCCCGGCTGCTGGTCCGCCTGTTCGAGGCCAAGCTCGACCCGAGGCGCGGCGACGACGTGCGGGTCGACCTCGTGGACGCGCTCAACGAGGAGATCCTGGGCGCCCTCGACGAGGTGGCCTCCCTCGACGAGGACCGCATCCTGCGGGCCTACCTGGAGATGATCCAGGCGACCCTGCGCACCAACTACTTCCAGACGGTCGACGGGCAGCGCAAGCCGTACATCTCGCTGAAGGTCGACCCGCAGGCGATCAGCGTGCTGCCGCTGCCGCGGCCGAAGTACGAGATCTTCGTGTACTCGCCCCGCGTCGAGGGCGTGCACCTGCGCTTCGGCAAGGTCGCCCGCGGCGGCCTGCGCTGGTCCGACCGCATGGAGGACTTCAGGACGGAGATCCTCGGCCTGGTCAAGGCGCAGATGGTGAAGAACACCGTCATCGTGCCCACCGGGTCCAAGGGCGGGTTCGTGGTGAAGCAGCCGCCCGCGTCCGGCGCCCGCGAGGACGTGCTGGCCGAGGGCGTGGCCTGCTACCGGATGTTCATCTCCGGCTTGCTCGACATCACCGACAACCTGGTGGACGGCAAGGTCGTGCCGCCGGCCGACGTGGTCAGGCACGACGGCGACGACACCTACCTCGTCGTCGCCGCCGACAAGGGCACCGCCACCTTCTCCGACATCGCCAACAGCGTGGCCAAGGAGTACGGCTTCTGGCTCGGCGACGCCTTCGCCTCCGGCGGCTCGGTCGGCTACGACCACAAGGCCATGGGCATCACCGCCCGCGGCGCCTGGGAGTCGGTCAAGTACCACTTCCGCACCATGGGCGTGGACGTGCAGACCACCGACTTCACCGTGGCCGGCATCGGCGACATGTCCGGCGACGTCTTCGGCAACGGCATGCTGCTCTCCCAGCACATCCGGCTGGTGGCCGCCTTCGACCACCGGCACGTCTTCATCGACCCGACGCCCGACGCGGCCCGCTCGTTCGCCGAGCGGCAGCGCCTGTTCGACCTGCCGCGCAGCTCCTGGGACGACTACGACCCCTCGCTGATCTCCGCCGGCGGCGGCGTGTTCCCGCGTACGGCCAAGTCGATCCAGATCACCCCGCAGATGCGCGAGGCGCTGGGCATCGAGGCGGGCGTCAGCTCGCTGGCCCCCAACGACCTGATCAGCGCCATCCTGCGGGCCCCCGTCGACCTGCTGTGGAACGGCGGCATCGGCACCTACGTCAAGGCCGGCTCGGAGTCCCACGCCGACGTCGGCGACAAGGCCAACGACACGCTCCGGGTGAACGCCGGCGACCTGCGCTGCAAGGTCATCGGCGAGGGCGGCAACCTGGGCTTCACCCAGCTCGCCCGCATCGAGTTCGCCCTGAACGGCGGCCTGGTCAACACCGACTTCATCGACAACTCGGCCGGCGTGGACACCTCCGACCACGAGGTGAACATCAAGATCCTGCTCGACCAGGTCGTGCGCGACGGCGAGCTGACCGACAAGCAGCGCAACCAGGTCTTCACGTCGATGACCGACGAGGTCGCCGAGCTGGTGCTGCGCGACAACCACGCCCAGAACGTGGTGCTCGACGCGACCCGCGCCCAGGCGGTCGAGATGCTCCACATCCACGCCCGCTACCTGCGCAAGCTCGAACGCGACGGGCTGGTCAACCGGGAGCTGGAGTTCCTGCCCTCGGACAAGACGCTGGCCGAGCGGCGGCAGGCCAGGCTCGGGCTGACCGCGCCGGAGTTCTCGGTCCTGCTGGCCTACACCAAGCTGGTGGCCGACGCCGAGGTGCTGGGCTCCGACCTGCCCGACGACCCGTACCTGGCGTCGTGGCTGGTGTCGTACTTCCCGTCGGCCCTGCGCGAGCGGTTCCGGACGTACATGGACGCCCACCCGCTGCGGCGCGAGATCATCACGACCTGCGTGGTGAACGAGCTGGTCAACGCCATGGGCACCACGTTCATGTTCCGCTTCGCGGAGGAGACCGGCGCGTCCACGTCCGACATCGTGCGGGCGTACCTGGTGGCGCGGGAGGTCTTCGACCTGCCGAGCTTCTACCGGGCCGTGGAGGCGCTGGACAACGAGGTCGACACCGCCACGCAGATCGCCATGCTGCTGGAGGCCCGCAAGCTGGTCGAGCGCGGCACCCGCTGGCTGCTGGTCAACCGGCGTCCGCCGCTCGACCTGGCCGGGTCGGTCGGCTTCTTCCTCAAGGGCGTCAACGGGCTGTCCGCGCACATCCCCAAGCTGCTCACCGGGCCCGACCTGGCCGCGTACGAGGAGCGCCGCGACTCCTTCGTGGCCCGCGGGGTGCCGCAGGAGCTGGCCGAGCGGGTGGCCGCGATGGTGCCCGCGTACTCGACGCTGGACCTGGTCGAGGTGGCGTCCGTGACGGGCCGTCCGGTGAACGAGGTGGCGGAGGTCTACTTCGACCTGGCCGACCGCCTGCAGCTGGCCCGTCTGCGCGAACGCGTCATCGCCCTGCCCAGGGACAACCGGTGGAACTCCATCGCCCGCTCGGCGCTGCGCGACGACCTGTACGCCGCGCACGCCTCGCTGACCCGTGACGTGCTGGCCCACAGCACGTCCGGGTTGCCGCCCGAGGAGCGGCTGGCCCGGTGGACCGACGGCAACTCGGCCGCCGTGGGACGCGCCCGCCAGACGCTGTCGGAGATCTGGGAGAGCGACCACTTCGACCTGGCGACGCTCTCGGTGGCCCTGCGCGCGATCCGCACGCTGGTGGCCGCCAGCAACCTGCCTCACACGGAGGCGTAGGAACCGCCCGGAGGGGCCCTCACTCGCCGCTGGCGCGGGTGAGGGCTCCGTCGTGGGCGACGACCCGGGCGGCGGCCGGGGCCGACAGCGGGGGCACCGCCGTGGCGTACTGGTGGACCTCGGTGAGCTTGAGGCTGCGGCGCACCGACGAGGTCGAGATGGCCCAGCCCGCCTCCGGCGGCACCGGGATGATGTAGGTGTTGTTGGCGACGGTGCGGGTCGAGGTGTTGCGCGACAGCGAGTACTGGATCAGCGCGCCGCCGTCGGCCGTGCGCAGCGCGTAGACCGGCCAGTTGTCGGCGCTGAAGATCGAGTCGTAGCTGAACCCGTCCTTCTTGGCCTTCTCGCGGTCGGCGGCGATCTGCCTGGCCACCTCCGTCGTGTACGGCCCGTCGGCGAGCAGGCCCGCCGTCACCCCGGCCGACCCGGTCTCGGCCACGCTGGCGTGCACCGGGCCCATGTACTGGGGGCTGATCGTGACGGTCTTGTCGTCGGGCGTCAGCGCCGTGGCGTAGCCGTCGGCGTCGAGCCGCACCCGCGGCAGCTCCTGGCCCGGCAGCAGTTGCGCGGCCGAGCTGAGCAGCCAGTCGTCGCCGCTCTTGGCGAACGTCAGCAGCGTCGGCTGCCCGTTGCGGGTGGCCAGCGCGCTGAACCAGGGCGCCCGCTCGCCCTGGGCGAACCTGGGCACGTAGAGGGTGGGCGAGCCCCAGGAGTAGCGCGGCGGGCGGTCGCCGGTGGACTCGAAGGCGGCCTGCGTGAGCGCCAGCTGACCGTCGCGGACCAGGTCGGTGCCGAGGAACAGCCGCCCCGTCACGGGGCTCTCCACGCGCAGCACGTCGTCGGTGGGCAGGATCTCGGCGACCGCCTCGGCCGCCTCCTGACGCGTGACGGCGGGCGGCGGCGCGCTGGGCGAGGGGCTCGCCGCGCCGGTGGCGCCCGCCTTTCCCTGGGTCACCGCCGGGGACGTCTGAGCAGGGCCTGTGCACGCGGTCGCCGCGGCCAGCACGCCGACGGCGAGCGCCAGCATCTTCCCCCGACCGTATGCACGCACCTCGCCATGTTATTCGTGCACGCGAGGGTCGCGTACCCTAGGGAGACGTGGCAGGCATCGATCCGGCAGAAGAGATCAACGAGCTCGCGAACACGCTCCGCAGCATCCAGGACGTGCTCGACCTCGACGCGATGCGCAAGCAGATCGAGGAGCTGGAGCAGCAGGTTGCCGCCCCAGACTTGTGGGACGACCCCGAGCAGGCGCAGAAGGTCACCAGCAAGCTCTCCCACCTCCAGGGCGAGCTCAACCGCGTCGAGGGCGTCGCGCGCCGTCTCGACGACCTGAAGGTGCTCTACGAGCTCGCGGCCGAGGAAGGCGACGACGACACGCGCCTCGAGGCCGACAAGGAGCTGGAGACGCTCAAGACCGACATCGGCGCCCTTGAGGTGCGCACGCTCCTGTCGGGCGAGTACGACGCCCGCGAGGCGCTCGTCACCATCAACTCCCAGGCCGGTGGCGTCGACGCCGCCGACTGGGCCGAGATGCTGCTGCGCATGTACCTGCGGTGGGCCGAGCGCAAGGGCTACTCCACCGAGGTCTACGACACCTCCTACGCGGAGGAGGCCGGCATCAAGTCGGCCACGTTCACCATCAAGGCCCCCTACGCCTACGGCACGCTGCGCGGCGAGCACGGCACCCACCGGCTGGTCCGCATCAGCCCGTTCGACAACCAGGGCCGCCGCCAGACCTCGTTCGCGGGCGTCGACATCGTGCCGGTCGTCGAGCAGACCGACCACATCGACATCAACGAGGACGACCTGCGGGTCGACGTCTACCGGTCCTCGGGCCCCGGCGGGCAGGGCGTCAACACCACCGACTCGGCGGTGCGCATCACCCACCTGCCCACCGGCATCGTGGTCTCCTGCCAGAACGAGCGCTCCCAGCTCCAGAACCGCGCCTCGGCCATGAACGTGCTCCAGGCCAAGCTGCTGGAGCGCAAGCGGCAGGAGGAGGCGGAGAAGATGTCGGAGCTGCGTGGCGCGACCACCACGTCATGGGGCACGCAGATCCGCAACTACGTGCTGCACCCGTACCAGATCGTGAAGGACCTGCGCACGGGCACGGAGGCGGGCAACCCGTCGGCGGTGCTCGACGGCGACCTCGACGGGTTCATCGAGTCGGAGATCCGCTGGATGCGCAGGGCGGAGTCAGGCGCCACCGACTAGGTGCCTGAGCACCAGCGTCGCGAAGAGCAGCACGAGGAGCAGGACGACGACGAGGGCGGGTGACAGTCCGGCGAAGCCGTGACTGTGCATCCGCTCCCTGTTGGCTCGGCAGAGGGGGCAGCGGCCCTCGATCACGGGGTGGGCGCACTGCGCGCATACGAGGTGTTCACAACTCATGACAGCCCCAAGTCTAGCCGCACAATCGTTTTGTTTCCGTTATGGACGTTCCATGCCAGTCTTCCCCCTAGACTGTCGTCTGGCCAATCGGAACGTCGATCATCAGTAAAGACGGCGCCCCCGATCGGCCGGCGGCGGGAAATGGGCATGTGCCACCCTCGCTTCCGTCCTGACCCCTAGACTGGCATGCCGTGATGCTCTCGTGATCCATTTCGATAATGTCACCAAGGTCTACGCGAACCAGAACCGGCCCGCTCTCGACCACGTCTCCGTCGACGTGGACAAGGGCGAGTTCGTGTTCCTCGTCGGCCCTTCGGGGTCAGGCAAGTCCACGTTCCTGCGTCTGGTCCTGAAGGAGGAGCGGCCCAACTCCGGGGCGATCCACGTCGCCGGCAAGGATCTGGCCCGCCTCTCCAACTTCAAGGTGCCTCACCTGCGCCGCCGCATCGGCTGCGTCTTCCAGGACTTCAGGTTGCTCCCGAACAAGAACGTCTACGAGAACGTGGCGTTCGCCCTAGAGGTGATCGGCAAGCCCAGGCGGTTCATCCGCAAGGTCGTGCCCGAGGTCATCGAGCTGGTCGGCCTGGAGGGCAAGGCCCATCGCATGCCCGACGAGCTGTCCGGCGGCGAGCAGCAGCGTGTCGCCATGGCCCGCGCGTTCGTCAACCGGCCGATGATCCTGCTGGCCGACGAGCCCACGGGCAACATCGACCCCGCGACGAGCATCGGCATCATGAAGGTGCTCGACCGCATCAACCGAACTGGCACCACGGTCGTCATGGCCACGCACGACGCGGCCATCGTGGACTCCATGCGCAAACGCGTCGTCGAGCTGGAGGACGGGAAGATCGTCCGTGACCAGTCGCGTGGCGTGTACGGCCAGGCGTACTGACAGGGAGCGGCAGACACAACATGCGGGCGAACTTCATCTTCTCCGAGGTCTGGATCGGCCTCCGTCGCAACCTGACCATGACGATCGCGGTCGTCATCACCGTGGCAGTCGGCATGGCGATGCTGGGCGTCGGCCTGATGATCAACGCCCAGGTCTCCATGCTCAAGTCGTTCTGGTTCGACAAGGTCGAGATCTCGGTCTTCCTGTGCACCAAGGGCACCGCGATCCCCGAGTGCAACGGCAAGGCCGTCACGCCGGCCCAGACCAAGGCGTTGAAGACCCGTCTTGAGAGCCTCCAGGGCGTCAAGGAGGTCTTCTACGAGGACCAGAGCACGGCGTACGAGAACTTCAAGACGGCCTACCAGGCCAGCCCGACGCTCGTCCAGGCCACCAGAGTCGAGGACATGCCGCAGTCGTTCCGCGTGAAGCTGGTCGATCCCGACAACTACCAGCCGGTGATCGACGCCGTGAAGGGCCAGCCGGGCGTGTCCCAGGTGATGGACCACAAGCAGCTCATCGGCAAGTTCTTCGACCTGCTCGACAAGCTGTCCTTCTACGCGCTGGCCGTCGCCATCGTCCTGGTGCTGGCCGCGGCGCTGCTGATCGGCAACACGGTCCGGTTGTCGGCGTTCAACCGGCGCCGGGAGACGGGGATCATGCGCCTGGTGGGCGCCTCCAACCTCTACATCCAGCTGCCGTTCGTCATGGAGGGCGTGATCGCCGGTCTGATCGGCGGCGTCTTCGCGGCCATCATCCTGATCGTGACGAAGGTCCTGCTGTTCGAGGAGATCGCCGGCTACTTCGGCAGCGGCATGGCCCAGCTCGGCTGGGACGCGGTGGCCCAGACCATCACGCTCACCATGGCCATCGGCGTCGTGATCTGTGTGCTGGCCTCGTTCGTGACGCTCCGCCGATACCTCAGGGTGTGAGGAATCGCCGGTAAGGTCGAAGCATGCCACGTGAGACCGGGCGGAAGGTCATCGCCCAGAACAAGCGGGCCCGGCACGACTACCACCTTGAGGACACCTTCGAGGCGGGGCTCGTGCTCCAGGGCACGGAGGTGAAGTCGCTCCGCGAGGGCCGCGCCTCGCTCGTCGACGGCTACGCCAGCATCGACGATGGCGAAGCGTGGCTGCTCAACGTGCACATCCCCGAATACATGCAGGGCACGTGGACCAACCACGCCGCCAAGCGCAAGCGCAAGCTGCTGCTGCACCGCAAGGAGATCGAGAAGCTGGCCGCCATGACCAAGGAGGGCGGCCTCACGATCGTCCCCACGGTCCTGTACTTCCAGGACGGCCGGGCCAAGGTCGAGATCGCCGTCGCCCGGGGCAAGAAGGACTGGGACAAGCGGCAGTCGCTGGCCGAGCAGCAGGCCAAGCGGGAGATGGCGCGGGCCCTGCGGCACCGCAACCGATGAGAGCGGCGGCACTCTAACCGATGACACGCGCGCGCCGCACCCTTGCCGCGACCGTCACCCTGGCGGTCGCGAGCATGACGCTGACCGGCTGCTTCGAGGAGTCCTCGCCGCACGACGCGGTGCGCGACTTCCTCGTGGGCTGGCAGTCCGAGGACTACGCCCTGGCCGCGGGCCGCACCGACGGCGACCCCGCCAAGGTGGGCAAGGCCCTGGCCAACGCCAAGCTGGAGCTCGACGCGGCCTCGTTCCGCTTCAAGATCAAGAGCGTGAGCGTGACCGGCGAGGAGTCCAAGGCCGACTTCCGCGCCGAGGTCGACCTGGGCGAGAACACCCCGCTCTGGGCGTACGACGGCTCGCTGCCGCTGCACCTGGTCGACGGCAGGTGGAAGGTGCGCTGGTCGCCGTCGGTGCTGCACCCGCAGCTCAAGGAGGGCCAGCGGTTCGCGGTCGAGACCAACCCCAAGCCGCGCCAGCCCGTGGTCGACCGGACCGACGACCCCCTGCAGAACGAGCTCTACGTCTACGTCGTGGGCGTGGTGCCGTCCGCGCTGGGCAACCGGGCCGAGGAGGTCGTGGCCAAGCTGTCGGCGATCACCGGCTACGCCCAGGACCGGCTGCTGAGCCGGATCAGGTCCTCGCCGCCCGACAAGTTCGTGCCGCTGGTCACGTTCGGGCGCTCGCGTTACCTGTCGATGAAGTCGAAGCTGGCCGGCATCTCCGGCATCCAGACCGACCCGCAGCCGCAGCCCATCGACCCGGCCGCCCCCAAGCAGATCGTCGGCAAGGTCAGCGCCCTCACCCCCGAGGACGAGCAGAAGCTCGGCGGCCCCCAGCGGGCCGGCGACTCGATCGGCCAGAGCGGCCTGCAGCAGGCGTACCAGGACTATCTGACCGGCTCCACCGAGACGAGGGTGATCACCCTCGATCTCAAGACCGGCCGGCAGGTGGCCAAGCTGCAGGAGTGGCCGGGCCGCCAGAACGTCTCGGTCAAGACCACGATCGACAGCCGCGCCCAGGCGGCGGCCGAGCGGGCGGTGGCCGAGACGGCCACCAGCGCGCTGGTGGCCGTGCAGCGCGACACCGGCGAGATCCTGGCGGTCGGCACCAGCGGGCTCAACCAGGAGAAGGACGCGCTGGCGGGCAGATTCCCGGCAGGCACGGCCTTCTCGATCGTGGCGGCCGACGCGCTGATCAAAAGCGGCGTCAGCACCAAGCAGCGGCTGGCCTGCCCGGCCGAGCGCACGGTGGGCGGCGCCAAGTTCGTGCACGCCAGCCAGACCGCCGGGGTCACGTCGTCGGCCACGTTCCAGGACAACTTCGCCAAGGGCTGCGTGACCGCGCTGGCCTCGCTGGCCCGCCGGGCCAGCGCCGGCGGCCTGGCCGCGAGCGCCAAGGACTTCGGCATCGGCCAGCCGTGGCGGCTGCCGCTGAAGTCGTTCAGCGGGGCGATGCCCGAGTTGTCCAGCGACGCCGACAAGGCCCGGGCCATCGCCGGCCAGACCGTCGAGGTCAGCCCGCTGTCGATGGCGCTGGTCGCGGCGGCCGTGGGGTCGGGCACCTGGCGGCCGCCGGTGCTCGTGACCGCGCCCACGTCGCCCGATCCGGCGGCGGAGGTCGTCCCGGCCAAGCAGCCGGACGCCGTCCCGATGGATCCGAAGGTGCGCACGGCGCTGACCGCGATGATGCGCGCCGGGGCGGTCGGCAGCCCCGCCCAGGCGGGCCGGGGCAGGGTCTACGGCGTGCGCGCGACGGCGGGCACCCAGGACAAGCCGATGACCTGGTTCGTCGGCTGGCAGGGCGACGTGGCGATCGCCGTCCTGGCCAAGAGCTACGACGCGGCGGCCATAGCGGGCAGCTTCTTCTCGGGCATTCGTGACCCTGCGTGAAAATCTTGTGACGGCGAGCAACCGTTCCGCGTCGCGGCTGCGTCTTACTGAATGACTGGGCCCGCTCGGGGGGTTGCGGACTCAGTCGCCGTGATGAGATCAGGACTTCATCTCGGGGGAAGTCCTGCCGTCCGGACCGGCTCGACCCTGCCGGTCGGCCCCCGGGAGCGCGTGCTGCTGTGCCACGCTCCCGGGGGTTTCGCCATGCTGGAATTAAGTTGGCGTTGGGGGCGTTGTCCCCTGTAGATTCAGTGTTGCTCGTCTCTGTGTGATCAGCGATCAGCGTGAGGCGTGTTGACAACTGCACAGGGGGTGACTGGCTTCGACTTCGATCTTGCAAGCCAGGTGAAGCGGGCCGAGGACTGCGGACATAACCTCGTTAATCCTGTGACCGCAAACCAATAAGTGCCAATTCCAAGCGCACTGAGGTCAGCCAGGGTTCCCTGGCTCTCGCTGCCTAAGTAGCGAAACCTCTGTCAGCCCGGGAGTGCCTTCGGCCCGGTGTCTGGCATCGCTAGAAGGCTCAACCGATCGACCCGGCCACGGGGGAGATCGGGAAATCAAACAGTGGCTGAGCCCGTCGGCGACTCGCCTGCGTGATCGCCGGGGCTGAGAAAAGCACAGCAGGCTGCGCCCGGAGAAGCCCTGACTTGGGATTGAAGGACGCGGGTTCGATTCCCGCCACCTCCACGTGATCAAAAGCCTCCGACCTGCCGATGACCTCGGCGGGTCGGAGGCTTTTCGCTGTCCGGGGGCGTGCGCGTCCACCAGCGTGCGCGTCCACTAGAACGTGCGCAGCCACCGGCGGAGGCGGTCGAGGGGGGTACGCGGCTCCAGCGGGGGCAGCAGGCGGCGCAGCTCGTCGTCGGTGGCCGGGCGGGCGTCGAGGGCGGCCTGGCGCAGCGGCTTCGCGTCCACCCGCAGGCCGCCGAGCACCTGGACGGTCACCGTGCCGCGGCGCACCGCGTAACCGTGCGTGTCCTCGCGGCGGACGTAGGTGAGGCCGGAGCCGGCCGGGGCGCACTTCTCGGCGAGGTAGCAGACGTCGTCGTCGGCCGGGCTCACGGACAACGTGATGTGGACGCTCTGGCCCCCGTTGCCGGTGTGGTCGGAGGGCGTGTAGACCAGGCCCGCCGGGATGCCCGTGAGATGGGGGGTGTAGCCCGGGACGCGCGCCGCGTAGTAGTCGCCGGTCTGCTCCTGGTCGCCCAGTTCGCGGGCGGCGGCCGGACGCAGGCTCCGGGCGGCCGACCGGAGCAGGTCGCGGGGGACGGCGGCGCTCCCCACCACCGTGACGTACCGGCGGCCCACCCGTACCTGGTAGCCGTGCTCGACCGGGCCCTGCCGGTGGACCAGGCCGCCGGGCTCGGCCGTGCAGGGTCCGGCCGGCAGGCCGGCGTCCTGCGCGGTGGGCTGGCCGCACACGGCCGCGCCCGGCAGGAGCCGGTCGTAGGCGACGATCCGGACGTACCGGTCGGGCGGGATGGCGGCCGGGTCCGCCGGGGTGAAGCCGGAGCCGCCCAGCCCGCCGCCGTAGTCCCTGTCGTCGGGACGATAGCCGGGGACGGCGACCACGTACGCGGTCTCCCGGTGGAGGTCGGCCACCGCCAGGCGGGCCGCCAGGTCGTCCGGCGGCTCCTGGCGCAGCACCGCCACGCCCGTCCCCACGAGCGCCACGCTCAGCCCCAGCGCCACCCCCTTGCAGCGCCACCCGCGCAGCAGCGCGCCGGCCACGAGGGCGTAGGGCACCCCGCCCAGCACGGCCGCCAGCAGCATGTCGCGGCTCACCCCGAGGCCGGCGACGTCGGTCACCGCCCAGCCGAGGGCCCAGCCGGCGGTTCCCAGGCCCAGCACGAGCAGCGCCCACAGGAGCCGGCCGCCGCGCGTCGCGCCGAGGACGGACACGCCGCGGGTGGCCCCGATCACGATGACCAGGTAGCCGAGCAGGGCCGCCACGCCCAGTGCGCCGGCGGCGAGGAACATCGCCTCGCTGCCGGCGAACAGCACGGCCAGCAGGACCAGCCACGCCGTCGGCAGGAAGACCGACCCGGCCGCCCAGGCGCCGACGAGCTGGGCCAGGACCAGCAGCGGCCGCAGCGCGACCCCGCCAAGGGGACGGCCGGTCCCGATGTTCGTGCGCACCCCGGTCTCCGTTCCTCGCGGCAGCCTTCGCCGCTGGGTTGGACGACCGTCCAGCGGCGCGGGTTCGGTCAAGGGGACCGTTCGAGGATCGTCTTGATGTGCTGGTTGCGCAGGCTGATGAGGTGGGTCATGTGGCGGCGCAGCACCAACAGCTCGGCCAGGCGGCCCAGGGGGCCGGCGGGGGCGGAGAAGTCGACGACGTCGGTCATGAGGGTGGCGCCCGCGTGCGGGGCCGCCTCGAAGCGGTGTTCGTGCCGCCAGTGGCGGAACGGCCCGGACACCTGCTCGTCCACGAAGTACCCGGGCCGTTCCCAAGCGCTGATCGTCGAGGTCATCCGCCAGGTGAGGCCGAAGTGCCTGGCCTGCCAGGTGACCTGGTCGCCGAGGCCGAGCAGGCCCGTGGTGACGCCCGCGACCGCGCGTTCCGACGAGCCGGCCATGGACGCGGTGTGGGTCTCCACCGACAGCGACGTGTCGAAGAGCACGTCGGGGGGAGCGAAGACCAGGGTCACGGTCTCGAAACGCGCCATGGCGGCATCTTAGGGATCCCCGCGGGCGCGGGGCCGAGGGGGATGGGGTGCCGGCTAGTGGGCGCAGCCGGTGTACTCGTCGAGGCGTCGGAACATGGCGGCCAGCATGAGCGGGAACATCGCGACGTGCGCGAGGAGCATCAGGACGCCGCCGTCGATGACGCCGAGCCAGAGCAGCGGATAGAGCGGCACGATCGGGACGAACATCGCCGCGCACATCTCCAGCGTCGACGGCCAGCGGTGGCCGCGGTAGCGCATCCAGGCCGCCATGCCCACCGACATGTTCACGGCCATGATCAGGTATGCCAGCTCCGGCGACTCCTCGTGGGAGACCGAGAGGCCGACGGCCGACTGGAGGGCGCCGAGCGCGAACATGCCGACGAACATGGCCACGATCATCTCCACGTAGTGGAGGGCGAACTTCGACCAGCGGCGTCCGGCGGCGGAGGGGGTCGCGGGTGCGGGGGGCGTCGGTGTCATGGCTCCGACTGTGGCCGGGCGGGGGAACGGGGACGAGAGGGCGAAGCCGTACATGTCTGGAAACTTGGGTTCTTTGTCTTCCGGACCTACAGTCGTGCCATGGAGTACCGGCGGGTCGTGGTCGTCGCCTACGAGGCGGCCGAGCTGCTCGACATCGCGTGCGTCAGCTCGACGCTGGAGAACGCGAACTGGCACGGCGCCGCACCGTACTACCAGGTACGGCTGGCCACCCCCGGCGGCCACCCCGTGACCACCGCCGGCGCGCTGGTGCTGCAGGCCCAGCTCGCCCTGGAGCGGATCACCGGCCCGCTCGACACGCTCATCGTCTCCGGCGGCACCGGCCACGTGGACGCCGCGGCGAACCCGCTGGTCGTCGGCCATGTCCGCAGGCTGGCGCGGGAGAGCAGGCGGGTCGCGTCGGTGTGCACCGGCGCGTACGTGCTGGCCGCCGCCGGGCTGCTCGACGGCAGGCGCGCCACCACCCACTGGCGGGAGGCGGCCGACATGGCCGCCCGCTACCCGCGCGTCACCGTGGACCCGGCCCCGATCTTCGTCCGCGACGGCGAGGTGGCCACGTCCGCGGGGGTCACCGCCGCGATCGACCTCACGCTCGCGCTGGTCGAGGAGGACAACGGCGCGGAGCTGGCCAGGACGGTGGCCCGCGGCATGGTCACCTACCTGCAGCGGCCGGGCAACCAGGCCCAGATGAGCATGTTCGTCAGCCCGCCGGCGCCCGCCGACGGCCTGGTCAGGCGGGTCGTCGAGCACATCTCCGCCAACCTGGCCGCCGACCTCACGGCGGCCACGCTGGCCGCCGCGGCGGGCGTCAGCGAACGCCATCTCACCCGGCTGTTCCTCCGGCATCTCGGGCAGACGCCGGGCAGGTTCGTGCGGCGGGCCCGTACCGAGGGGGCGGCTCAGCTGCTGGCCTCGACCTCGTTGCCCATGTCCGCGATCGCCGTGCGCTGCGGGTTCGGGACGGCCGAGACGCTGCGCCAGGCGTTCGTGGACCGGTACGGCATCCCGCCCTCCCGCTACCGGCTGACCCAGTCGTCCGCGACCGGTTGATCACCGTTTGTCCCGCCCGAAACGGGCAATACGGGCTAGGGTGTCTGACTTGATCCTTTTCTCGGCATTAGGGTGATCAGCAGATGCGAAAGACGATTGTGCTCATCGGGGCGGCCGTCGTCCTGTCAGGGTGTGGCATGGTGTCCGGCGGGCAGCCGCGGGCCGCCGCCAAGGAGGCGACCACCACCGCCCCCGCGCCGCAGCAGACCGCGCCGCAGCAGACGCCTGCGCAGACGGCGCCGCCGCAGGCGGACGTGGTCGTCGCCACCCGCGAGGCCAAGGTCGGCTCCGGCGACCAGTACGGCAGGGCCCGCGTCGAGATCACCGCACTGAAGCGCCAGGGCAGGACCGTCACCCTCAACTGGACGATCACCGCCGTCGAGGGCAAGGTCAACGTGCACAACGGCCTGGGCGGCGGCGGCTTCGACTACACGGTCTCCAACGTCTCCCTGATCGACCCGGTGAACGCCAAGCGTTACCGCGTCGCCCGCAACGGCACCGCCGCCGACGCCACGTGCGTGTGCTCCGGCACCCAGGGCCAGTTCCTGGAGGCGGGGGAGTCCAGCACGTTGTACGCGGTCTTCGCCGCCCCGCCGCCGGAGGTCACGAAGGTCAACGTCGAGATGCCGATGCTGGGCGTGCTGACCGATGTTCCGCTCTCTTAGCCTGGCGCTGGCCCTCGTCCTGACGCCCACGCCCGCGCCGGTCCCGGCCGACGCCGCCGGCCCGGTGGAGGACCTGGTGCTGCCGGTCGAGGACATCGTCGGCGAGGTCGAGTCCATGGACGGCGCGCAGAGCGAGACCAGGCAGGGCCGCACGGTGACGGTCGCGCTGACCAGCGACGTGCTGTTCGCGCTGGACAAGTGGCGGCTCACGCCCAAGGCCCGCGAACGGCTGGCGGACGTGGCCGCGAAGGTCGAGGCGGAGGGCGCGAGCGGCGTCGTCAGGATCGAGGGGCACACCGACGACCAGGGGAGCGACGCGTACAACCTGGCGTTGTCGCGGCGGCGGGCGCAGGCCGTGCGCGCGGCCCTGGGCCCTTTGCTGGGCGGCGGGAACGTGACCCTCCGGGCCGCCGGATACGGCGAGAGGCGGCCCAAGCTGCCCAACCTGGTCGAGGGCAAGCCGGTGGAACGGAACCGGGCGAAGAACCGGCGCGTGGAGATCGTCTTCACGGCCCGGCAGTGAGGGATCGCTTCGGCGGTGACAGGGCGGCCCGGTCGGGGCGTCACTCGGCCTTGAGCTCGCCGAGGGTCACCGTGACGGTCTGGGTGTCGCCGTCAGGCCGCAGGATCTCCACCTTGACCTGGTCGCCGGGCTTGTAGGCGGTGATCTCCTCCGACAGCGCGGCCATGGTCGTGGTCTTCTTGCCGTTGATCGACAGGATCACGTCACCGGCCCGGATCCCGGCCTTCTCCGCGCCGCCGCCCTTCTCCACGCTCGCCACGCCCACACCGCTCGGCTGCCCGGTGGCGCCGATGACCGTGCTGCCGCGGATGCCGAGCGCGGCCCGGTGGCTGTTGGTGACCTTGCCGTTCTTCACGATCTGGGCCGCGATGTCGGTGGCCGTGTTGCTCGGGATCGCGAACCCGATGCCGGGCGCGGCCCCGCCGCCGAGCTGAGGGTCGGTGGCGGCGAGGGTCGGGATGCCGATGACCTCGCCGGCCAGGTTCACCAGCGCGCCGCCGCTGTTGCCGGGGTTGATCGCGGCGGAGGTCTGGATCGCGCCGCTGATGGTGGCGCCCGGCGACTCGGGGCTCTGGGGCTCGCTGACGGTACGTCCGAGCGCCGAGACGATCCCGTTCGTGACGCTGCCCGACAGGCCCAGCGGGTTGCCCATGGCCAGGACGATCTGGCCCACCCGCAGCTTGCCCGAGTCGCCGAATTTGGCCGGGCGCAGCCCGTCGGGCCGATCGACCTTGATCACCGCCAGGTCGCCGGCGCCGAACGCCTTGACCAGCTTGGCCGGGCGGGGCGCGCCGCCGGTGGCGATCGTGACGTTCATCTCGGTCGCCTCGCCGACCACGTGGGCGTTGGTGACGATGTGACCCGCCGTGTCGTAGACGATGCCGGAGCCGAGGCCCACCTTGGTGTTGATCTGCACGATCGACGGCAGGACGTCCGTGATGACCCGCTCGTATGCGCTCTCCAGCGACTGCGGCGCGCTCCCCGGCGCCTCCGCGGAGGCGGTGGGCGAGCCCGGCGTGGTCGTGGCCGGGCTCGCGGCGGCCGTCGAGGTGGACGCCGGGATGGACGGGGACCGCCCGCAGGCGGTGAGCAGTACGACGGCTGCCAGTCCGGCGACGATCTCCCTCATGGGGAGGTCTCTGCCCAGCTCAACTGGAAAGATACGCCTCCCGGACGTCCCTTCTGCTGAGTTTGCCGGTCGGGGTGCGCGGCAGCGACTCGCGGTATTCGATCACCCGGGGGTGTTTCAGCCGGGCCAGCCGGGGCGCGCAGTGCCGCAGCAGCTCCGCGGTCAGGTGCGCGCCGCCCGTCACGCCCGGCACGGGCTGGACCAGCGCCACGACCTTGTGCCCCCACTCGGGGTCGGGCACGCCGATCACCGCGACGTCGGCCACCGACGGATGTTCGAGCAGCGCGGCCTCGATCTCGGCGGGGTAGATGTTGACGCCGCCCGAGATGATCAGGTCGGTCCTGCGGTCCAGCAGGAACAGGTAGCCGTCGGCGTCGAGGTAGCCGATGTCGCCCGGGGTGTAGGCGGCGCCGCGCATGGCCGAGGCGGTCTTGCCGGGATCGCCGTGATACTCGAAGCGGTTGATGCCGCCGATGTAGACCGTCCCGGGCTCGCCGGGGGCCGCCTCCTGGCCGTCGTCGCGGATGATCGTGAAGGCCATCCCGTCCAGGGCCCTGCCGACCGTGCCCGGCCTGTCCAGCCACTCCTGGGACGACACCATCGTCGCCACCGCCGCCTCCGTCGAGCCGTAGTACTCCCACAGGACGGGACCGAGCCAGTCGATCATCGCCTGCTTGGTGGCGGGCGGGCAGGGGGCGGCGCCGTGGTAGAGGTGGGTGAGGGAGGACAGGTCGTAGGTCTCCCGGTCCGGCACGGCGAGCAGCCGGTGGAACATCGTGGGCACCATGAACGCGTTCGTCACCCGGTGCCGCTCGATCAGCGCCAGCGCCTCGGCGGCGTCGAACCGTTCCGGCGCCACGATCGAGTGGCCGAACTGCAGCGCCATCATCGCCTGGCCGTAGGGGGCCGAGTGGTAGAGCTGCGAGCACACCAGGTGCACCCCCTCGGACGGCAGGCCGAAGTGCCGCCAGCTCTTGCGCATCAGGATGGGGTAGAGGTCCTCGGGCGTCAGGTCGAGCAGCCGGCGGCGCACGCCCTTGGGGCGGCCCGTGGTGCCGGAGGTGTAGAGCATCATCGAGCCGGCCCGGCGGTGCTCGGGCGCGGTGTCCGGCCGGCCGTCGATCAGGTCGGCGACCGTCAGCGCGCCGGGGGAGACGACGACGTCGGCGCCGCAGTCGGCGACGATGTAGTCGATCTCCTCGGCCGTGAAGTGCCAGTTGACCGGCACCAGGTAGGCGCCGATCTGGTAGGTGGCCAGCATCATGGTGAGGGCGTCGAGCCCGTTCTTCAGCACGGTCACCACGGCGCCGCCCGGCCGGACGCCGCGCGCGACCAGGCCGTGGGAGGCTCTGTTGGCGCGGGCGAGCAGTTCGCCGTAGGTCGCGCCGGCGTCGCCGAGCAGGGCGGGACGGTCCGGGTCGGCGGCTGCGATCTCGTAGAAACCCCTCATGTCCGCAGACCATACAGAATTTGATTCTGCTGGGGGAATAGAGGAATTATCCTGCTCTTCGGTGACGTAACCTCAAGGCCATGGCGGACGTCGGCGACGAGAGCTCAGCACAGGACACCCAACCTTTTCGCAAGGTCGTCGTGCCGCCCGCCGAGCAAGCCGTGCCGCCCGCCGAGCAGACGGTCAAGATCCCGCGCCCGCCGCGCCCGGGGGCGTCCCAGCCGTCGGGACCGACTCCGCAACCGTCGTCCGGCCCGCAGCCGCCGTCCGGCCCGCAGCCGCCGTCCGGCCCGCAACCGCCATCCGGCCCGCAACCGCGTCCCTACCCTGGGCCGCCGTCGGGCCCGCAGGTGCGCCCGCAGCCTCCGTCCGGCCCACAGGGACGCCCGCCGCATCCGCCGGGCGGGAACCCGCAGTTCCAAGGCGGCGGCCCGCAGGGGCTGGGGCAGGGCGTCGCCCGCGGGGCTGGACAAGGGGCGGGGCAAGGACTCGCGCAAGGGCCGCAGAGGCCGGGGCCGCAGGGGCATGCGCAGGGGCCGGGGCCAGGGCTCGTGCAGGGGGCGGGGCAGGTTCACGCGCAGGGGCCGGGGCAGCGGCCAGGGCAGGGGAGGGCGCCGCAGCATCAACCCGTGCAGGTGTGGCCACCGGGAGCGCCCGGGTCGCCTCAACCTCAGCCCCATCAGGCCCAGCCCCAGGCCCGGCCCCAGGCCCAGGCCCAGCCTCAGCCTCAGCCGGGCTTCGCCGGTCCTGTGACGCCGGTTGTTACCAAGCCGCACAAGCGTGGCATCGGGGACATCCCCATCCGCGCGATCTACCTGATGGGCGCCATCCTCGTCACCGTCACGGCGGTGCTGCTGATTTTCGTCGTGTTCTCCGGCGACGTGCCCACGACCGGCGACCCCGCCGGGACGACGGTCTCCGTCGCCCCCGTGCCGGCCGCGACCGCCACCCCGACCGCCTCCCCGACCCCCAGCGAGACGCCGGTCGCGCTCCCCTCGGTGCCGGCGAGCAAGGCGTTCCCCACGTTCCCGGGCAAGGCGTCCGTGGTGAGCGGGATCATCTCCGACAAGACGAGCGGCATCAGCTACCCGCGCCTGGCCGCGCCCTGGGACGCCAAGTCGTTCGCGCCGTTCACCGTCGCCCAGCGCATCGGCAAGGTGGCGGCGCCGTACACCGTGATCGCCTCGGCCATGTTCCCCGGCGACGCCCCGGCGAAGAAGCCCTCCAAGGATGCCGACTACCGCGAGATGGCCGTCCGCGCGGCCCGCTGGGCGCTGCGTACGCAGTATCCGGCGGGCGCCGAGCTGACCTCCTGGACCGGGTCCGCGAAGGTGCCGGTCGGCAAGGGCTGGTCGCTGGGGTACAAGGTCACCTACGTCTCGGGCGGCAAGACGGAGACCGCCCAGGCCGTGGTGACGGTCGTCGAGGTGGGCAAGACCAAGCCGGCGCTGCTGCTGGCGTCGATTCCCGAGAAGAACAAGGCGCGATGGGCTGATTTGAACACACTCCTCCAGCAGGTACGTCCCCTCTAGGCCAGAAGCATGCTCTAGAATATGGTTCTGGGCATCGGGTACTGACTTTGACCTGGCTGGAGGATGAGCAATGGCGATCGGATTGAGCGAGGAGCACGAGGCGCTCCGCGACTCGGTGAGCGGCTGGGCCGAGCGGAACATCCCCTCGGAGCTGCTGCGATCCGGGTCGGACGAACGTCCGCCCTTCTGGCCGGGCCTGGCCGAGCAGGGGCTGCTCGGCCTGCACCTGCCCGAGGAGTCCGGCGGGTCGGGCTACGGGCTGCTGGAGGCGGCCGTCGCCGTCGAGGCGTTGGCCGAGAAGCTCGCCCCCGGCCCGTACGTGCCGACCGTGCTGGCCAGCGCGGTCATCCACGCCTCCAAGCGGCACGACCTGCTCGAAGCCCTCGCCGACGGCACGCTGACGGGCGCCGTCGCGCTGTCCGGCTCGCTCACCGGCTCCCGTGCCGACGACGGCTCGCTGGTCGTGTCCGGCACGGCGGACCCGGTGCTGGCCGGCTCGCTGGCCGACGTGCTGGTGCTGCCGGTGACCACGTCCGAGGGCGAGGAGTGGATCGCCGTCGACGCCTCGGCCGTCACCGTCACGCCGGTCCGGTCGCTCGACCTGACCCGGCCGGTGGCCAAGGTGGAGCTGTCGGAGGCACGCGTGCCCGCCGAGCGCGTGCTCGACGGCGTGGAGAGCCCCGACGTGCTCAACCTGGCCGCGATCCTGCTCGGCGCCGAGGCCGCCGGGCTGGCGTCCTGGTGCGTCACGGCCGCCGCCGCCTACGCCAAGGTACGCGAGCAGTTCGGCCGTCCGATCGGCCAGTTCCAGGGCATCAAGCACAAGATCTCCCGGATGCTCGTCGCGCTTGAGCAGGGCCGCGCCACCGTCTGGGACGCCACCAGGGCCGAGGGCCGTGAGCTGGAGTACGCCGCCGCCGTCGCCGGGGTGATGGCCCCCGACGCGGCCGTCCAGTGCGCCAAGGACGCGATCCAGACGTTCGGCGGCATCGGCTACACCTTCGAGCACGACGTGCACCTGTACTACCGGCGCGCCCTCACCCTGCGCGCCCTGCTCGGCTCGTCGGCCGAGTGGGCCGCCTCGGTGACCGCGCTGGCCCTGCAGGGCGTCGGCCGCGAGATGGAGATCGACCTGCCCGAGGGCGCCGAGGAGCTGCGTGAGGGCATCCGTGCGGAGATCGCCGAGATCGCCCGTCTTGAGGGCCAGGAGCAGAAGCGGGCGCTGGCCGACCGCGGGTTCGTCATGCCCCACCTGCCCAGGCCGTGGGGCCGCGCGGCCAAGCCGCTGGAGCAGGTGCTCATCGCCCAGGAGCTCAAGGCCGCCAAGGTCAGGCTGCCCGCGATGATCATCGGGGCCTGGGTGGTGCCGTCCATCGCCGTGTACGGCACGCCCGAGCAGCAGGAACGGTTCCTGCCCAAGACGCTCAGCGGCGAGATGATCTGGTGCCAGCTCTTCTCCGAGCCGGGCGCCGGGTCCGACCTGGCCTCGCTGCAGATGAAGGCGGAGAAGGTCGAGGGCGGCTGGCGGCTCAACGGCCAGAAGATCTGGACGTCGGTCGCGCACGTGGCCGAATGGGGCATCTGCATCGCCCGCAACTCCTCCGAGGGCACCAAGCACGAGGGCATCACGTACTTCCTGGTGGACATGAAGGCGCCCGGCGTCACGGTCCGGCCGCTCACCGAGATGACCGGCGAGAACCTGTTCAACGAGGTCTTCCTCGACGACGTCTTCGTCCCGGACGACCTGGTCGTGGGCGAGGTCGGCGACGGCTGGAAGGTGGCCCGCAACACGCTGTCCAACGAGCGCGTCTCGCTGTCGTCCGGATCGGGCGGCACCGGCGCGTCCGTGCCCGACCTGCTGGGGCTGATCGGGCGGCTCGGGCGCGAGCTCACGCCGGCCGAGGAGCAGGAGGTGGCCCGGGTCGTGTGCGAGGGGCACTCGATCAACGCGCTGTCGCTGCGGGTCACGCTCAAGCAGCTTGCCGGGAACGAGCCGGGCGCCGACGCGTCCGTACGGAAGCTGCTGTCCACCTCGCACGCCCAGCACGTCTCCGAGACGGCTGTCGGCCTGCTCGGCGCGCAGGCCGTGGTGGCGGCCGACATGAAGCTCGGCGACGCCGGCTACTGGAACCGGGCGGTGCTCGCGACCAGGGCCATGACCATCTACGGCGGCACCACCGAGGTGCAGCTCAACATCATCGGCGAGCGCATGCTCGGCCTGCCCCGGGACCCCGAGCCCGGCAAATAACACATGTGAGGCGTCGGCGGCTAATCTCCCTTGTGCCCGGATCGCCGGTCCTGGCACGAGGGAGAGGCGGTGTCACGGTGCGCGAAGGCCGTGCGGGCCGCTGGGGGCCGGCGGCGCTGGGGCTCGGGCTGGCGGTGCTGGCGCTCGGCCCGGCGCTGGGCTGGGGGCTGGTGCTCCGGTACGACCTGCTCTTCGTGCCCGATCCGCCCCTGTGGCCCGACCGCGGCGGCTTCCCCCGGGCGGTGCCCAGCGACCTGGTCGTGGCGCTGCTGTCCAGGGCGTTGCCCGTGGAGATCGTGCAGAAGGCGGCCCTGGTCGCCGTGTTCGTGCTGGCCGCGACCGGGGCGGCGGCGCTGGTGCCGCCGGAGCGCAGGCTCGCCCGGCTCGTGGCCGCCGCGTTCTACGCCTGGAACATCTACCTCGCCCAGCGGCTCATGCTCGGCCAGTGGGCCCTGCTCCTGGGCGTGGCCGGGCTGCCGTGGGCGATCCGCGCGCTCACGCGGGAGATCCCCGGAGGGGTCGCCCGGTCCGGGCGGCTGGCGGTGGCGTTGCTGCCCGCGGCGGTGGGCGGGTTCCAGGCGATGCTGGTGTCCTGGCTCACCCTGATGCCGATCGCCGTCGCCCGGCGCAGGGCGCCGGTCGCCGCCGGGGTGCTGGTCGCCTACAGCCTGCCGTGGGCGGTGCCCGCGCTCGGCTCGGGCGCGGTGACCGATCCGGCGGGCGTGGACGCGTTCGCGGCCCGCGCCGACGGGCCCTTCGGCGTGCTGGGCAGCCTGCTCTCGCTCGGCGGCATCTGGAACGCCGAGGCCGGGCTGCCGGGCCAGGAGGCGTGGTGGACGGCGACCGCCCGGCTCCTCCTGGTCCTCGCCGGCCTGTACGGCTACGCCCGCCTGCGCGCGGCCCCCGAGCGGCCCGCCTGGTGGGGCGGCCTGGCGGTGGCGGCGGCCGCCGGGTTCTGCGTCGCCGGGCTGGGCGCGTTCCAGCCGGGGCGCGAGGCGCTCAAGTGGCTCGTCGCCCTGTGGCCGGGGTTCGGGCCGCTGCGCGACGGCCAGGTGTACCTGGCTCCGCTGGCCCTGCTGACGGCCGTCGGCCTGGCCTCGGTCCTGCGGTCGGGCGCGCTCGCGCTGGTCGGGGTGCTGGCCCCGGTGCTGGCCCTGCCGACGTTCGCGCTGGGCGCGTTCGGCCGGCTGGCGGCGGTGACGTACCCGGCGGAATGGACGGCGGTCCAGCGGATCGTGGACGGCGACCCCGCGCCGGGCCCGCTGGTGTCGCTGCCGTGGGGCGCCCACCGGGCCTTCGCCTGGAACGGCGGCCGGGTCGTGCTCGACCCGGCGACCAAGCTGTTCCGGCGCCGGGTGCTCTGGGACGACACGTTGCTCGTCGGCCTGCCCGGCGGCGGACGGCTGCGGGTGCGCGGCGAGGACCCGCTGAACCGCCTCACCGGCGACCTGCTGGCCGCCGGCGCCTACGGCGAGCTGCCCGCCCGGTATCTCCTCATGGCCGCGGGCGAGAACGGGTTCCCGTCGGCGCCGCCCGGCTGGAGAACGGTCTTCGACGGCGAAGAGCTGCGCTTGCTGCGGCGTTGACCGGCTGTTTCATGATGTACCGGAGAGTAACTTGCTTTATCACGGTTTGACCAATGTTATGGATTCAAGACGAAACACGTTCTAGTCTCGGCACACCGCGTCACCGGAAGGAAGGGAGAGCTTCGTGTTGCGACTTCTCGTGGCCCTGGCGATAGGAGCCCTGCTGGCGGTCGGAGCCTCCGTCGCGGTGGTCAACGTGGCCTCACCGTCGCTCACCCCGCCCAACCAGCCGCTCTACAACTACGGCACCAGGTGATCCATCCCGCTTGACGCGGGGCCATACACAGCGAGCACGGAGTGTGGCTCCGCCATGCCCGCATGCCCGCCGACGAGGAGTGATGGTGGTCTTTACCGGTGAGCGCAAGGCGGACACGGCACGGCTGATCGAGCCGCGGACCAGCGACGCGACGGCGGAGGAGCGGCCACTCGCGGGCGTCCGCGTGGCGATGCTCAACTTCCGCGAACCCTGCCAGTCCACGGCCGGCGGCGCCGAGGAGTACGCCTGGCAGGTCAGCCGGTTCCTGCTGACGCAGGGGGCCTCGGTCGTGTTCGTCACCGGCCGCCAGCGCGGGCAGCGCCGCGCCGAGGTGCTC
Organism: Nonomuraea sp. NPDC049637; assembly: GCF_040675235.1. NCBI lineage: Bacteria > Bacillati > Actinomycetota > Actinomycetes > Streptosporangiales > Streptosporangiaceae > Nonomuraea > Nonomuraea sp. NPDC049637. The sequence goes on from NZ_JBFAOM010000005.1 coordinate 238,462, forward strand.
GACGGCGTCGACCTGCGCAGGATGGGCAACCCGTACCTCGTCTACCTGCTGGTGCCGCTCTGGCTGCTGATCCACCGGCGGCGCGTGGACGTCGTCATCGACACCATGAACGGCATCCCGTTCTTCTCCCCGCTCGTCGTCCGCCGCCGCACGCCCGTGATCAGCCTCGTGCATCACGTCCACGACCGGCAGTTCCACGCCTTCCTGCCCGCCTGGCTGGCCCGCATCGGGTGCTTCGTGGAGGGCGAGGTGGCCCGGCTGGTCTACCGGCGCTGCCTGACGGTCACCGTCTCGGAGTCGTCGAGGCGCGACCTGGCCACGAAGCTGCGCTGGCTCGCGCCGGTCACCGTCGTGCCCAACGGCTGCGCCGAGCCCGCGCGCAGCGAGCCGCCGGCCGCCGCGGGCGAGCCCGCCCTCGTGTACGCCGGCCGCCTGATCGGCCACAAGCGCATCGAGCGCGTCGTGGACCTGGCCGCCGAGCTCGGCGACGCCTGGCCGGGCCTGCGGGTGCACGTCGTGGGCCGCGGCCCCGAGCACGACGCCCTGGCCGCCCGGATCTCCGCCCGGGGCCTGGACGGCCGGGTCGAGCTGCACGGCTTCCTGCCCGAGCCGCGCAAGAACGCCCTGCTGGCCGCCGCCCGGCTGAACGTGACGGCCTCGGAGTTCGAGGGCTGGGGCCTGACCGTGATCGAGGCCGCCGCGCTCGGCGTGCCGACCGTGGCCTACGACGTGGCCGGGCTGCGCGACTCCGTGCGGGACGGCGTCACCGGCTGGCTCGTCCGGGACGGCGAGAGCCTGGCCGAGGTGACCGGCCGCGCGCTGAAGGAGCTGGCCGACCCGCGGCGGCGGGCGGAGGTGGCCGCGGCCTGCCGCGCCTGGGCCGGGGAATTTACGTGGGCCCGAACTGGGGCTAACATGACCGGACTTATCCTGGCGAAACTCCAAGATTGCGGCGGAGCCCCTCAGTGACCCAAGCCTCGCCTGGACCCCCGGGGGAACGCGGGGACTCCACCGTCGAGAGCTACGAGGCCCGGATCAGGCACAGGCTGCGGCTGCTCGCGTCCTGTCTGCTGCTCGGCGCCATCGCGTTCAACACCTCGACCGAGAAGATCATCCCCGAGACGAAGCTCGACATGGCGGTCAACCCGCTGGGCTTCCTCGGCCGGGCGCTGCACCTGTGGGACGGCGCCTACTTCGGTCACCTGCAGAACCAGGCGTACGGCTACCTGTTCCCGATGGGCCCGTTCTACGCGATCTTCCTCAAGCTGGGCATGGAGTCGTGGGCCGTCCAGCGGCTGTGGATGTCGCTCGTGCTGTGCGTCGCCTTCCTCGGCGTGGTCCAGCTCGCCCGCGCGTTCGGCGTCGGCGGCCCGCACACCCGCGTCCTGGCCGGCTTCGTGTACGCGCTCGCGCCGCACGCCCAGGCGCTGATCGGCATCAACTCCTCGGAGTTCCTGCCCAGCGCCGTGCTGCCGTGGATCCTGCTCCCGCTGGTCAAGGGGGCCAAGGGCGAGCTGACGCCGCGCCGGTCGGCCGCGCTGTCGGCGTTCGCCTTCCTGTTCTGCGGCGGCGTCAACGCGGTGGCCGAGGCGGCCGTGCTCGTGGTGCCGACGGTGTACCTGCTGACCAGGCGCGGCGGGCCGGTCAAGCGCCGCCTGATCGCCTGGTGGCTGCCGCTGGTGCTGCTGGCCTCGCTGTGGTGGGCCGTCCCGCTGCTCACCCTCGGCGGCTACATCTTCTCCTTCCTGCCCTACATCGAGACCGCCACCGCGACGACCGGCGTGACGTCGCTGGTCAACGCGCTGCGCGGCACGTCGAGCTGGCTCAGCTTCCTGACCGTGGACGGCCAGACCTGGCTGCCCGACGCCCACCAGCAGTCCACCGTCCCGTGGCTGATCGTGGTCACCGCCGTCGTGGCCGCGCTCGGCCTGGCGGGGCTCACCCTGCGCCGGCTGCCCGAGCGGCCGTTCCTGCTGATCAGCCTGCTGTGCGGGGTCGCGATCATCACCACCGGCCATCCCGGCACGCCGCACGAGCAGTTCATGGTCGGGCTGCTCGACGGCCCGCTCGCCGCCTTCCGCAACCTGCACAAGTTCGACGCGCTGATCCGGCTGCCCGTCGCGCTCGGCCTGGCCGGGCTGCTCTCACTGGCCCGGCCGCGCCTGCGCACGCCCCTGACCGTGCTGGCCGCCGGCCTCGTGACCCTGTCGGGCCTGCCCATCCTGTACGCCGGCCTCGCCCCCGCCGGCGGCTTCACCGCCATCCCCGACTACTGGCGGCAGGCCATCACCTGGCTCAACCGCAACGCCGGCGACGGCATGGTGCTGGCCGTGCCGGGCGCCAAACGCGGCGAGTACCTGTGGGGCCGCCCCCTCGACGAGCCGCTGCAGGCGCTCTCGCAGGCCCGCTGGGCCACGCACACGATCGTGCCGTGGGGCTCGGCCGGCATCTCGCGGCTCATGGCCGCCGTGGACGACCGCCTGGCCACCGGCAAGGGCTCGCCGGGGCTGGCCGCCACGCTGCGCCGGATGGGGGTGTCGTACCTGGTCGTCCGGAACGACCTGGACCGGGCGACGATCGGCACGGCCTGGCCGGTCCGGGTGCACCAGGCGCTGGAGGACTCGCCCGGCGTCTCGCTCGTGGCCCGGATGGGGCCGGGCGTCGGCATCGCCCAGTACGGCCGGGCCGCCGCCTGGCTGGACCAGCCCTACCCGGCCGTCGAGATCTACCGCGTGGCCGGCGCCGCGCCGCTGGTCGGCACCGTGGACGCCACCCGCCCGCTGCGCGTCGGCGGCGCGCCGGAGTCCGTGCTCTCCCTGGCCGAGCAGGGCCTCCTGGACGACGACCGGCCCGTCCTGCTGAACGACGACGCGGGCGTGGTCAAGGTGCCCGCGCACGACACGATCCTGACCGACACGCTGCGCCGCAGGGAGGTCGCCTTCGCCGACCTGCGCCGCAACGCCAGCGCCACGCTCACCGCGGACGAGCCCCTGCGCGGCAGCTCGCCCTCCAACGACCTGCTCGACCCCGGCTGGGCGCGGTACGTCTCCACGGCCGGCCTCACCGGCGTCGCGGGCGTCACCGCCTCCAGCTCCGAGGCCGACGTCGGCGCCGCGGCGAACAGCCGCGAGCCCGGCCACCAGCCCTTCGCCGCCCTGGACGGCGACCGGCGCACGAGCTGGCGCTCCACCGGCTGGAACGGCGCCGTCGGCGAGTGGCTGGAGGTGACCTTCGCCGAGCCGCTGACGATCCCCACGATCCAGGTGGCGTTCGAGAACTCGCCGATCGGGCCGCCGCCCAGCGAGGTCGTCGTGGAGACCGGCGCCGGCGCGCTGCGTCAGAAGGTGCGCGCGACCGCCGACCCGCAGGAGCTGGCCGTGCCGAAGGGCCCGGTCGAGCGGCTGCGGGTGAAGGTCGTCGCCACCGCGTACGAGCCGGCGAACCGCCTCGGCGGCCGGGTCGGCATCACCGAGCTGGACATCCCCGGCGTCCGGCCAGGACGCTCGATCGTCGTGCCCGACCCGCGCGAGGACACCGGCGAGCCGGCCACGATCTCGGTCGCCAGGACCGGCGACGTGCCCGGCTGCGTCCGGGGCTCGGCCGCCTGGAGCTGCGCCAAGGGCCACGAGGTGCTGGGCGACGACGGCAACGGCTTCGACCGCTCCTTCGTCACCGGCAAGGACGGCGCGTACGGCATCTCGGGCCGCGCCACGGTCACCGACCGCGCGACGATCGAACGCCTCAGCACGCTGCCCGGCGACTCCCTGAGCGTGCGCGCCTCCTCCACCGCGGTGGACAGCGGCGCGGCGGGCGGCCGCTGGGCCTTCGACGGCGACCCGAGGACGGCCTGGTTCGCCGACCCGCTCGACCCCAGGCCCACGCTGAACGTCGAGCTGGCCCGCGAGACGAAGCTGTCGCAGATCCGCGTCATCACGCCCGACTCCTACCTCGGCGCCCCTCCCGTCCGGGTGACGATCCGCGCCGAGGGCGGCGTCCGGCAGAGCTGGGTCGGCACGGACGGGCTCGTCCGCTTCCCGGAGATGAAGGCCAGGAAGGTGGCGCTGGAGTTCGGGGCGTCCGGCGGCCGGCCGATCGAGATCAGCGACGTGGCCTTCCCCGGCGTGCGGCCGCTCGGCGCGCTGACCGGCTTCAAGCTCACGCTGCCGTGCGGCTTCGGGCCGACGCTCACCATCGACGGCAACGAGGTGCACACCGCCGTCACCGGCGGCACCCTGCACGACGTGGTCACCGGCCGGCCGGTGACCTTCGAGACCTGCGAGCGGCTGCAGCTCGTGGCCGGTCCGACCCGGCTGTCGGTGCGGCCGGGGGAGTCGTACCGGGTCGAGTCGGCGGTCGTGCGGCACGAGCCGGGCAGCCCCGCGGCCGGGCCCACCGTCATGCGGCGCACGCCGGTCACCACGTGGGCGGCCGGCGAGCGGGTCGTCGAGGTGAACGTCCAGGACGACGCCTACCTGGTGGTCAACGAGAACTTCAACGCCGGCTGGAAGGCCACGCTGGGGGCCGCGGCGCTCAAGCCGGTCCGGCTCGACGGCTGGCGGCAGGCCTGGTTCCTGCCCGCGTTCACGGCCGGGACGGTCAGGCTCACCTACGAGCCGGACGAGCCGTACCGGGCCGGGCTGGCCGCGGGCGGGGCGCTGGCGCTGCTCGTCGCCGGGCTGGCCCTGGTGGGCAGGGGCCGGCCGGGACGCCATCTGGCGCCCGTCCTGGCCGCCCGGCCACGGGTCCGGCACGTCGCGGTGTTCGCCGTGGCGCTGGGCTACTGGGTCGGCGGGCCGGCGGGGGCGGGCGTGGCCGGGGTGGCGTTCGTGCTGGGCGCCTGGTCGCGTCCGCTGCGGGAGGCCGAGCATCTGCGCGGGCGGCGGCGCTGGACCCTGCTGCTCGGGCCGCCCGGCGGGCTGGCGCTCTACCTGGCCGCCACGGTCGCGGTGGCGCTCGGCGCGGGCGGCCTGTGGGCGCAGCTGCTCTGCCTGCCGCTGCTCGGGCAGCTCCTCGTCGAGGTGGCGGCCAGGCGCGCGCCGGCCCGGCAGACCACCGTACCGATCACCGTCGCCGCCGGCGGCCCGACCATGACGAGTGTTCCGTGACCGACACGATCAAGCCACGTCCGGGGACGGTGATCACGGTGCCCGGCCCGGTGGCGCGTGCCGCCCGCTGGGTCCGCCGCCACGGCGTCCTGCTGGCCGGGCTCCTGCTCGTCGCCGCCGCGGTGGCGGGCAAGGCGGCCGTCGTCCAGGAGGCGTACTTCAAGGAGGACGACTACGAGTTCGTGGCCAGGGCGATGGAGAGCGACCTGTCCTTCGACTACCTGACCCGGATCCACTTCGGCCAGTTCATGCCGGGCGGCTTCCTGGTGGCCTGGCTGGTCTCCCGGCTGCACCCGTTCGACTGGGGGTGGGCGGCCGGCACGGTGCTGGCGCTGCACGCCCTGGCCGCGCTGGGCGTGCTGCGCATGCTGCGGGTGATGTTCGGCAGGCGGCCGGCGACGCTCGTGCCGCTGCTGGTCTTCCTGCTCGCGCCGGTCACCGTGCCCGCCCTGGCCTGGTGGGCGGCCGGGCTCAACACCGTGTTCCTCCAGGTCGCGCTGCCCATGGCGGTCGCCTCGCACTGGCACCACCTGCGGACGGGCCGGCTGCGGCACGCCGTGGCCGCGGCGCTGTGGGTGCTGGTCGGGCTGCTGGGCTTCGTCAAGGGGTTCGCGCTGCCGCTGCTGCTGTTCGCCCTCACCGCGATCTACCACGGCGGCCTGCGCGCCGCGCTGCGCCGATACCTGGCCGCCTGGGCCATGTACGCCACCGTGCTGGTGGCCTTCGGCGCGCTCTACGTCCAGCGGTCCTTGTCGGCGCCGAACACCGGGGCGCTGCCGATCTTCGACCAGGCCCTGGGCTTCCTGTGGGAGCTGCTGGGCAAGACGTTCGCCACCACCGTGCTCGGCGGGCCGTGGCGGTGGTTCGCGGGCGGCGACTGGGGGGTGGCCTCGCCGCCGCTGCCGCTGGTGATCGCCTCCCTGGTCGTCCTGGCCGCGCTGGTGGCGGTCACCAGCCGGTACCGCAGGCGGGCCGTCCTGGCCTGGGCCACGCTGCTGGGCTACCTGCTCGTCGCGGACGCGCTGCCGGTGTTGTGGGGACGCGTGCACCTGCTCGGCTCGTTCGTCGGCACCGACACCCGGTACGTCGCCGACGCCGTCCCGCTGCTCGCGCTGGTCGTGGGCCTGGTGCTGCTGCCGCTGCGCGGCGAGGCGGAGCCGTACCGCAGGGCGCTGCCGGCGCGGGAGCGGGTGACCGGGGCGGCCGGTGCGATGCTCGGGCTGTTCGCGGGCGCGTCGCTGGTCACGGTGACGCTGTTCGCCGGGTACCTGGGGGCCGAGCGGCGGCACGACTACATCGAGACCGCCCGCGCCGAGCTGGCCAGGGCGGCCCCCGACAGCGTGATCTACGACCGGCTGGTGCCGACGGAGGTGCTGCCGAACTCGTACCGGGCCTACAGCCTGACCTCGCGGGTGCTGGGCGCGCTGGCCACGCCCGCGCTCAGGGCCAGGATGCAGGCGCCGCCCGCCGCGCTCGACGGCCTGGTCTTCGACGACCAGGGCCGGCTGCGGCCGGTGGACGTGCAGGGCATCCCGCTCGTGCCCACCACCCGCGACCGGTGCTGGCCGGTGACCGGCGGGACCGTCCAGGTGCCGCTGGACAACCGCGTCACCCGCGTCGAGGGCACCCTGGTCAGGCTGGGGTACGCGGCCCGGTCCGACACGACGGTCACCCTGTGGATGGGCGACCGGGCCACCGACATGAAGCTGCGCGCCGGCTTCGGCCGGGTGTTCGTGCTGGCCGTGCCGGGCGCGGACCGGATCGTCGTGCACGACGTGCCGCCCGGCCTGTGCCTGGGCGACGTGACGCCGGGACAGGCGGTGCCCCGGCCGTGACCGCACCGAGCCGAAGGAGTCTCGCGCTGGTGCTGGCCGCCGTGGGGGCCTTCCTGCTGACGCTCATCCCGCTGAGCCGCCTGTACGTCTACGACCGGGTGCTCAAGGCCCCCCTGGAACAGCAGAGCATGACCAGGGCGACCGCCGAGTCGGCCACGTACGTGGACCCGGCGACCATGCGGCAGACGACCGGCGACCTGGTCCAGACCCGGTGGCTGATCGGCGACGTGCTGGCCGGCGACGACGACCGCGCGGTGTGGGGCGAGTCGGTCTCCCTGGCCACTCGCGACGGCCACCGCCTGGACTACCACGAGCGCCGCCTGGCCTTCGACCGGCGTACCGGCGAGATCGTGAACTGCTGCGGCGAGTACCTGGACGAGGACGTCTCCGTCCGGCAGACCGGGCAGGCCTTCCGCTGGCCGTTCAATGCCGAGCGCCGCGACTACCCGCTGTTCGACCTGCGCCTGCGCCGCCCGGTCACGGCCGTCTTCGACGGGGTCGAGCGGGTGCGCGGCGTCGAGACCTACCGCTACGTCCAGCGCACGCCGCGCCAGCTGGTGCCCGGCGAGACGCCGCCGCTGCCGCGCCGCCTGCTCGGCCTGCCCGGCAAGGGCGACGTCGGCCTCGGCCGCTACGCCGAGATCCGGCGCACGTACTGGGTCGAACCGGTCAGCGGCCTGCCCGTCAGGACGCTGGAGGAGGTGACCGAGACGCTGGTCACCGCGGACGGCCGGGGCCGCCTGACCGCACTCGACGCCGACTTCCGCACCGCCGAGCCGGACGTCGCCGCGGCCCTGGCGACGGCGGCCGCCTACAAGCGCTGGATCCTGCTGCTCGGCACGGTGGCGCCGATCGGCGGCGGCCTGCTCGGCGCGGGCTGCGTGGCGGCCGCCCTGTGGTTGTCGCGGCGGCGCTCACCTGCGGCGCAGGACGAGGAGCAGGTTCCAGGTGACCAGCTCGCGGATGCCAGGTAGGTGGACGACGTGCCTGGCCCAGCGTGGATGGTAGCGGGGGATCGCGTCGAGGACCTCCACGTCGCGCCTCCTGCGCGCCCAGGCCAGCGGCTTGGCCACGCCGATGGCGTACATGCTCTCGCCGAAGACGTTCTTGGGCGGCTTGCCGTGGGTGCGGGCGTAGCGGCGGGCGGCGTAGTGGCCGCCGAGGTAGTGCCAGGGGGAGGTCTCGTGGCCGCCCCAGGGCGAGAACCAGATCGTGTACGACAGGTAGACCACGCCGCCCGGCCGGGTCACCCGGACCATCTCGTCGGCCATCCGCAGCGGGTCGGGCACGTGCTCCAGCACGTTGGAGGAGAAGCACACGTCCACCGAGCCGGTGGCCAGCGGCAGGTCGAGCGCGCTGCCGAGCACGGCGTCGCGGGGCGGCACGCCGTCGCGCAGGCGCATCTCACCGGCGTCGCAGTCGACGCACAGCGGCCGCGCGCCGACCGCGCGCAGGGCGTCGGCGAAGTAGCCGGGGCCGCCGCCGATGTCGGCCACGGTCGCGCCGGCCAGGTCGGTGTAGGTGGCGAGCTGGGCCACCGTGTCCCTGGCCAGGGTGCCGTAGAAGAAGTCGGGGTCGCTCTGCTCCAGACGGAAGGCGCGCAGCAACCGGACGGATCTGCCGAGATCCGCTCGGAACGGTTCGGTGTCCACGGCGCGGAGCTTACTGCAGTGGAGGGATACGTCCATGGCTGAAGACGTCAAGCGAGCCGAGCCCTTCCAGATCACCATCCCGGCGGTGCGCACCGGGCCGGTCATCGGCGTGGGCCTGCTGATCGTGCTGATCTCGCTGGTGTTCCGGGCGAGCCTGCTCAGCAAGGCCTACTTCGTCGAGGACGACTTCCTCTTCGTGGCCGGGGCCGGCGACAGCGGGCCGACCTGGGAGTACCTGATGAGGGTGCACAAGGGGCACCTCATGCCGGGCGCGCTCGGCCTGGTGTGGCTGCTCACGTCGCTCGCGCCGTACAGCTGGGCGCTGGTGTCGTTCGTGACCGTGGCGATCCAGGGGGCCGCCTCGGTCATGTTCCTGGTGCTGCTGCGGCGGCTGTTCGGCGACCGGGCGGCGGTGCTCGCCGCGCTGACCGTCTACGCGTTCGCGCCGCTCACCGTGCCCGCCATGAGCTGGTGGTCGGCGGCGCTCAACGCCGTGCCGCTGCAGCTCGCGCTGATCGCGGCGCTGGCCGCGCACGTCAGGTACGTACGCGAGGGCCAGGGCCGCTGGCGGGCCCTGGCCTGGACCGCCGTCGGGATGGCCTTCTCCACCAAGGGGGTGTTCATCCCGTTCGTGGTGCTCGGCGTCAGCAGTGCCTACCTCGGCCGGGGCCTGTGGGCCCGCGCCCTGCTCGCCGAGCTGCGCAGGCCGGTCTGGTGGGCGCACGGCCTGCTGCTGGCCGGGTACGCGCTGCTCTACTGGCTGCGCCGCGACACCGCCGGGGCCGACGCGCTGACCGGCCCGAAGGCCGAGGTGGTCCCGGGGCTGCTGCGCAGGCTGCTAGGTGAGACCTTCCCGACGGGGGCCGTCGGCGGCCCGCTGCGCTGGGGCGGCGTCACCTCGACCGGCGGGCTGGCCGACCCGGCCCCGGTGACCGTGGCCGTGGCGTGGGCGGTGCTCGCCGCGCTGGTCGTGGTCACCTGCGTGTACCGCAGGCGGGCCTGGCGGGCGTGGGCGATCCTGGCGGTCTACGTGGTGGTCGCCGACGCGGTGCCCACCGTGATCGCGCGGGCCACCGCCTGGGACCTGATCGGGGCCGAGACCCGGTACGTCGCCGACGCCGCCGTGCTCTTCGCCCTCTGCCTGGCGCTGGCCGTCATGCCGGTGGAGGACGAGCCCGACGTCCTGCGCCGGCCGGTGCCGGCGAGCATGCCGGCCGTCGGCGGCGTGCTGACCGCCGTCTTCCTCGTCGTGTCGCTGATCTCGATCAACACCTTCGGCGACACGCTCACCGGCGACCGGGTCAGGACGTACCTGGAGAACGCGAAGGCCTCGCTGGCCGCGGCGGCGGGGGAGGCCGACATCTACGCCCGTCCGGTGCCGCCGGAGATCGTCCTGCCGTGGAACGGGGAGCGCCGGATGACCTCGTACGTGCTGGCGCCGCTGGCCGACGACGCGACCAGGGAGCGCATGCGCGACCCGCGGCCCTCGTCGGAGCCGTACGTGCTGGACGACACGGGCAAGCTCGTCCTGGTGGGGCGGGTGGTGCCGTTCTTCGACGCGGTCAAGGGGCGCAAGTGCTTCCCGGCGGGCAAGGAGTTCCCCGTCGAGTCCTTCGGCGGGCCCGGCGTGGTGGTGGCCATGTCGTACGTCAGCCCGCGGCCCGTGCAGGTCGTGGTGGAGGTCGGCGAGGCCCAGCGGGCGGCCACGCTGCCCGCGACCGGCGCCATGGGCGCGCTGTTCTACGTGCCGCACGACGGGCCGGGCAAGGGCATGCGGATCACCGCGGCCGGGGCGCAGGGTCAGGCGTTCTGCCTCAGGGCGGTGGCCTTCGGCGAGCCGGGCCCGGCGGCGCGCTGAGGCACCAGGCGGATCAGCCGCCTGGCGGGCTCCTCCACGTAGCGGTGGGTGAGCCCGGCCATGGTGACCGTGATGGCGGTGACGGCGACCAGGTTGACCAGGAGGTTGCCGGTCCACGGCCGCTGGCCGGTGAAGTCGTACCAGAGGTAGAGGATGACGAACTGCCACAGGAAGACGCCGTAGGAGATCTGGCCCAGGTAGCTCATCACCCGGCCGCCGAGCAGTTCGTGCACCCGGGTGGGCCGTCCGGCCGCCAGCGCGGCGGGGGCGACCAGGCAGAAGGCGACGAGCGTGTAGAGGCCCTGCTCGGTGAACGCGGTCCAGATGCTGCCCAGACCGACCGCGCGCGGCCCGGTGAGCGGCGTGGCGGCGATGAGGTAGGCCAGGCCCGCGATGACCCACAACGTGCCCCACGAGGAGGCCAGCGCGGCGCTCAGCCGCCGGGCGCGGCCGTCCTCGGCCCTGGCCCAGACGGTCAGCACGGCCAGCGCCATGCCGGGCACGAAGAACGTCCAGGAGCGCGGCAGCCACACGTTCATCCAGGGCCGGTAGTCGGGGAAGTACTCGAAGACCGTGTACACGTAGGACAGCGCGCCGAAGACGGCCAGGCCGATGAGCAGCCGCCGTCCCCTGGTCCGCAGGTCGGGGTCGCCGCGCAGGGCGAACCTGCGCAGCACCGCCGCCATCAGCGGGAGCGTGAGGTAGAAGGTCAGCTCGACCGCGAGGCTCCACATCTGGCCGAGCCCCTTGGGGCCGAGGCCGTACCACCAGGGGGTGATGTCGTAGGTGTGCACGAGGAACAACATCTGCGCCCACGTCCAGGGGTCCGCGCGGTGCGCGTCGCCCCACAGCAGCAGCGCCACGGCGACCACCAGCCAGTACGCCGGCATGATCCGGAAGAAGCGTTTCCACAGGTAGCGGCGGGTGTCCGGGGCCCGGTCGCCGAGCAGGACCTGGGCCGCCCACGGCCGGTACAGCAGCAGGCCGGAGAGCGTGAAGAAGATCGGCACGCCGATCTCGCCCCTGGACAGCACGCCGCCCAGGAACCCCGGGTCCAGCGCCGTCCCCGCCTCCATGGACACGTGGAACAGCAGGACGGCGAAGGCGGCCACGGCGCGCACGCCGTCGAGCGAGGTCTGGTGTCCTGAGACCACCGGCACCCCGCCCGAAGTAGAACCTGTTTCGGTCACGTTTCCGCATCCCTGGTGACGTCGGTCACTCGTCGCAATAACATACCGGCGAGTAGGTAGTTCGTTTCAGTACTTAACCACCCAAACAGGCGTCAGTGCACCTGCGCACATGGAGGGTCCATGAACCGGGTCGTCGTTGGCAGCGTCCTCATCGCCGTCGGGGCATTCCTCATCGTTCTGGCTCCCCTGGTGCGCCTCCAGGTCGCGCCCGCCTTCATGGCCGCCAAGGGCGACCAGTACAGCATCAGCAAACTGCACGCGACGGGCGCCCAGTACTTCAGCATCCCGGACGGCAAGGTGCTCACCGCCGACCTCGACATCATCGTGACCACCCGCGGCGATGTTAAGGAAGCCAACGACGACCGCGTCGTCTGGGACGAGTTCACCGCCGTCAACGACGTCACCAACAGCAAGCCGGGCATCAACTTCAGCGAGCGGCGCAGCGCCTTCGACAAGCGCTCCGGCGTCGGCCTCAACTGCTGCGGCGCCAGCATCGACAAGGCCCCGGTGCAGCTCCAGGGCCAGATCTACAAGTTCCCGTTCGACGTGGAGAAGAAGACCTACCAGGTCTTCAACGCCAGCGCGGGCAAGGCGTTCGACGCCAGGTTCGTCGGCGAGGAGCAGGTCAACGGGCTGCCCACGTACAAGTTCGAGCAGACCGTCCCCGAGACCAGGACGCAGACGCTGAACGCGCCCGCCGCCTGGTTCGGCATGGGCACCTCGGGCGACGTTCAGCTGAACCGGTTCTACTCCGGCACCGTCACCTACTGGATCGAGCCCACCACCGGCGCGCCCGTCAAGCAGGAGCAGGTGCGCAACGAGGTGCTCAAGAGCCAGGACGGCATCGAGCGCTCCAAGGCGTTCGTGGCCACCGCCAAGATGACCGACGACACGGTCAAGGGCCTGGTGGACAGCGCCGCCGAGGGCAAGAGCCAGATCAACCTGATCAGGACCACGCTGCCGATCGTGCTCGGCGTGGTCGGGGTCGTCCTGCTCCTGGGCGGCCTGCTGCTCGCCCTGCGCGGCCGCCGGTCCGCATGAGCCAGGGCGTGGTCGCCCGGCCCTGGTCGCCCGCGCCCGCGCTGGCGCTGGTCAGGGCGGCCCGGCCGCGTCAGTGGCTGAAGAACCTGCTCGTCCTGGCCGCCCCCATGGCGGCCGGGGTGCTCGGTCAGCCGGGCCGCCTGCTCGCGGCGCTGCTCGTCCTGGCCGCCTTCTGCCTGGCCGCCAGCGGCTCCTACCTGCTGAACGACGCCTCCGACGTGGAGGCCGACCGGCTGCACCCGCGCAAGCGCCGCCGGGCCGTCGCCTCCGGCGCGGTGTCGGTGCGCACGGCCCGGGTGGCGGGCGTCGTCCTGCTGGTCCTCGGGCCCGCGGTCGCCGCGCTCGCCGGCGGCTGGCAGGCGCCCGCGGTCGTCGCCGGGTACGTCGCCCTGACCCTGGCCTACACGACCTGGCTCAAGCACCAGGAGGTCGTGGACCTCATCGCGGTCGCCGGCTGCCACGTGATCAGGGCCTACGCCGGGGCCGTCGCCGTCGGGGTGCCGGTGACCGGCTGGTTCCTCGTGGTCGTCTCGCTGGCCGCGCTGCAGCTCGTGGCCGGCAAGCGCGAGGCCGAGCTGCGGTCGCGGGGCGTGTCGGGGACGCGGGCCACGCTGGCCGCCTACCCGGCCGCGTACCTCACGCACGTGCGGATCATGGCGTCCGGGGCGATGATCGTCACGTACTGCCTGTGGGCGCTGAACGCGCACGAGAACGTGTTCTATGGGCTGAGCATCGTCCCGTTCCTGCTCCTCGTGCTCCGGCACAACCTGCTGGTCGAGCGGGGCGGCGGCGAGGAGCCCGAGGAGCTGGTGATCCGCGACCGGCCCACCCTCGTCTTCGCCGCCGCGCTGGTCGTCCTGGTGGGGCTCGGGATCTACGCGTGAGCACGTTCCTCACCGGCTGGGGCCGCACCTCGCCCACCCCCGCCGTGCTGCGCCGCCCCCGTTCCCTGGACGAGCTGCGCGACCTGGTCGCGGCCGCGCCGGCCCGCGGTGCCGTCGCCCGCGGGCTCGGCCGCTCGTACGGCGACGCCGCCCAGAACGCCGGCGGCCTCGTCCTCGACTGCACCGGCCTGGACGCCTGGAGCCTCGACGAGCGCACCGGCGAAGTGACCGCGGCGGGCGGGGTCAGCCTGCACGAGGTGATGACGGCGCTGGTGCCCCGCGGCTGGTTCGTGCCCGTGAGCCCCGGGACCAGGCACGTCACGGTCGGCGGGGCCGTCGCGGCCGACGTGCACGGCAAGAACCACCACCGCGACTCCTCCTTCGGCGCGCACGTGCGCTCCCTCACCCTGGTGACCGCCGACGGCGCCGCCAGGGTGCTGCGCCCCGGCGACCCGCTCTTCCGGGCGACCGTCGGCGGCATGGGCCTGACCGGGGTGGTGGCCGAGGCGACGTTCGGCTGCGTGCCGGTCGAGTCGTCCCTGATGCGGGTGGACGTACGGCGCACCGCCGACCTGGACGAGACGCTCGACGTCATGGCCCGCACCGACGACCGCTACCGCTACACGGTGGCCTGGATCGACCTGCTCGCCCGCGGCCGCCGGATGGGCCGCAGCGTCCTGACCAGGGGCGACCACGCGCCCCGCGACGCGGAGAAGCCGCCGCCGGTCTTCGCGCCGCGCGCCCGGCTGCACGCGCCGCCGTGGGTGCCGGACGGGCTGCTCAACGGGCTCAGCGTGCGCGCCTTCAACGAGCTCTGGTACCGCAGGGCGCCGCGGAGCGCGACGGTCACGCAGGGCATCGCGCCGTTCTTCCACCCGCTCGACTTCGTCGAGGGCTGGAACCGCATGTACGGCTCGCGCGGCTTCGTGCAGTACCAGTTCGTGGTGCCGTTCGGCGCGGAGGAGACGTTGCGCGACGTCGTCGGGTCGTTGTCGGCCCACGGGACGGTGTCGTTCCTGACGGTGCTCAAGCGGTTCGGTCCCGGTTCGGGCGGGTTCCTGTCCTTCCCCGTGCCCGGCTGGACCCTGGCCCTGGACATCCCGGCCGGTCAGCGCGGCCTGAGCGGGCTCCTGCGCGGCTTCGACGAGCGCGTCGCGCAGGCCGGGGGACGGGTGTACCTCGCCAAGGACGCCCGGCTGCGCGCCGACATGATGGCGGCGATGTACCCCGAACTGGAACGATGGCGGAGCATCAGGGACGAGGCCGACCCGGAGGGCCTGTTCCGCTCGGACCTGTCCAGGAGACTACGACTGTGACCACCACTTCTGACGCGAGCCGGGCGGCCGCCGCTCCGGGGCGGGGGGCGTCGTGAGAAACGCGCTCGGGGCCGTGGACAGCGTGCTGCTGCTGGGCGGGCGGAGCGAGATCGGCCTGGAGATCGTCCGGCTGCTGGTCGGGCTGGGCGCGAGCCGGGTCGTGCTGGCCGCCAGGGGCGAGCTCACGCCGCCGGCGGACCTCGCCGCCGAGGTGCACGTCCTGCCGTTCGACGCGCTGGACGTGGGGTCGCACGCCGCCGTCCTGGCCAGGGCCGTGGAGCTGGTGGGCGACCTCGACGTGGTGATCTCCGCGTTCGGCGTGCTCGGCAGCCAGGACGACTACGACGCCGACCCGGCCGCCGCCGCCGAGGCCGTCGCGGTCAACTACGGCGGCCACGTCTCGGTGGACCTGCACGCCGCCAGGGTCCTGCGCGAGCAGGGGCACGGCACCCTCGTGGTGCTCTCGTCGGTCGCCGGGGCCCGGGTGCGCAAGGCCAACTTCGTCTACGGCTCGGCCAAGGCCGGGCTCGACGGGTTCGCGCAGGGGCTCGGCGACGCGCTGCACGGCTCGGGCGCGCGCGTGCTGATCGTGCGTCCGGGCTTCGTGGTCGGGCGGATGACCAAGGGCCTGCCGCCGGCGCCGCTCTCCTCGACGCCCCGCCAGGTGGCCCTGGCCACCGTGCGCGCGCTGCGCGAGGGCGCGTCGTCCGTGTGGGTGCCGCGGGCGCTCGGCCCGGCGTTCGGCCTGCTGCGCCTGCTGCCGCGGCCGCTCTGGCGGCGGCTGCCGCGCTAGAACGCGTCCCAGGCCCGGAGGCCGACCGACGAAAGGTTCTAGAGTAGAACACGTTGCAGTTCGGCTGCGGCGCGGCTTATCGTCGGGCTATGCGGACACGGGTCACGGACATGTTCGGAATCGAGCTCCCGATCTTCGCCTTCAGCCACTGCAGGGACGTGGTCGCCGCGGTCAGCCGCGCGGGCGGCATGGGAGTGCTCGGCGCGCTCTACTTCACCCCGGAAGAGCTCGAGATGGAGCTCAAGTGGATCGACGACCACGTCGACGGCAGACCGTACGGCGTGGACGTGGTCATGCCCGCCTCCTACGAGGGCGCCGACTTCGCCCCCGAGGAGCTCGTCGGCCGCCTGCAGGCGATGATCCCCGAGGGGCACCGCGCGTTCGTCGAGAACCTGCTGGGCAGGCACGGCGTGCCGCCGCTGTCGTCCGACGCCGACCCCGGCCGGGTGCTGCTCGGCTGGACCGACGCCACCGCGCGTCCCCAGGTCGAGGTCGCGCTCCGCCATCCCATCGCCCTGCTGGCCAACGCCCTCGGGCCGCCCCCGGCCGACGTCGTGGACCTCGCCCACCGGCACGGCGTCAAGGTCGCCGCCCTGGCCTCGACCCCGCGGCACGCGCTCAAGCAGGTCGAGGTCGGCGTGGACGTCGTCGTCGCCCAGGGCACCGAGGCCGGCGGCCACACCGGCGAGATCTCGACCATGGTGCTCATCCCGCAGGTGGTGGACGCCGTGGACGTCCCCGTCCTCGCGGCGGGCGGCATCGGGAACGGCCGGCAGATGGCGGCCGGCATGGCGCTGGGCGCGGAGGGCGTCTGGACCGGCTCCCTCTGGCTCACCGTCGAGGAGGCCGACACCCCCGAGATGGCGAAACGCCGCATCCTGGAGGCCACCTCGCGCGACACCGTGCGCTCCCGGAGCTGGACCGGCAAGCCCGCCCGCCTGCTCAGGAACGAGTGGACCGAGGCGTGGGAGTCGCAGGAGTCGCCGGGCACGCTGCCGATGCCGCTGCAGTTCATGCTCGTCTCGGACGCCCTGCGCCGGATCGGCCGCTCGGACGCCTCGGAGCTGGCCACGTTCCCCGCCGGGCAGGTCATCGGCCTCACCAACCAGGTGCGCTCGACGAAGGACGTGGTGTTCGGGCTCGTGGAGGAGTACGCGGAGGCCCTGGAACGCCTCGACCGCATCACCCGGGACTGACCGCCCGGCTGTCGCCGTGGGGGCGTGCCGCTGCCCGGCGGCGTCCGCGAGCGCCTGGTGCGGACGGGCCTCGGCGGCCTGCGGGACTGACTCCCTTCCCGCAGGCCGCGGTTCCGGCGGCTCTCCCGGCAGCTCTCCGGCGGTTCTCCGTCAGCCGAACATGCCGGGCACGTAGTCGCCCGCGGGCTGCTGGACGATGACGTTCACCCGGTTAAAGGCGTTGATCAGGGCGATCAGGCACACCAGCGCCCCGAGCTGCTCCTCGTCGTAGTGCTTGGCGGCGTTCGCCCAGACCTCCTCCGGGACGCCGCCGGCGCCGTCGGCGATGCGGGTGCCCTGCTCGGCCAGCTCCAGCGCGGCCCGCTCGGCCTCGGTGAACACCTTGGCCTCGCGCCAGGCGGCGACCAGGTTGAGCCGGATCGAGGTCTCGCCGGCGTGCGCGGCGTCCTTGGTGTGCATGTCGGTGCAGAAGCCGCAGCCGTTGATCTGGCTGGCCCGGATCTTCACGAGCTCCTGCGTGGCGTGGGGCAGGCCCGAGTCCATGATGACCTTGTTGGTGCTGATGAGGTGCTTCATAGCCTTGGTCGCGACCTGGTTCTCGAAGACGTTCAGACGGGCTTCCATGACGCGCTCCTTGTCGTCGTCGACTGCTTCCACCTCTGGGACGGGGCAGCCCGACGGGATGTGACAGGAACGGATGTGACGTGCGTCTCTCCTCCTGGGGAGTGGTCAGCGGCCTTCGTAGCGGGCCGGGCGCTTCTCGCGGAACGCCCGAGTGCCCTCCTTGGCGTCCTCCGAGCCGATCACCGGCCAGCCGAGCTCGTCCGACACCTTCAGGGCCTCGGGCTCCGGCATGCCCAGGGTGTCCCGGTACGTCCGCAGAATGGCCTGGACCGCCAGCGGCCCGGAGGCGGCGATGTCCGCTGCCAGTTCCCGGGCCGTCTCCAGCGCCCGCCCGCACGGCACCACCCGGTTGACCAGCCCCATCGCCAGGGCCTCGGCGGCGGTCACGGAACGGCCGGTGAGCAGCAGGTCCATGGCGTGGCAGTAGGGGATCTGGCGGGGCAGCCGGACGGCGCAGCCGCCCATGGGGAAGAGTGCGCGTTTGGCCTCGAACAGCCCCAGGGTGGCCGATTCGGCGACCACTCTCAGGTCCGTCCCGACCAGCAGCTCCGTGCCGCCGGCGACCGCGTACCCCTCGACAGCGCTGATGATCGGCTTGGTCGGCAGGTCCTCCCTCAGCAGCCCCTTCCAGTGAAAATTCGGGATCTGGGCGGCCCTTGCCTGAACCTCGGGATCGGTCGAGGGTTGGCCCATGGCCTTGAGGTCGGCCCCGGCGCAGAACGTGCCCTCCGCCCCGGTCAGGATCGCGACCCGGATCGAGGGCTCGGCCGACGCGTACGCCCACGCCGAGGCCAGCCCGATCAGCATGTCCGAGGAGAGGGCGTTGCGGGCCTCCGGCCGGTTCATCGTGACGGTCAGGACGTGGCCGTCGCGTTCCACCCGGCAGTGCGGGGTGCTGATCGGCAGAAGCTCCATGTACGCCTCCCGAATCCCAGAAGCAATGAATCAAGCGCTTGCTCCGCACTTTACCCGCGGGATACGCTCCGCACAGCAAACGAGAACAAGTTCCTGTTTTGCTACGCCTGAGCTGAGGAGATCAGATGGGCACGCTCGGTTTCTGGAGGCTGGCGCAGGCGGATCCCGAGTGGATCGCGGCCGTCGACCCCGACGGCACGGAGCACCGCGCGGGTGACCTCCTGGCCCGTTCGAACCGCCTCGTCCACGGGTTACGCGAGCTCGGCCTGGAGCCGGGCGACGGAATCTGCGGCCTGGTCCCGAACGGCGCGGACGGCCTCGTCCTCTACCTGGCCGCGCTCCAGGCCGGCTGGTACTACACGCCGATCAACTGGCACCTCACCGGCCCGGAGATCGGCTACATCGTCTCCGACAGCGAGGCCAAGGCGTTCTTCGTCCACCCCCGCTTCCTCCAGGAGGGCGCCAGGGGAGCCGAGGCGATCGAGCCGCACCGCCGCTTCCTCCTCGGAGACGGCGGCGGGGACGGCGGCGGGGACGGCGGCGGGGACGGCGGCGGGGACGGCGGCGGGGACGGCGGCGGGGACGGCTTCCGCCCGGCGAGCGAGCTGACCGCCGGGCAGCCGGACACCGCGCCGCCCGGCCGCACGGCCGGCGCCACCATGCACTACACCTCGGGCACCACCGGCCGGCCCAAGGGCGTCAGGCGCACGCTGAGCGGCCTCGACCCCGACGACGGCGCCGAGCTGATGACCTTCCTGCTCGGCCTGTTCGGCATCACGGCCGGGCCGCCCAACGCGCACCTGGTCACCTCGCCCAGCTACCACACCGCCGTCACCCAGTTCGGCGGCAGCGCCCTGCACATGGGCCACACCCTCGTCTACATGGACAGATGGGACGCCGAGGAGACGCTCCGGCTGTGCGAGCGCTACCGCGTCACGAACTCCCACATGGTTCCCACGCACTTCAAGCGCCTGCTCGCGCTCCCCGAGGCCACCAGGGCCAAGTACGACCTGTCCTCGCTCAGGTGGATGATCCACGCCGCCGCCCCCTGCCCCGTCCCGGTCAAATGGGCGATGTTCGAGTGGTGGGGCGACTGCATCTACGAGTACTACGCGGCCACCGAGGGCGGCGGCACCCTGGCCACGCCCGAGGGCTGGAAGGCGCATCCGGGCACGGTCGGCTCCGCCTGGCCGATCAGCGAGCTGCTGATCGCGGACGACGAGGGCGAACCCGTACCGACCGGCACTCCCGGCACGATCTACATGAAGATGATGGGCGTGCCCTTCGAGTACAAGGGCGACCCCGACAAGACCGCCGCGAACCGGCTCAAGGACTACTTCACGGTCGGCGACATCGGATACCTGGACGAGGACGGCTTCCTCTTCCTCTGCGACCGCAAGGCCGACATGATCATCTCCGGCGGGACGAACATCTACCCGGCCGAGATCGAGAACGAGCTCATGATCCACCCCAAGGTCGCGGACGTGGCCGTGTTCGGCATCCCGGACGACGACTGGGGCGAGCAGATCAAGGCCGTCGTCGAGCCCGCGCCGGGCGTCGCGCCGGGTCCCGAGCTCGCGGCCGAGCTGATCGCCTCGCTGGAGGGCCGCCTGGCCCGGATGAAGTGGCCCAAGAGCGTCGACTTCATCGCCGAGATGCCCCGCGAGCCCAACGGCAAGCTGCTCAAGCGCAAGCTCCGCGCACCGTACTGGGAGGGTCACGACCGTGCCATCTGACGATCCGCTGGTCGCCCAGCACGTCCTGGAGTTCCCCGGCGGCTACACCCGGACCACCGGGCCGGTGATCGGGCGCTTCCTCACCGAGTTGCGCGGCCGCCGCATCGTCGGAGTGCGCACGAAAGAGGGCAAGGTGCTCGTGCCGCCCCTCGAATACGACCCCGCCACCGGCGACCCCGTCACCTCCGAGTACGTCGAGGTCGGCCCGGCCGGCACGGTGACCTCCTGGGCCTGGGTGCCCGAGCCCCTGGCGAACCACCCGCTCGACCGGCCCTTCGCCTGGGCCACGATCCTGCTGGACGGCGCCGACACCGCGCTCGTGCACGCCGTCGCCGCCGACGGCCCCAAGGCGCTGTCGAAGGGCTCCCGCGTCTGGCCGGTGTGGCGCGACCGGCCCACGGGCCACATCACCGACATCGCCCACTTCGCACCCGAGGTCACGAAGATCGTGTCCAACGTGCGGGCCGAGTACCGCCTCCAGGCGGGCGGCTCGCTCCGCGTCTTCCTGGAGGGCGTCGAGCGCGGCGTCTTCCTCGGCGGACGTTGCGAGCAGTGCGACCAGGTGTACGTGCCGTACCGGATGTCCTGCCCCCAGTGCGGAGGTCTCATCCCGGAGACGCTCGAACTCCCCGACACCGGGACGATCACCACGTTCGCCATCAACAACCTGCCGGATCCGCGCGCGCCCGAAGTGCCGTTCGTCTCCGCCTACATCCTGCTCGACCACGCCGACATCCCCATGATCGCCCTGATCGGCGACGTACCCGCGCACGAGGTGCGCCAGGGCATGCGGGTCAGGGCCGTCTGGGTGCCCGAGGAGGAGCGGAGCAAGTCCATGGCGAACATCCGCTGGTTCGCCCCCACCGGCGAGCCCGACGTGGAGCTGTCATGAGAGAGGTCGCGATCGTCGCGTTCGCGCAGACCGTCCACACCGACCACGACACCGGGCTCACCGAGCCCGAGCTGATCCTGCCCGTGATCAGCGAGGTCAAGGAGCGGACCGGGCTGACCAGGTTCGGCTTCACCTGCTCCGGGAGCTGCGACTACCTGGCCGGGGCGCCGTTCTCGTTCGTCAGCGCCCTGGACGCGCTCGGCGCCTGGCCGCCCATCTCCGAGAGCCACGTCGAGATGGACGGCGCCTGGGCCCTGTACGAGGCGTGGGTCCGCCTCCAGCACGGCGACATCGACTCGGCCCTGGTCTACGGCTTCGGCAAGTCGTCGCTCGGCGACCTGCGCACCATCATGACCCTCCAGCTCGACCCCTACTACCTGGAACCCCTCGGCCTCGACCAGCTCTCCCTGGCCGCACTCCAGGCGAACGCGCTCGACGCGGACAGGAAGCAGCTCGACGAGATCGTCCGCCGGTCCAGGGCGGACGGCAGGAGCAACCCGTACGCGCTCGACCTGCCCGAACCGGACGGCGAGGAGGTCGCGGTCGAACCCCTCAGAAAGACGGACGTGCCGCCCGTCACGGACGGCGCGGCGGCGATCGTGCTGGCCACGGCGGAACTGGCCGGACGGCTCACCAGCCGCCCCGCCTTCGTCAAGGGCATCGCCCACCGCATCGAGCCGCACTACCTCGGCATGCGGGAACTGGCCAGATCGGCCTCCGCGGCCGACGCCGCACGGGCCGCCGGCGTCGGCAAGGGCCCGGTCGAGGTGGCCGAGCTGCACGTCCAGTTCCCGCACGAGGAGCTCATCCTGCGCGAGGCGCTCGAACTGGGCGGCGACACGGTGATCAACCCGTCCGGCGGGCCGCTCGCCGCCAACCCCGTCATGGCCACGGGGCTCATCCGCATCGGCGAGGCCGCGCGGCACATCCTCGACGGCGGCGCGAGCCGCACCGTCGGGCACGCCGCCGGCGGCCCCTGCCTGCAGCACAACCTCGTCACGGTCCTGGAGGCGTGAATCATGGGCAACCGCTGCGCGGTGATCGGGGTCGGGCAGACGCACTACACCACCAAGCGCAGGGACGTCTCCATCGCGGGCCTGGTCCGCGAGGCGGCGCTGCGGGCCCTGGAGGACGCCGGGCTGACGTTCAAGGACATCGACGCCGTCGTGGTCGGCAAGGCGCCCGACCTGTTCGAGGGCGTGATGATGCCCGAGGCGTACCTCGCCGACGCGCTCGGCGCGGCGGGCAAGCCGATGATGCGGGTGCACACCGCGGGCAGCGTCGGCGGCTCGACGGCGCTGGTCGGCGCGAGCCTGATCCAGGGCGGCGTGCACGAGCGGGTGCTCGTGGTGGCCTTCGAGAAGCAGTCGGAGTCCAACGCCACCTGGGCGCTGTCCACGCACCTGCCCTTCAGCGCGTCGCTCGTGGTCGGCGCCGGCGGCTACTTCGCGCCGCACATCCGCGAGTACATGCGCAGGTCCGGCGCGCCCGGCCACATCGGCACGCTGGTCGCGGTCAAGGACCGGCTCAACGCCCTGAAGAACCCCTACGCCCACCTCAGGATCCCCGGCATCGACCAGAAGATGGTCGAGTCCACGCCGATGCTCTGGGAGCCGATCCGCTACCTGGAGACCTGCCCGTCCAGCGACGGCGCGTGCGCGATGGTCCTGGCCGCCGAGCACAAGGTCACCGGCACCCCCGCCTGGGTGCACGGCACCGCCATGCGCTCGGAGCCCATCTTCCGGGCCGGCCGCGACACCGTCAGCCCCCAGGGCGGCAAGGACTGCGCCGCCGACGTCTACCGCCAGGCCGGCGTCACCGACCCGCGCCGCGAGATCGACGTGGCCGAGGTGTACGTGCCCTTCTCCTGGTACGAGCCGATGTGGCTGGAGAACCTGGGATTCGCGGCGGAAGGCGAGGGCTGGAAGCTGACCGAGTCCGGCGCCACGGCCCTCGACGGCGACATCCCGTGGAACGCCTCCGGCGGCGTGCTGTCGAGCAACCCGATCGGGGCCTCGGGGCTGATCAGGTTCGCCGAGGCCGCCCTCCAGGTCCGCGGCCAGGCCGGCGAGCACCAAGTGGACGGCGCCCGCACGGCGCTCGGCCACGCCTACGGCGGCGGAGCCCAGTTCTTCGCGATGTGGATCGTCGGACGGGAGAGACCCTGATGGAGTTCAACCACGCGGACCTGTTCGAAGCACTCGCCGACACGATCGGGGACCGCACCGCCGTCATCTGCGGCGAGCGGCGGCGCACCTACGCCGAGCTGGACGCCGAGGCCAACCGGCTCGCCCACTACCTCGCCGACCTGGGCGTGCGGCCGGGCCAGCACGTCGGGCTGCACCTGTACAACGGCGTGGAGTACCTGGCCGGGCTGCTGGCCGCGCTCAAGATCCGGGCCGTGCCGATCAACGTCAACTACCGGTACGTCGAGGCCGAGCTGCTCTACCTCTACCAGGACGCCGACCTGCGCGCGCTGGTCTACGACGTCGAGTTCGACCCCCGTGTGGCCGCCGTCGCGCACCAGGCGCCGCTGCTGGACCACCTGATCGCGGTCGGCGGCGAGTCGTCGATCGCCTCGGCGGTGCCGTACGAGGCGGCGCTGGAGCGCGGCAGGCCGGAACGCGGCTTCCCCCCGCGCACCGGCCAGGACGTCTACATCATCTACACCGGCGGCACCACCGGCATGCCCAAGGGCGCGATGTGGCACGTCGAGGACCTGTTCATGGCCTTCGGCGGCGGCAACCCGTACGGCGACCCGCGCACCACCCCGCAGGAGGTCATCGACGAGGCCGTCAAGGCCACCCCCATGATCATGATGGCCACCTCGCCGCTCATGCACGGCGCCGCGCAGATGGCCACCTTCATCAGCTGGTGGGCGGGCGGGACGATGGTGCTCGTCCCCAAGTTCGACGCCGGCGAGGTGTGGCGGGCGGTCGAGCGCGAGCGCGTGCTCACCATGAGCATCACGGGCGACGCCATGGCCAGGCCGCTGGCCGAGGCGCTGGAGACGGGCACGTACGACCTGTCGTCGTTGTTCGTCGTCAGCTCCACCGGCGCGATCCTGAGCGGCGCGGTCCGCGACCGGCTCCAGGGCCTGCTGCCCGACGTCATGATCGTGGACAGCTTCGGCTCGACGGAGTCCGGCTACACCGCCTCCGCGCTGCCCGGCTCCACGCCCGAGACCGGGCTGCGCTACCAGCCCAACCCGTCGGCCAGGATCAGCGTCCTGGACGAGCGGGGACGTCCCGTTCCGCCGGGTTCGGGGCAGATGGGGACGGTGGCCAGGTCCGGGCGGGTGGCGTTCGGCTACTACAACGACCCGGACAAGTCGGCGCGCACCTTCGTCACCGACCCCGACGGCACCCGCTGGCTGCTCACCGGCGACCTGGCGACCGTGGACGCCGACGGCACCGTGCACGTGTTCGGCCGCGGCTCGCAGTGCATCAACACCGGCGGCGAGAAGGTGTTCCCCGAGGAGGTCGAGGCCGTGCTCAAGGGCCATCCAGGGGTGTTCGACGCGGTGGTGACCGGCGTGCCGGACGAGCGGTGGGGAAGCAGGGTGGCGGCCGTGGTCGAGCCGCGTCCCGGCGTCGAGGTGACCGCCGCCGAGCTGGACGCCCACTGCCGGGCGTCGTTGTCGGGGTACAAGGTGCCGCGTTCGTACGCGTTCGTGAAGGAGATGGTCCGCTCGCCCGCCGGCAAGGCCGACTACCGCTGGGCCAGGCAGACCGCCGAGACCGCCACCCCCTGACCACCCCAACGCACGCCCTGACCACCCCACCCCCACCGCGTGGCCCGCGCGCCCTCGCAGGGGCTCGCCTTCCTCCTGTCTCGGGGGCGTCGCTCGCCGGTTCCGGCCGCAGGGGAGGGTTACGTCGTGCGTAGTTCGGCCTCCACCTGGGCCGCCTCCTCGCGCCTGCCGGCCTTCTCCAGCAGCCGCAGCCGGCCGCGCAGCACGTCGCGCAGCAGTTCGGTGAGCTCGGTGAGCTCGCCGGTCCCGCCGTTCGCGCCGTTCGCGCCGGTTCCGCTGTTCGTGGCGGGGCCGCCGGCGGTCAGGAGGCCGCGCAGCAGGCCGTGCGCGACCCGGAGGGCGGTGTCGGCCGCGTCGTCCCTGCCCAGCTCCTCCTGGCAGAAGCCGAGCCGGGCGTGGGCGACGGCGGCGGCCGGCTCGTCGTCGATGACCTGGGCGCCGCGATGGAAGACCAGGCTCGCCTCCAGCGCCCGGCCCGACTCCATCAGCGCGTCGCCCAGCATGAGCATGGCGCGGGACAGGATGCCGCCGAGCAGGGGGTTGGCGGGGGCGTGGCGTTCCAGCGTGGCGACGGCCTCGCGCAGCGGCCCCACCGCCGCCGCCGGCTGCTCGCGCAGCCGGAGCGCGGCGGCCAGCGTCAGCCCGGCACCGGCCCGGCTGACGTGCAGCGCCTCGGCGTTCATGCCCGTGGTCAGCAGCTCGTCGTAGATCGCGATGGCCTCGCGGGCCCGCTGCTCGGCCTCCGCCGCCGCGCCGGGCCGCAGCAAGGGCAGCAGCTCCGAGCTCTGCGCCAGCGAATCAGCCAGGATCGCCCGGTACGTCAGCTCGCCCGGCGACCGCCTGGCCAGCCGGATCAGCTCCTCGGCCAGCGCGCCCGCCTCCCGCGCCTCGCCCAGCATCATGTGGCACCTGACCAGGCGCTGGGTGGCCAGGGCATGCCTGAGCGTGCGCGGCGGCAGGCCGGTGACGGCGATCCTGGCGTACTCGGCGGCCTCCTCGGGACGCCCGGCGGCCAGCAGGTCGTCGGCCACCGTCCCGGCCACCTCTGCCGCCGCCGCGGGCCGGGCGAGCCGGACGTGCAGCCGCATGGCCTCCACCAGGTGGGCCAGCGCCTCCTGCGTCCTGCCGGACGCGCGCAGCACCTGCCCCCGCACCTGGATCGCCTGCGCGCGCACGCCGAGCAGCCCGGCCTCGCCGCCCCGCGCCTCGGCGGCGCGTTCCTGCTCGGCCAGCGACCAGGTCACCGCCTCCAGCGCGGCCTGCGGGCGGTCCAGGGCGGCCAGAGCGGCGCCGAGCTGGGCGTACGTGACGGCGGCGACGGCGGGCTCGTCCAGTTCGTCGCAGAGGTCGGCGGCGCGTTCCGAGTGGGCCAGAGCCTCCACCGGCCGACCGGCCTCCAACAGCCTGACCGCGTACCTGTTCAGCGTGTCGGCCAGCGCCCTCCCGTCCTCGGCCAACAGGTCCACGGCCTGCTCAAGGACGGTCAGGTCGGCGTCGCCGAGCGCGGCAAGCGCCAGGCCCAGCGAATGCCGGTGGCGGGCGTCGAACGCGGCCAGCCCCTTGAGGACGCGTACGGCCGGAGCCGCCGTCGCGCCGCTGAGCATGAGGCAGTGGCCGAACCGCTCGTGGAGCAGCGGGTTCTCGCTCACCGGGGCTTCGCGCTCCAACGCCTCGGCGAACGCCGTCAGCAGCGGCAGCAGCCTGGCGGCCGTCCTCGGGGTGGTCAGGTGGGCGGACAGCTCGTCCACGGCCTTGATGAGCACGTCGGGGCGGGGTAGGGGGCGTACCCGGAGGATCTGGGCGTACAGGTCGGTTCCGGCGGACGGGCCGTGACCGGTCACCCGGAGCCGGGCCAGCCGGGCCAGCGCCTGTACGTGCACGCCGGCCAGGTCCCGGGTGAGCGGGCCCTCCTCGGCCATCAGGGCGATGCCCTTGGCCAGCTCGGCGGCGGCGAGGTCGCGTTCGTCCAGGTCGGCGTGGCACAGGCCGCTGAGCTCCAGGCAGGTGGCGGTGAGCAGGCGGGTGCGCTCGGGCGGCTCGGGCACCAGGATGTCCAGCGCGCGGGTGACCGATTGGAGCGCTCCTGCCACGTTCCCGGCGGCCAGCCGGAGACCCGCGTGCAGACGCAGCGCGCCTGCGAGCACGACCGGGGACTCCAGCCGCTCGGCCACCAGCCCTTCACACACCGTGACCAGCCGCTCCGCCTTGCCGTCGGCCGCCTCCAGGCGGCCCGTGGCCTCCAGCGCCACGACCTCCAGGACGAGCAGCTTGGCCAGCTCCTGCTGCACCACGAAGCTGACCTCGGCCTGCGGCCCACACGCCTCGACAGCACCCCGCAGGTACGGCACCGCCTCCTGGTACCGCCCCAACCCCACAAGCGCCCGCCCAACCGCCCCCACAACAGCCCCACCCACAACGGGGCCTCCTGCGACGGGGCCTCCTGCGACGGGGCCTCCTGCGACGGGGCCACCCCCGACGGACCCGCCTGCGGTGGGCGCGCCTGCGGTGGGCCCACCCACCACCGCCCCACCCAACATCCCGCCGCCGCTTCTAGCCCCCTTGGTACCCCCGTCGCCCACGCCCCCGCCGCCCGCGCCGCTCAGTCGCGCGCCGTCCAGGCCCGCGCCACCTGCGCCGTTCGCGCCGTTCCCGTCGCCGGGGTCGTCAGGTGCCGCGTGGCGTCGTAGGAGGTCGGCGGCCTGGGTTGCGAGACGGAGGCCGTCGCGGGCGCGTCCGGTTTCGGCCCAGGCGCGTGCCAGCGCTGCCTGGGCGGCGACGAACGCTTGCACCCTCACGGCTTGCGGCCCGTTCGCAGACTGGAGCCTGTCTCCGGTTTGCGGTCCGTTCGGGGCATGCGGCCTGTCTGCGGTTTGCGGCCGGTTCGGGGTCTGCGGACCATTCGTGGGCTGTGGTCCGGTGGGGAGTTGCGGGTCCTCCAGGGAGCTCGGGCCGCCCATGGCTTGTGGGCCTTCCAGGGCCGCAGGGCCGGTGGCGAATGCGGGGGTGTCCGCGGGTTCCAGGGCGGCGCGGCGTTCGGTCAGGGTTCGTGCGGCTCTGGTCACGTCGGGTGGCGGGGTGATCAGGGGGGTCATCCAGGGCTGTTCGGGTTCTCCGGCGGCCGCGGCGGTGGGGTCGGTCGTCGAGTCCTGCCAGGCTTGGATCTCCTCCCGGTGTCGCCGGTAGGACGCGTCTGCGGTGCTCAGAGCGTCGTACAGAGCGGCCGCCGCCTCCAGGTGGGCTCGGGCGTCGGCGGGGCGGTCGAGTTCGGCCAGGCAGAGGGCGAGCAGGTGCCTGGAGCGGGCCCTGGCGGCCGTGTGCCGTTCGTCCACTTTGTCCAGTTCGGCGGCGAGGATCGCGGCGTCCTGGAGCGGGTCGAGCGCCTCGCGGGGGCGCGCGTCGGTCAGCAGCAGTTCGCCCAGGTCGAGGAGCTGGGCGGTCAGGGCCGGGCGGTGCTCGTCGGGTTCGAGCGCGACCAGCGAGCGCAGGTTCCGCACCGCCTCGGCGGCGAACCGCTCGGCCTGGTCCAGGTCGTCCAGCTCGCGGTGGAGTCCGGCCAGCAGGCCCGCGGCCTCGGCCAGCATCAGCCGCAGGCCCGGCTCCTCGTCCGCCAGGCCGCGCAGCCGTACGACGGCCTCCGCGGCGGGTGCGACGGCCTCGGCCGCCCTGCCGTGTTCGCCGAGCCACCGGGCCAGCAGGCACAACCGCTCAGCCAGATCCCTGTCGGTCGGCGCCGCGCCCGCCACGGCGGCGGTGACCGCCACGGTGAGACAGGCGGCCAACTCGGGCAACGCCTCCGGCTCGGTACCGGTGTCGGCGAAGGCGAACGGCGGGACGGGCGCTGGCACCCGCCTGACGACGCCCGGCATGGCGGCCGGTCCGGCGCCTGGCGCCGTGCCCGGTCCGGAGCCGTGGCGCATGGAGCGCTGTCCGGCAACGGGGATGGCGGGCGGCCCGGCACCTGGCGTGGTGGCCGGTCCGGAGCCGTGGGGCACTGGCGGGTGGGCGGTGCCTGGCGTGGTGGTCGGTCCGGTGGCGCGGGACGGAGGGGGCTGTCCGGCGCTGGGCGTGGCGGGTGGTCCGGTGAACTCGGGCATGGTGGGCGGGACCGCGTCGCGTGTGGTGGTCGGTTCGAGGCTGGGTAACGGAAGGGCGGTGGGTTTGGGGGGTTGGGGCAGGGGAGCAGAAATGGGGCTGGTGGGGAAGGCGTTCGCGGTGAGGACGTCGGTCAGGGCTGTGGCGACCTCGCCGGAACCGCCCGCCGCCGCGAACGCCTCCACTGCCTCGGCCGTCCGCCCCGAGTCCAGCAGCGCGCACGCCAGGTTGTGGTACGCCTGCCCGGCCCGTCCCGCGTACCGGGGGGCGTCCTCGGCCAGGATGCGGAACCGGGTCGCCGCCTCCTGGACGGGCCTCAGCGCGCTCCCGGACTCGCCCGCGAGCAGCAGGCACGCCCCCAGGACGAACAGCGCCTCCGCCTGACCGGCCGCCTCCTCGTACGGGGGAGCGGCCGCGAAGATCTCCACGGCCTCGGCGGCGGCCACCACCGCCTCACCCACCCGTCCCACGGCCGACAACCGGGACGACAGCCGGGCCAGCGCCCCCGCCAGCGAGGTCCGCCTGCCACCTGCACGGAAGTGCCGTACGGCCAGCTCGGCCAGCGTCACCTCAAGGGCCCGCAACCCGAGCGGCGGCCCAGCCCGGAAACCACCCCATGAATCCGCCCGGGAATCCACCTGCGCATTCCCCTGCGCATCCCCCCGCGCATCCACCAGCGGCTCCGCCTGCGGTTCGAGGGTCAGCGCGGCCGCCGCCGCGGCCGTCGTCCGGTCGGCCGGCAGTTGTGTGAGCGCGGCGTTGAGCAGGTCGCCGAGCCGGGTGGCGGGGTTCGCCGCCGCCTCCGCGACCAGCGCCCCGAGCCTGGACGTCACCAGCGAACGCAGCGCCCGCCCCACCTCCGCCCGCTCCGCGCCCAGGCGGAGCACGTCGAGCAGGCGTGCCAGGTGCCCGGCCGTCCGCCGCTCGTGGTCGTGCACGGCCAGGACCAGCGCGTCCAGGTCCTCGGTCTCGGCGAGCGCCTGCTCGGCCACCAGGTCCGGGCCGAGCGGGCACAGCCGGTCCACGCCGGGGAAGACGCGTCCCAGCCAGTCGGCGACGACCGCCGCGGCCTGCGGGTCGCCGTGCAGGGCGGGCACGGCCGACAGCAGGCCGGGCAGCTCGGCGGGGGTGGGGGCGGTGAGCGTGAGCAGGGCGACGGACTGCCGGGCGGTGGTCTCGTCCACCTGGGCGCGGCCGGCGGGCCAGACGGTGGCCCACTGGTCGCGTTCGCGGTCGAGGAAGCGGCTGAGCAACTCCTCGCCGACGGTCACCACCGCGCGCGTCCTGGTCCCGCTCCGGCCGCCGGGACGGAAGGCGTTCCAGGACGTCCCGGGGCGGGGCTCGGGCGCCGTCCGGTAGGGCGGGGCGCCGATCCCGCCGCCGGGCAGGGCGTCCGGGACGGTGGGCGCGGGCAGGACCTCCGTCTCGCCGCCGCGCAGCCGCAGCAGGGCCGCCAGGTGGACGCGGAGCGGCAGGCCGTACTCGGGGTCGTCCAGGCGCGGCGGCGTGGGGAGCGCGGCCCGGCTCGGCGCGAACGACTTCATCGCCGTGAACGCGTGCTCGGTGCGCTCGTTCAGGGTGAGCGGGTGCTGGTTGAGCTGCACGGTCGTGGTGTTGAGCCGGCGCAGCCAGCCGCCCGCCGCCGTGTCCAGCCGCCGCCACCACTCCGCCTCGCCGGGCTCGCGGGCCAGCAGCAACACCCGTACGCGGGGGTTGTGCCCGTGCTTGGCCAGCCGCCGTACCAGCTCGCCCACCAGCGGAGCGGACGGCTCCGGCGACTCCACGACCACCAGCGAGGGCCGCACCGCCTCCAGCGACACCGCCGCGCGCCCGGACAGGGCGGCGAGCGCGGCGTCCAGGGACAGGAAACCGGCGTCCCAGCCCGCTTCCCGCAGTTCCTCGCACAACTCCCCGGCCAGCCGGGTACGGCCCGTGCCGCTCCGCCCGGTCACCACCGCGACCGACAGCGCGGCCGGCTCCCCGGCCCAGGCCCGCAGCGCGGCGAGCTGCCCGTCCCGCCCGGAGTACGGCACCACGGCGTGCCGCGGCAGCAGCAGCCGCCAGTCCGGGCAGTCGGACGGCAACGGCTCCCGCGCCGGCAACAGCAACCCGGCCAGGACCACCCGCCCGTCACCGGCGTCAACGCTCTCCACCGCGCCAGGCGCAGCCCCGGTCAGCTCGCGGAACCGGTCGTCGCCCAGCAGCACGCCCACCGGCACCGCGTCGAGCCGCCCCCGGGCGTGCCCGGCGGCCGAGGCCGTGACGACGGCGGCGACCTGCCCGGCGGGCTCGGCCAGCAGCGCGGCCCCGGTCAGGCCCGCCCACACCTGCAGGGGAGGCGGCGGGCCTGGCACGTCCATGCTGAGCGTCCGCGACGCCGGGCCCCTGGGGGCGGCGGTGGTTCCGGACAACACCCGGACGTCCCTGAACCCCGACCGCCGGGGCGCCTGCGGGAACCCCATGGCCAGGCACGGCACCCGCTCCCCGGCCGGCGCCGCCCACCGGACGTGCCCGATGCCGGGCACGTCGGCCCAGGGCTCTCCGGGCACCCGCAGCAGCGCCGCGCCGTGCCCGCGCCAGACCTGCTCGGCCGGCGCCCACCGGGACGACCACGGCGGGCGCACCTGGCAGGGCGCGCCGGGGTCCACCACGAGGGACGCGGTCAGCACGAGATCCGTGCCGATCACATGGCCGGTCGCGGTCACGCCGACCACGTCGTCGTGACCCGAGTAGACCTCGACGACTCGTTCGAGGCCGAGGCGGTGCGGTGGCGCGTCCATGGGTCCGCCTAGCTGCTACGTCCCGGCTTTTCGTCCCCCGATCGATCTCACTATCGCATTAAGAGCGGGAAATTTCGCGGCTTGTCATGCCTTCTCAGTTGTGAGCCACGCGGCCAGCCCGAGGTACACCAGGCCACTGCCCACGTCGAGCCGCCGCCGCGCGCGTACGGACCCGCGCAGCCGTCCGGCCAGCGTGGACGACAGCAGCGCGTACATGCCGTCGCTGGCCATCCCCAGCACCAGCCACAACCCGCCGAGCAGGAGGATCTGCGGCCCCACCGGCCCCGCCGCCGGGACGGTGAACAGCGGCAGGAAGGTCAGGAAGAACACGGCCGTCTTCGGGTTGAGCACGTTGACCACGAACCCCTCCCAGAACAGCCGCCGCCTGGACTGCACCTTCAGCTCGACGACCTCCTCGGACTCCCCGCCGCGCTTCATCAGCTTGCGCAGGCCGAGCCAGAGCAGGTACGCCACGCCCACGTACTTGACGACCGTGAACGCGGTCGCCGAGGCCGCGATCAGCGCGCTGAGGCCGACGGCCGCCGCGCCGATGTGGACCAGCGAGCCGGCGTGCACGCCCAGCACCGAGACCAACCCGGCGGACCGGCCCTGGGAGACGCTGCGGGTGACGATGTAGAGGACCGCGGGGCCGGGGACCACGAGCAGTCCCAGCGTGGCCGCGCAGAACAGCGCGATATGCGTGATGTCCGGCATGTGCTCATGGTAAGGACACCGTCAACGGCTTTCCCGGGCGGGCGTCAGGCTCGCGCCGAGCGCTTCGAGCAGGGCGCCGGTGGCCGGCGGGTGCGGCGGCTCACCGTAGACGGCGGCGTAGACGTGCCTGGTGGAGCCGGGGACCTGGGTCGCCTCGACGTCGGGGTTGCGGTGGGCGCTGAGCGCCAGGCCGGGCAGGACGGTCAGGCCCATGCCGGCCGCCACGAGCGCCTGCACGGCCACGATGTCGTCGCTGGTGAAGGAGATGCGCGGCTCGAACCCGGCTTTGGCGCAGATGTCGAGCAGGTGGCTGCGGCAGCGGTCGCAGCCGGCGATCCAGGGGGAGTCGGCGTGGTCGGCCAGCTCGCCGCCCGGCTCGGCGGAGACCAGGTAGCTGGGGTCGTCGAGGAGGTGGATCAGGTGCAGGCCGGCGTCCTCGGGGGCGGTGTCGTCGTACCGGAACATGACGGCGACGTCGACGCGGCCGGCGCGCAGCAGCCTGAGGGCCTCGGGCGGCTCGGTCTCGGTGAGCTCCAGGCGCAGCCCCGGATGGGCGGCCGACAGGCGGCGGACGGCTGACGGGATGAACGTGCCGAGCGCCGACGGGAAGGCGGCCAGCCGCACCCGGCCCTCGCGCAGGCCCACGTGGGCGGCCAGCTCCTCGGCCGTGGCGTCGATCCGGCCGATGATGTCGGCGGCGCGGTCGGCCAGCAGCCGGCCCGCCTCGGTCAGCCGGATGCCGCGCCCCACCCGCTGGACGAGCTTGGCGCCGGTCTCGGCCTCCAGCCGGGCCAGGTGGTGGCTGATGGACGGCTGGGAATAGTGGAGCTCCTTGGCGGCCGCGGTGAGCGACCCCTTGCGGGCCACCGCGACGAGGACGCGGAGCCGGGCGACGTCGAGCATTCATCAATCATATCTATCGATGGGCCAGAAGACTTCTGTTGGACCTATCGATCGCCATGGGCCACCGTAGAGAGGGAGGACAAATTGCCACATTCTCTCTAGGGGGACACCGTGAACATGGTCGCGACCACCACCAGGCCAGGGCTCGACGTTCTGGTGTCCGGCATCTCCGAGATCGTGGCCAGGAAGCTCGTCGCCCGCGAGACCGCGTTCGCCGTCGCGGACCTGCTGCGCGACCGGCTGCCCGGCATGGACATCCTCACGCCCGAGGAACGCCTCGGCACGCCCGACCGCTATGCCTCCCACCTGCTGCACGCCCAGGACGAGTTCTCGATCGTGGCGGTCGTGTGGCGTCCCGGCCAGTACACGGTGATCCACGACCACGTGTCCTGGTGCACGTTCGGCATCCTCAGCGGCATCGAGCACGAGACGCTCTACCGCGACATGGGCGACCACCTGCTGGAGATCGGACGCGCCGACAACCGGCCGGGCGAGGTCAGCGGCTTCGCCCCGCCCGGCGACATCCACATGGTGCGCAACACCAGCGACGAGGTCGGGGTGTCGCTGCACGTGTACGGCGCCGACGTCGGCAAGCTGGGCAGCAGCGTGCGCCGCGTCTACGAGCTGCCGGTGCGCTGAGCCCGCCTCACCTGATGCGGCCGTGGAGCAGCTCGACCAGGGTCTGGTGGGTCTGCTCGATCGGCCGTTCGGGGTAGAGGGCGCGGCGCTCGATGGCGACCGTCAGGACCATGCCGAACAGGGCGGTCGCCGCCGTCTCCACGTCGAGGTCGGCGCGGATCTCGCCACCGGCCGCCGCCCTGCGCAGCACGCCCGCGTACACGCCGAGCGCGCTCTCGCGCAGCCGCGCCACCGCCTCCTGCCAGGCGGTGCGCCACATCTCGGCCAGCAACACCCGGGCGAACGGGCCGTGCTCCTCGAAGAAGCGCAGCTGGCCCAGCACGACCGAGTCGAGGGCGGCCAGGCCGCTCCCGCCGGTGTCGGCGGCGGCCAGCGCGCCCGCCAGCCGCTCGATCGAGTGCTCCAGCAGCGCGGAGAACAGGCCCTCCTTGCTGCCGAAGTTGTAGAACACGGTGCCCTTGGCCACCCCGGCACGCTCGGCGATCGCGTCGACCGTGGTGGCCGCGTAGCCCTGCTCGGCGATCAGCTCGACCGCCGCCGTGAACACCTTCGCCCGGGTGTCCTGCCTGCTCACAGCGACAGCTCGGGGTGCAGGCGCTTCATGGACCAGACGCGGCCCCGCTCCACCGCGAGGGTGGTCAGCGCGAGCCCGAGCACGAGGAATGCGGACAGCACGCCGCAAGCCTGCCACACCACGGTCAGATCGCCACCACTGATCAGCCTGCGCAGTGCCGAGACGACCCAGCTCATCGGCAGCCACGGCGAGATCGTCTGGAAGAACCCGGGCGAGGTCTCGATCGGGTACGTCCCCGCCGCCGAGGTGAGCTGGAGCATCAGCAGCGCCAGCCCCACCACCCGGCCGGGCGGCCCGAGCAGCGCGTTGACCGCCTGGACCACCGCCAGGAACGCGGCCGCCGCCAGCAGCAGCAGCCCGATCACCCCGAGCCAGTGGGCCGCCTCCAGGCCGAGCGCGAACCGCAGCACCGCCGCCAGCACGCCGACCTGGGCCGCGCCCAGCGCCACCGCGGGCAGCCAGCCGGCCAGCGCGATGCGCACCGCGCCCTGGGTCCCGGCCAGCCGCCGCTGGTTCAGCGGCTTGAGCACCATGAACGTGATCATCGCGCCCACCCACAACGCCAGCGGCAGGAAGAACGGCGCGAAGCCGGTGCCGTAGTTGGGGACCTCGTTGTCGACCGTCTTGGCCAGCCGCACCGGGTCGCTCATCACGTCGGCGCGGGCGGCCCGCTGCTGGGCGTCGTAGTCGGGGATCTTCTCCGCGCCCTCGCCGAGCCCGCCCGCCAGGTCCTTCGAACCCTTGGCGAGCTGGTCCATGCCCTTGTCCACCTGGCCCGCGCCGTCGTGCAGCCGGCCGACCCCGGTGCGCAGGGTGCTCGCGCCGTCGCTGAGCTTGACCAGCCCGCCGCCGAGCTGACCGAGGCCGCTGGTGACCTGGGCCGAGCCGTCGTGCAGCTTGGCCGCGCCCTGGTAGAGGGTGCCCGCGCCGGTGCCGGCCTTGGCCAGGCTCGCGTCCACGGTCGCCGCGCCCGCGGCCAGCTTGGCCAGGCCGTCGTCCAGGGCGTTCACCTGGGTCCTGACCTGGTCGACCTTGGGGCCGATCTGCGGGGCCACGGCCGCGATCTTCCTGGCGTTCCTGGCCAGCTCGCGGGCCTGGGCGGACAAGGCGGAGGCGCCGCCCGTGCCGCCGCCCGTGCCGCCGGCGCCGGCCGAGCCGGCCTGCTCGGCGGCGCGTTCCGCGGCCTTCGCCGCGCTGCGCAGCAGGGAGCGCACCTCGGGGTCGGCGTCCGCGCCGAGACGGTCGAGCGCGGCCTGCGCCTGCGAGGCGGCCTCGCGGGCGCTGCCCGCCGCACGGGTCGCGCCGGCGCCCGTGGCGGAGCTCGTGCCGGAGCCGTCCGCCAGCCGGTCGGCGGCGTCGGCCACCTGCTCGGCGGCGTCGGCGACCTTCGGGCCCCACTCGTTCAGCACCGGCACGTACTTGTCGGCGAGCTGGTTGACCGCGCGCGTCTGCGTGTGGACCTGGTCGGCCGCCTTCCGGGTGCCCTTCCGCAGCTCCGAGGTGCCCTCGCTGCGGAGCTTGCGCAGGCCGTCGCGCAGCTCGCCGATGGCCTGCTGCGCCTTGCCGATGCCGCCGGTGACCTGGGCCGAGCCGTTCCGCAGCTTGCCGGTGGCGGTGTTGGCGCTGTTCAGGCCGACGGAGAGCTGCTGGGCGCCGTTCTCGGCGGTGCCGAGGCCGGAGTTGAGCCGGGAGACGCCGTCGCCGGCCTTGACCGCGCCGTCGTGCAGCTTGCCGGCGCCGTCGGCGGCCTCGGTGGTGGCGTCATGGATGTCGCCGATCGAGACGAAGACCTTGTCGAAGTAGTCGTGGATGGCCGTGCGCTCGGCGGCGGCGCGTACCTCGTTGAAGACCGCGTCGGAGATGCTGCCGACGATGTAGCTGCGCCCGGTGTCCACGCGCAGGCCGAGCTGGGCGGGGGTCGGGGTGGCCGTGTCGTCGGACGGGGAGGCCAGGCGGGCGCTGAAGTCGGCGGGCACGGTGAGCGACAGGTAGTAGCTGCCGTCGGCCACCCCGTCGGCCGCCTGCCGGGGCGTGGCCTCGTGCCAGGCGAACGTCCTGCGCTCGCGCAGCTCGTCGGCCAGGTCCTGGCCCGCGTGCAGGGTCTTGCCGTCGACCGTGGCCGGGCGGTCCTCCATGACCAGCGCGACGGGGACCCGGTCGAGGTTGCCCTGGGGGTCCCAGAACGACCACAGGTACAGTCCGGCGTACAGCAGCGGCAGCACGATCACCGCCGCCAGCGCAGCCCGGGTCAACCGGGACCGCAGCATGCCCTTCATCACAGCTCCACGAGGTGGTCGTAGCGGGCGGGCGGGCGCACGCAGGTCGCGACCACGGCCGTGCCGAGGCCGGCGCCGAGGTCGCGCAGGAGGTCCCAGAGCTTCTGTACGCGGTCGTCGGGCAGGCCCGCGTCCACGTTGTCGGCGAGGATCACCGCGGGCTCGTCCAGCAGGGCCAGGGCGACGCCGAGGCGCACCTGCTGCTCGCGGTCGAGCTGGCTCACCGGCGTCGTGTCCGGCGCCGTGAGCCCCGCCCGCTTCAGGACTTCCCGGTACGGCTTGCGCCTGCGCTCGCGCAGGTGCTCCTTGACCGTCAGCGCTCTGTCGAGATCCGTCACGCCGTCGACCAGCGCGAGCGCCGCCGCCTTGCGGATGGCCCGCGGCCTGGTGTGCCCGGCGACGGAGAGTGTGCCCGTGGTCGGCTTCATCCGGCCGGCCAGCGTGAGCAGCAGGCTCGTACGCCCGCTGCCCGCCGGCCCGGCGACCGCCGTGAGCGTGCCGGGGCCCGCCTTCAGCGAGACCGCCGGGTACACCCCCTCGATCGACAAGCCCTCCGCGACGATCACCACAACCCCATCTCTTGAACTGACTGGTCAGTACAAAAGATTACCTCGTGATGCGGCGCGTCACACTGTGAGATACGCCTCGAACCGCTCGGCCAGCTCCTTCGGCCGCGACAACATGACCATGTGACTGCCCCCGATCTCGTCGGGTATGACACCGAGCCGTTCCCGGACCACCTTCCGCATGAACTCCGGCGGGAAGAACCGGTCGTCCCGGCAGAGCAGGAACCGCGTCGGCACGTCGGGCCACGCCGCGCCCGGCCACGGCTCGACGGACGACTTCTCCGCCTGCGCACGCCCCCGCGACAACTCCTCCTCCGCCAGCTCCTCGGGGACGTCGTGCATGAACTGCGCGATCGTGTCCAGGCCGTCGGCGCCCTGGTATCCGGTGTTGGCCCACCACTCGCCCGGCGGCTCGCCCGGGACCGGGATCATGGCCGTGACCAGCACGAGCAGCTTCACGGGCAGGCGCTCGCAGACCAGCGGGGCGACGAAGCCGCCCCACGAGTGGGCCACCACGACCAGCTCGTCCGCCTCGCCGACGGATCGCGCGACCGTGTCGGCGTAGTCGGCCAGGCCGGCCGACTCGTCCTCGATCGGCAGGTCGACGGCCACCGTGCGGTGGCCCCGGGCGCGCAGCTCGGCCTCGACCAGGTGCCAGTCCCAGGCGGAGCTGCCGCCGCCGTGGATCAGCGCGAACGTCGCCACCCGACTCCCCCCCCCGCGCCGTCGTGCCGGAAACGCCCCGCGGTGCCTCGCTCATGGCTCTTGCTCCCATCGTCGGTGTCCCTGTTCACGACGCAGTATGGCGAGGAGGTAAGACAGAAAACGTAGCTGTACCGCGCGCTCAAGGTCGCCGGGCTCGCGACCGCCTCGCAGCTCGCCGAGCAGGTGGACGAGGCGGTCTCCCTGGTCAGCTACCACCTGCGCAAGCTGGCCTCGCACGGCCTCATCGAGGAGACGCAAGGAGGCCGGGGCGACGCCCGGGAGCGCTGGTGGCGGACGTCGGCGGAGAGCTTCTCCACCCGCAACTCCGACTTCCGCGGCAGCCCCGAGGGCGTCGTGGTCCACCAGACCCTGTCCCGCCTGCACGCCCGCCAGCTCTCCGAGATGTACGAGGGCTACCTCGACGCGCAGTGGGCCTGGAGCGAAGCCTGGCAGGACTCGTCCTTCGGGTCGGAGTTCCTGCTGTCGCTGACGGCGGAGGAGTTGCGCGACCTCCGGCAGGAGATCGACGACGTGGTCGCGAAGTGGACGGCCCGCGGCCGGGCGGCCGGCGAGGCGGGTGACACCGAGGGCCGCGAGAACGTGGCCGTGCACCTGTACGGGTTCCCGTTCACGACGTGAGGAGAGACCAGGATGAACCCCGACTTATACCTACTTGTCGAGCGAGTGCGCGGGCAAGAGCTGCGCGCCGCCGCCGCCCGGACACCCCGTCGGACAGCCCGGACGCACCCGGGGACGGTCGCCCGCGCCTGGGAACGACGGCTGGGCTGGGCCCTGGTGGAAACCGGCCTCCGCCTGGTCAGCCGCGGCACGACCAACCAGGCACCACGCCTGGCGGACCACCACGCCTGACCCGCCCGGCCCAAGCCGCCAAGCCCCCGCCGCCCGGACCGCCGGGCGTTCTAAGCCGGAGCCGTCCCGTTCAAGCCCTTCAGGACCGCGCGTTCGACCGGCGTCGGCGCGGTGCCGGTGAGGTCGAGCAGGCCGGTCGGCATCAGCGGCGGTTGGGCCATGAAGCGCGGCACGCTGCCGCGATGCGGCTGGGCCGAGTGGATCAGGAACGGGTGGCACAGGAAGACGTCGCCGGGGGAGCCGGTGACGGTGACCTCCCGGCGCCCCTCGCTGAGCGGCACGGCGTCCCCGCACAGCGAGAACCATTCACGCCCTTCGTCCCCGGAATCGGCGAGCAGGGCGGGCACGTCCAGGTGTGAGCCGACGCGTACCCGGGTGGGGGCGTCGTCGGGGCCGACCTCGGAAAACAGGAACAGCATGAGCAGGGCCCGGCCGCGCGAGCGCAGGTTCACCCGGTACTCGCCGGCGTCGCCGGAGAAGCTCGCCTCCAGGTGCCAGCCGTCGTCGCCGGGCTCCTTGTCGCTGGGGAAACGCAGCGGGAAGGTGCCGAGGCCCATGGGCCCGGTCCAGCGCCCGGCGCCCACGAGCTGGTCGTAGGCCTCGTGCAGCTCCTGAGTGTTGGCCGCCGCGCGAAACGGCGGGCTGGCCATCCAGCCCAGCCGCACGACCGGCTGGGTCCAGCTCGACGGGTCGTCGGGGTCGCAGCCGCTGGCCGCCCACAGCTCGGCCCGGCACTGCTCGGCGGTCTCCAGGGGAACCGCGCCGGGAAGCCGGACGAATCCGTCCTCGACGAACGACTCGATCTGCTCGTCGGTCAACATGCGCAGCCCCTCCTGGTGATTTCCGCGGAACGTCGTGCAGTCTGACGAACGGCGGCCAGGAGGGGCAACGCAATTTCCGCCCGGGGGCGAAGCTCAGACGCCGAGCGCCGACGGCAGGCTCAGCTCCTGCAGGAACAGCGCCTCGGCGGTGGCCACCCGGCGCAGCTCGTCGAGGTCGACCCGCTCGTTGGGAGCGTGGATGGCGGCGTCCTCGTCCTCGGCGCCGAACAGCAGGATCTCGGCCGCCGGGTACTGCTTGAGCAGCGTGTTCACCAGCGGGATCGACCCGCCCGCGCCCACGTCGCGCGGCGGGCGGCCGAACGCGCGCTCCATCGCCCGGTTCAGCGCCGACCGCGCCTTGCCGCCGGAGTCGGCCTGGAAGCCGGACCCGACGGTGAAGTCGTCGAACGACACCTGCACGCCCCACGGCGCCACCTGGCGCAGGAACTCCACCACGGCGTTGACCGTGGTCTTCGGGTCGCCGGACGGAGGCACCCGGACGGTCACCCGGGCCCGCGCCGCCGGCTGGACCGCGTTCACGGCGCCCGACACGGTCGGCACGTCGAGGCCCGTGACCGTGATGGCGTACGAGGCCCACAGCCGGTCGGCCAGCGAGCCGGAGCCGACCAGCGAGACGCCGTCCGCCACGCCGGCGGTCTTCCTGAACTCCTCCTCCGAGGGCCCCTGGCCGAGGAAGCTGCCGCGCGGCAGGCCGGGCACCCGGATGTCGCCGTTCTCGTCGTGCAGCGCGGTCAGCATGCGCATCAGGGCGGCCAGCGCGTCGGGGGCGGCGCCGCCGAACGAGCCGCTGTGCACGGCCTCGCGCAACGTGCGCACCTCGATGGTGAAGGCCGCCATGCCGCGCAGCGACGTCGTGACCGCCGGGTCGCCGACGCGCGGGTTGCCGGTGTCGGCGACCACGATGGCGTCGGCCCGCAGCAGCTCGGGGTTGCGCTCGACGAAGGCCTCCAGGCGCTCGCCCGCGTACTCCTCCTGGCCCTCGATGATGACCTTGATGCCCACCGGGAACCGGCCCTGGAAGGCGCGCAGCGCGGCGATGTGCGAGATGATGCCCGACTTGTCGTCGGCGCAGCCGCGGCCGTACAGCTTGCCGTCGATCAGGGTGGGCTCGAACGGCGGCGTGCGCCAGGCGGCCAGGTCGCCGGCGGGCTGCACGTCGTAGTGCGCGTACAGCAGGACGGTGGGCGCGCCGGGAGGGGCCGGGGCCTCGCCGTAGATCGCGGGGAAGCTGCCTTCGACGGCGACCTGCTGGACGTGCGGCAGGCCCGCCGAGCGCACGAGCTCCTCCGTCACCGCCGCGGCGGCGAGGACCGGCTCCTCCGGGTGCCCGGGGAAGGCCACGGACGGAATGGCGGCGAGCCGCTTGAGCTCCTCGATGGCTCGGGGCATCGCGGCGGCGACGGCGCTCTCGATCTGGTCAGGAGTCACGGGACGGTCCCCCGGGGGTCGTTCTCGACAGTTTGGTCTCATTGGATCACAGAAGGTTCCACCGTATGGAAACGGGCATGACCCGCGCGTTAATCTACCTGCGGATTTCGTTGCGGTTACACAACGGTTCTGCGGATCTCGATTTTCTTGCATAGTGCTGCGACCGATTCGCTTGGCAAACCGCAGGTGAAGATGCACACTGTGGGGAGTTCGACACGAGGGAAGATAACCATGACGCAGCCGGAAAACGACGTCCTGAAGGCCGCGCAGGACAACCTGTGGTTGCACTTCACGAGGCACAGCGCCTACCAGGAGAACGAGATCCCGACCATCGTGCGCGGTGAGGGGTCCTATATCTACGACATCCACGGCAAGCGTTATCTCGACGGCCTGGCCGGGCTGTTCGTCGTCCAGGTCGGACACGGGCGTGCCGAGCTGGCCGAGGCCGCCGCCAAGCAGGCGCAGGAGCTGGCCTTCTTCCCGTTGTGGTCCTACGCGCACCCCAAGGCGGCCGAGCTGGCCACCCGCCTGGCCGAGCAGGCGCCGGGCGAGCTGAACCGGGTCTTCTTCACCACCGGCGGCGGCGAGGCCGTCGAGACCGCGTGGAAGCTGGCCAAGCAGTACTACAAGCTCGTCGGCAAGCCGCTCAAGCACAAGGTCATCAGCCGCCAGATCGCCTACCACGGCACCCCGCAGGGCGCCCTGTCGATCACCGGCATCCCGGCGTTCAAGCAGATGTTCGAGCCCCTCGTGCCCGGTTCGGTGCGCGTTCCGAACACGAACTACTACCGCGCCGACGAGATCAGCGGCGTCCCCGGCATGTCGCCGGAGGAATACGGCATCTGGGCGGCCGACCGCGTGGCCCGCGCCATCGAGATGGAGGGCCCCGACACGGTGGCCGCCGTCTTCGCCGAGCCCGTCCAGAACGCCGGCGGCTGCTTCCCGCCGCCCCCCGGCTACTTCCAGCGCCTG
Source organism: Nonomuraea sp. NPDC049637 (assembly GCF_040675235.1). NCBI lineage: Bacteria > Bacillati > Actinomycetota > Actinomycetes > Streptosporangiales > Streptosporangiaceae > Nonomuraea > Nonomuraea sp. NPDC049637. Next base: position 280,614 of record NZ_JBFAOM010000005.1, read on the forward strand.
CGCGAGATCTGCGACGAGTACGACGTGCTGCTCGTCTCCGACGAGGTCATCTGCGCCTTCGGCCGCCTCGGCACCATGTTCGGCGGCCAGAAGTTCGACTACGTGCCCGACATCATCACCTGCGCCAAGGGCATGACCAGCGGCTACTCGCCCATCGGCGCCATGATCGCGCACGAGCGGCTGTTCGAGCCGTTCAAGCAGGGCGACAACATGTTCGCCCACGGCTACACCTTCGGCGGCCACCCCGTGTCGGCCGCCGTGGCCCTCGCCAACCTCGACATCTTCGAGCGCGAGGACCTGCTCGGCCACGTCACCAAGAACGAGCCCCTCTTCCAGGCCGCCCTCGACGACCTGCGCGACCTGCCGATCGTCGGCGACGTGCGGGGCTCGGGCTACTTCTGGGGCATCGAGCTGGTCAAGGACAAGGCCACCAAGGAGACGTTCAACGCCGAGGAGTCCGAGCGGTTGCTGCGCGGATTCCTGTCCAAGGCGCTGTTCGACGCCGGACTCTACTGCCGGGCGGACGACCGCGGCGACCCCGTGATCCAGCTCGCGCCCCCGCTGATCGCGGGGCAGAAGGAGTTCGACGAGATCGGATCCATCCTGCGGGGCGTGCTCTCGGAAGCGTGGGCGCGCCTCTAACACCCTCCCCACCCGGTACGACGAAGTGCCGGTCTCCGAAAGGATCCCTACGATGAAGATCGGCGTCCCTGCCGAGGTCAAGAACCACGAATACCGTGTGGCGGTCACCCCCGCCGGTGTTCACGAGCTGGTGCGGAACGGTCACGACGTCACCGTCCAGCGAGGTGCCGGCCTCGGCTCACACATCACCGACGAGGAGTACCTCGCCGCGGGCGCGAAGATCCTCGACAACGCCGACGCCGTCTGGGCGGGGGCGGACATGGTCCTGAAGGTCAAGGAGCCCATCGCCGAGGAGTACCACCGCCTGCGCGAGGGCCTGGTGCTGTTCACCTACCTGCACCTGGCCGCCTCCCGTCCGTGCACCGACGCCCTGCTGGCCGCCAGGACGACCGGCATCGCGTACGAGACCGTGCAGGTGGGCCACACGCTGCCGCTGCTCGCCCCGATGTCGGAGGTCGCGGGCCGGCTCGCGCCGCAGGTGGGCGCCTACAACCTCATGCGCTTCAACGGCGGCCGGGGCGTGCTGCCCGGCGGGGTGCCCGGCGTGGCCCCCGCCAAGGTCGTCGTCATCGGCGGCGGCGTCTCGGGCCTCAACGCGGCGCAGATCGCCGTCGGCATGGGCGCGGACGTGACCGTGCTCGACACCAACATCGACCGGCTCCGCCACATCGACGCCATCTACCAGGGCCGGCTGAAGACCCTCGTGTCCACCTCGTACGCGATCGAGCGCGAGGTGCTGCAGGCCGACCTGGTCATCGGCGCGGTGCTGATCCCCGGCGCCAAGGCCCCGACGCTGGTCTCCAACGACCTGGTCGCGCGGATGAAGCCGGGCTCGGTGCTCGTGGACATCGCCATCGACCAGGGCGGCTGCTTCGAGGACTCGCGGCCGACCACGCACGCCGAGCCGACGTACACGGTGCACGGGTCGATCTTCTACTGCGTGGCCAACATGCCCGGCTCGGTGGCCAACACCTCCACCTACGCCCTGACCAACGCGACGCTCCCGTACGCGGTCAAGCTGGCCAACCTGGGCTGGCGCGACGCGCTGAAGGCCGACCAGGGCCTCGCGGGCGGTCTGAACACCCATGACGGCGTGCTCACCAACGAGCCGGTCGCCCAGGCGCTGGGGCTGCCGTACACGCCGGTCGCCGACGTTCTCTGATCGTCCTCCAGGGGCGCGGCCGGCGGTCGCGCCCCTAACACACTCCCAGGCGGCGCCGCAGGTCACGGGCGGTGGCGAGGACGTGCTGGATCTCGCCGGTGCCCGGCCACGGCGCGCTGCCGGGGCGCAGCAGCGTGCCGCGCACCGACGCCAGGTGCTCGACCGCGCTGCGGTGCACCCCGCTCCGCTCCACCAGCCAGCCGATCACGTCGGAGTGGTCGTGCAGCGGCCTGGTCACCAGGTCCCAGGTGCCCAGCACCTCCGTCAGGTCGGGCACCGACAGCGGCACGCCGCCCCTGCGGCCGGTGGCCGCCGCGGCCAGCTCGGCGCGGGCGGCCAGCTCGGGCTCGGCGGTGCGCGCCCACGCCTGCGGCGGCGGGTCGGCCAGCCACTCCTCGGCCTCGCCCAGCTCGCCGGCCACCGTCAGCAGCCCGCCCAGCTCGACCGCCGCGCCGTGGTGGCCCGCCCGCGCCGCCTGGCGGAACCAGTGGCGGCCGCCGGCCAGATCGCCGAACTCGGCGATCAGCAGCAGGCCGTAGTTGAAGGCGGACTCGGCGTCGCCGCCCGCCGCCGCCCTGCCGAACCAGTGGCTGGCGGCCGGGGTGTCGCCGAGCTCCACGCAGACGAACCCGGCCATGCGCTGGTCCTCCAGCCGCCCGGCCGCGGCCGCCCGCTCGTACCAGGCGCGGGCCGTACGCAGGTCGCCGCGGGACAGGGCGATGGCGCCGAGCCGGGAGGCGGCGCCCGGGTGCTCGTTCTTGGCGGCCAGCCGGTAGTAGGCCTCGGCGCCCTCGGGGTCGCGGCTGGCGTGCAGGTAGAGGCCCATGCAGTGGGCGGAGTCGGCGTGGCCGCCGCGGGCGGCGTACTCCCACCAGCGCACGGTCTCCTCGTCCTCGCCGGCCGAGTAGGCCAGGAAGCCGAGGTCGTGGGCCGAGGCCAGGTCGCCGTCGTCGGCCGCCCTGCGGTGCCACTCGCGGGCCACGCCGGTCTCGCCGGTGTCCTCGCACAGCAGGGCCAGCCGGCGGGCCGCGGAACGTGACCCGGCCAGGGCCGAGCGTTCGAACCAGGCTCTGGCGGCCCCGGCGTCGCCGCGCTGTTCCAGCAGGAGCGTGGCGAGATTGGCGGCGGCCTCCGCGTCGCCGGTGGCCGCGGCGGTCTCGTACCAGATGACCGCCTCCTCCAGGCTGCCGTGCTTCTCGTGCCAGACGCCCAGGTTGTAGGCGCTGTCGACGTTGCCGCCCGCGGCCGCCAGCTCCCACCAGAGCCGGGCCGCCGCGCGGTCGCCGCGCTGGGCGTAGAGCTTGCCGAGCCGGTGGGCCGCCTGGGCGTCGCCCTGCTGCGCGGCCACCAGCAACTCCGGCTCGTCACCCACCCGTGGCGCCGGAACGGCCGGCGTCGCCACCTCTCCCTGCCACCAGGCCATGGCGACAGAGTGGCACGTGATCATACGTTCGCGAACCGTAATCGCCGACAACGGCCCTAGGAGAACCTGATGAACCCCGAATACATCCCCATCCCGCACACGTAACGCAGCGAGCCGGGGCGGTGGGGCGGCAGCCGTACGGTGGCGGGCAGGGCCACGTCGCGCCCGTCGATGGTGAGAGTGCCCGTGCAGCCCGGATCGACCAGTTTGAAGATGACCTCGACCGGTACGTTCGCCGGGACGGACACGGCGGCGGGCCGGTAGCCCTCGCGGGTGGCGTAGACGGTGACGGTCCGGGCGGCGGGCCCCGCGGCGGCCGGTGCGGCCTCCCACGTCCAGCCGCCCAGGTTGAGCCCGGCCACGACGGTCCAGAGCCCGGCGGCGACGGCGACGACCCCGGCGTACCTGGCCAGCCGGGTGCGGGAGATCCGCCGCAGCACGTAGCCGAGCAGCGCGAACGCCGGCGCCGTGCCGACCACGAACCCCGCCATGGCCGCCGCGCCCGCCAGCGGCGAGCCGCTGGAGACGGCGAGCATCTCCATGCCGATCGTCACCCCGCAGGGCACGAGGACGGTGGCCGCCCCCAGCAGCGGCGCCCGGTAACCGGACGGCCGGACGGGCTCGGCGCACGCGTGCCCCCCGCCGCGCATGAGCCGGATCGCGAACACGATCACGGCGCAGCCGCCCGCGACCAGGAGCACGGCCCGCGCCCGCGGCGGCAGGCCGACCGCCGAGCCGAGCAGCCCGAGCAGCGCCCCCACCAGCGTGTACGCGGCCAGCCGGCCGGCCAGGAACCAGGCCACCAGCGCCGGGTCGCGGCCGGGGCGGTGGCCGGCCAGGCCCACGAGCAGCCCGCCCTGGGCGGCCGTGCACGAGGCGGTGCCGGCCACCAGCCCGGCTGCCACGCCCCCGGCGAACAGGGTGACCGCCTCCACGTCCAGCCCTCCCCGTGCTCGCTCACGATGCTTTCGGGGGAAACGTAACGCGGCAGGCCGGATGCGGCCAGTGACAGTTCTTGTACCCTTAGTGATGTTTAGGTGGTTGCGCCCTTGAGCACGGACATCTTCTCGAAGAACTCGTCGTCGCCCATCTCGCCACGGGCGTACCGCTCGGCCAGGATCCGCTCCGCCGACGCGGTGGGCCGGTCGGGCACGGCCGCCGGGCGACGCCCCCACCAGCCCTTGCGGCGGGCGGTGACGGCGAGCGCGATGAGCGCGACCCAGAACAGGCCCCAGAAGACCGGGAAGACCGGCCAGAGATGCGGATGCATGACTTCCTCCTTCGTCCTGCCTCCAGGGTCCGCCCTCCGGCGGCGCGGCGCATCGCCCGCCGGGAGCCGCCGCCGCTGCGCCCGGGGGAGTGCTCAGGCGGCCCCGGCGTACGCCCGAGGAGGTAGCGCGCCGGTGCGTCTCATCGTCCGAAGGACGGGTGCGCCTCGGGCCGCCGGGCCTCGATGAGGAACCTGGACGAATGGGCGACGAACGGGCCCTCGGCCTCGATGAGCTCGTGCAGCTCGCGCAGCCTGTCGCCGTAGCGGCCGACCGAGAAGCCCGGCACGATCCAGATCACCTTGCGCAGGAAATAGATCACCGCGCCGATGTCGCGGAACTCCATCCGCAGCCGCTCGGCCCGCAGGTCGACCACCTCCAGCCCGGCCGCCTCCGCCTCCGCCACGGCCTGGCGCGGGTCGCGGGCCGAGCCGTCCTGCGGGCCCATGAAGAACTCCGTCAGCTCGAACACGCTGCGCGGGCCGACCTGCTGCGAGAAGTACGACCCTCCGGGACGCAGCACCCGGGCGATCTCCGACCACCAGGTCGCCACCGGATGGCGGCTGACCACCAGGTCGAAGACGCCGTCGCGGAACGGCAGGCGCGGCTCGTCGTCGTCGGCCACCACGTACGCCCCGCGCGGGCGCAGCCGGGCGGCGGCCAGCGCCAGGTTGGGCGGCCACGACTCGGTCGCCACCGTCACCTTCGGCAACGTGGGCAGCCCGGCCAGGATCTCGCCGCCGCCGGTCTGGACGTCGAGCGCCGCCTGCGCCCCCGCCATCCGCCCGGCCAGCAGACGGGAGTAGCCCCACGAGGGCCGCTCCTCGGTGGCCCGGCCCTCCAGCCAGGAGAAGTCCCAGCCGGCCACGGACACCGTGTCGGCCTCCTCGACCAGGTCATCGTATGTACGCCGCATCCTCCGACCATGTCAGCGCCCGGGCCGCGGCTTCAACCGGATTTCTCCCGTGTCGCCGATCAGGCGACCCGGGCGCGGACGGCTGCCCGGTCGATCCCGAGCTGGTCGATCAGCCGGGCCACCGGGTCGTGGCGGTCCCGCTCCAGGAGGGCGAGCAGGAGGTGGCGGGGCGCCTGCGGCCTGGTCTTCCGCCGGGTGGCCCCGATGGCGGCGTTGACCACCGCGCGGGCGCTCGACGTGAGCGCGGTGCCGGGCACCGGCGGATGCCGGCGGGGCGTCGCGCGCGGTGTCTGGCCGAGGTCGAGCCCGATCGAGCGCAGCGCCTCGCGGTCGAGCTCGTCGAGCGCGGCGCGCGCCCCGGCCAGGTCGACGCCGAGCGCCCGCGCCGGCTCGGCGGCGGGATCGTGCAGCAGGCCGAGCAGCAGGTGCTCGGTGCCGAGCCGCCGGTCGCCGCGCTGCCTGGCCTCGTCGAGCGCCGCGCTGACGACGGCGGCGAAGGGGCTCTTCTCCTTGCCGAACATGGCGATCCTCACTTTCCGTATCTGGCGTGCACGGACTGCCGCGACATGCCGAGCGCGTCGCCGATCTGTTCCCAGGTCCAGCCCTGCTCCCTGGCCGCGGCCACCGACGCCGCCTCGACCTGCTCGGCCAGCCGGTGCAGCGCGCCCACCGCCCGCAGGCCGAGAGCGGGGTCGTTCGACCTGATGCGTTGAGACAGCTCTTCCATGTCCACGCTGTCAGGCTAGATTGACAGGGCCGATTCTGTCAATCTAGCCTGACAGGCATGGACGACGTGATGATCGTGGGAGCGGGCCCGGTCGGGCTCATGCTCGCGGGCGAGCTGGCGCTGGCCGGCTTACGCCCGATCGTGCTGGACAAACGCCCGGAGCCGAGCGAGCTGCCCAAGGCCAACGGGCTCGCCGGGCAGATCGTGGAGCTGCTCGGCCACCGCGGCCTGCTCGGCCTCCTCGCCGAGGGCAGCGGCTTCGCCGGGCCCGCCCCGGGGTTCCCGTTCGGGCAGGTGCCGCTGCGCTTCGCCGGGCACGACGACATGCCGCTGCGGCTGCTGCTGATCCAGCAGCCCCGGCTGGAACGGCTGCTGACCGAGCGGGCCGCCCGGCTCGGGGCCGAGATCAGGCGCGGCCACGAGGTCCGCGGCCTGGCCCAGGACGAGGAGGGCGTCACGCTGGAGCTGTCCACCGGCCGGGCCCGTGCCCGGTACGTGGTCGGCTGCGACGGCGGGCACAGCACCGTCCGCGCCCTGGCGGGCATCGGCTTCCCCGGTACCACCGACGACGAGGTGCTGCGGCTCGGCCACTTCGCCCGGGACGAGCAGGGCCCGTTCCAGGCGCCGCGCGTCGAGGGCCTGGAACCCGGCTGGAACCGCACCCCGGCCGGCCGCCTGCTGCTCACCTCGTTGCGGCCCGGCGTGCTCATCGCGGGCGTGCGCGAGCGCGGCACGCTGCCCGGCGGCCCGGTGACGCCGGACGACTTCCGCGCGGCCGTACGCCGGGTGATCGGGCGGGACCTGCCGCTGGGCGAGCCGATCTGGCTGTCCGGCACGGTCGCGCAGGCCCGGCTCGCCGACCGTTACCGGGCCGGACGGGTGTTCCTGGCCGGGGACGCCGCCCACCTGTTCCCGGCCGGCGGGTCGGCGCTCAACGTCGGCCTGACGGAGGCGGCCAACCTGGCCTGGAAACTGGCCGCCGTGCTGCTCGGACGGGTGCCCGCCGGGCTGCTCGACACCTACGAGGAGGAGCGCCGTCCGGTGGCCGCGCGGGCACTCGCGCAGACCCGCGCCCAGGCGGCCCTGGAACGGGCCCCCGGCGAGGACGGCGAGGCCCTGCGTGCGCTGCTGGCCGAGCTGTTCGCCGACGAGCAGCCGCTGCGCCGGCTCGCCGCGCTCCTGCACGGCTCCGACACCCGCTACCCGCCCGCGCGCGGGCTGGAGCACCCGCACCCGCTCGCCGGCCGGTTCCTCCCCGACCTGCCGCTGAGCACGGCGGGGGAGCAGCGGCTGTCCGGGCTGCTGCGGGCCGGACGGCCGGTGCTGCTCGACCTCCGCGACGGACCGGCCCCCGCGCTGCCCGAGGGCGGGTGGATCGACGTGGTGCGGGCGCGGTGCGCAGAGCCGCCCGCCGACGTGCTGCTCGTCCGCCCCGACGGGTACGTGGCCTGGGCCGGGACCGGCGGCCTGGCCGAGGCGGCGCGGGCCTGGTTCGGGGCGGGACCGGCCGCCGTCAGAGCCAGCCTGGCCTGACCAGCCCGGACTCGTAGGCGATGACCACGAGCTGGGCGCGGTCGCGGGCGTGCAGCTTCATCATGGCCCGGCTGACGTGGGTCTTGGCCGTGGCCGGCGACATGAACAGCTTGGCGGCGATCTCGTCGTTGGTCATGCCCGTGCCGACCAGGGAGAGCACTTCGCGCTCGCGTTCGGTGAGCTGGTCCAGGCCCTGGGTGGCGACCGGCTCCTTGGCGCGGGAGGCGTACTCGGCGATCAGCCGCCGGGTCACGCTCGGCGACAGCAGCGCCTCGCCCGCCGCCACCACCCGCACGGCCTGGATCAGCTCGGCCGGCTCGGTGTCCTTGACCAGGAAGCCGGACGCGCCGCCGCGCAGCGCCTCGAAGACGTACTCGTCCAGCTCGAAGGTGGTCAGGATGATGATGTGCGGCCCGGGCGGCATCCGGCGGGTGGCGGTCAGGCCGTCGGTGCCGGGCATGCGGATGTCCATCAGGACGACGTCCGGGGCGTGCTCGCCGGCCAGGCGCACCGCCTCCGCGCCGTCGGCCGCCTCGGCCACCACGGTCATGTCGGGCTGGGCGTCCAGCAGGGCCTTGAAGCCCGCCCGGACCAGCGCCTGGTCGTCGGCGAGCAACACCTTGATCACGTTGGGTTCTCCTCGGGTAGGGGCAGGCGGGCCTCGACCTGGAAGCCGCCGCCCGACGGGCCGGCGACGAGCGTGCCGCCCAGGGCGGAGGCGCGCTCGCGCATGCCGGGGATGCCGTTGCCGCTGCCCTCCTCCGACAGCACGGCGGGCTTGGTCGCCCCCGTGTCGGCGACCACGATGACCAGCTCCGCGGCGCCGTACTCCAGGCGTACCGACACCCGCGAGCCGGGCGCGTGGCGGGCGGCGTTGGTGAGCGACTCCTGCACGATCCGGTACGCGGCCCGCTCGACCTGCGGCGGCAGCGGCCGCGACCCCACCCGCCTGAGCGAGACCTCCATCCCCGACCGCTGGACGAGGTCGTCGAGCCGGTCGAGCCCGGCCGTCGGGGAACGCGGGGCGCCCTCGCGCAGCACGTTGAGCACCGAGCGCATCTCGCCCAGCACCTCCTTGGACGCCGTCTTGATCGTGGCCAGGGCCGAGCGGGCCTGTTCGGGGTTGGCGTCGATGAGGTGCAGCGCGGTGCTGGCCTGCACGTGGATGAGCGAGATGTTGTGCGCGAGCACGTCGTGCAGCTCCTGGGCCATGGTCAGGCGCTCCTCGCTGGCCTGCCGCCTGGCCTCCTCCTCCGCGACGCGCTCGCGCTCGGCCTGGCGCTCCCTGACGATCCTGACCAGCTCGGCCACGACCATGAACAGCAGGATGAACGCCAGGATCGCCACGCTGTGGAACAGGTCGCGGTTGCCCACCCACCAGGCGTAGCTGAGCAGCGAGGCCACCGTCATGGTCGCCATCGTCCAGGCCATCAGCCGCCTTCCCCCCGTGACCAGGAGGAACAGCAGGACGCCCGGGCTGAGGAAGGCGGGGCCGTAGGCGTAGCCGCCGATGAGGAACAGGTCCATCGCGGCGAGTGCGACGGAGACCGTCAGCAGCGGGAACCGCCTGCGAAAGAGGATGGTCAGCGGCCCGACCAGCAGCAACGCGTACGCGTAGGGGTCGAGCGGCTCCCGCAGGAGGCGCTGCTGGCCCCACGTCGCACCTTGGGCGATCACCAATTGGGCGACCGCCACGATCAGGGCGAGATAAGGGTCGAAACCGGACTTCCAGCGCACGCCTCCACGCTAGGCCACCTGCGGCGCCCGCGACATCATCCCCTTGTCCGAGGGGGCCCTACCACGACGGGCGTAGCTGGGTCATCGTGGACACCATGCGCCGTGTGATCTTCTCCGCAGCAGCAGTCCTCATCTCACTCCTGCCCGCCGCGCCCGCGTCGGCGGGCCCCCACGCGTCGGCGGGCCCCCAGCAGAAGGCCCCGGTCGCCGAGGGGTACGGAGGCGCCGTCGCCACCGTCGACCTCGACGCCAGCAAGGCCGCGATCTCCGTGCTGAGACGCGGGGGCAACGCCGTCGACGCGGCCGTGGCCGCCGGAGCCGTGCTCGGGGTGACCGAGCCGTACTCGGCCGGCCTGACCGGCGGCGGCTTCATGGTGTTGTACGACGCCAGGCAGCGCAAGGTCGTCACCATCGACGGCCGCGAGACCGCCCCGCGCGCGATGACCGCGTCCAGCTTCGAGGGCATCCCGTTCGACGAGGGCGTCACCAGCGGCCTGTCGGCGGGCGTGCCCGGCACGCTGGCGCACTGGGACCTGGCCCTGCGCCGGTTCGGCACGGTCTCGCTCGGCCAGGCGCTCCAGCCCGCCATCGAGGTGGCCTCCCGCGGCTTCGTCGTGGACCAGACGTTCCACGACCAGACCGCCGCGAACGCCGGCCGCTTCAAGGACATCGCCTCGACGGCCCGGCTCTACCTGCCGAACGGCGCCCCGCCGCCGGTCGGCTCGGTGTTCAAGAACCCGGAGCTGGCGAACACGTACCGGGAACTGGCCCGGCGCGGCCCCGGCTGGCTGTACGGCGGCGGGCTCGGCGCGGAGATCGTGGCCACGGTGAAGAAGCCGCCGGTCACCCCCGGCAGCACCCGCAACGTCAGGCCCGGCCTGATGGAGCTGTCGGACCTGCGGGACTACCGCGCCCTCCTGCGCGAGCCCACCAAGATCTCCTACAACGGCATGGACGTCTACGGCATGGCCCCGCCGTCCTCGGGCGGCTCGACCGTCGGCGAGGCGCTCAACATCCTCGAAGCCCTGCCCAAGGTGGGCCTGCACGAGTACCTGGAGGCGTCCAGGCTGGCCTTCGCCGACCGCAACGCCTACGTCGGCGACATCCCCGGCGTGCCGCTGCGCGAGCTGCTGTCCGACGGGTTCGCCAAGGAGCGCGCCTGCCTGATCGGCGACCGGGCCCTGACCAGCCCGGTCGCCCCCGGCAGCCCCGACGGCACGTACGGCGCCTGCGCCACCCCGACCGGCACCGCGACCCCGATCGCGGACGAGGGGCCGGAGACCACGCACCTGGTCGTCGCCGACCGCTGGGGCAACGTGGTCGCCTACAACCTCACCATCGAGTCGACCGGCGGCAACGGCATCGTGGTGCCGGGCCGCGGCGTGCTGCTCAACAACGAGCTGACCGACTTCACCTTCGGCCCCGCCCCCGGCGACCCCAACCTGCCCGGCCCCGGCAAGCGGCCGCGCTCGTCGATGGCGCCCACGCTGGTGTTCGACCACGGCAGGCCGGTGCTGGCCGCGGGCTCGCCGGGCGGCTCGACGATCATCACGACCGTGCTGCAGATCCTGGTCAACCGGTACGAATTCGGCATGAGCCTGCCCGACGCGCTCGCCGCGCCGCGGGCCACGCAGCGCAACACCGCCCAGACGCAGGCCGAGCAGGCGTTCCTCGACAAGTACCGGACCGAGCTGGAGGCCAAGGGCCACGGCTTCGTGCTGAACCCGGAGATCGGCGCGGCCACGGCGCTGGAACTGCGCGGCCACGGCCTGGTCCAGGCCGTCGCCGAGCCCGTACGGCGGGGCGGCGGCAGCGCCCTGGTCGTGAACCCGCGCTAGCGCGCACGGCGGCGGCCCCCCGCGGGCCGCCGCCCTCGCCGGGAGTCTCGGCTTGACTCCGGCATGAGGGAATGTTTGCCCAGGTCACGGGGTTGTAACGGGCATCGCGACGCGCCATGCCGCCGGGCGGAACCGCCTGACGAGTACGGCCACGGCCTCCAGCGGTACCCGCTGTGGGTGGCCCGCTACGGCAAGGGCCCCGGCCAGGTGACCGCCCCCGCCGACTGGAAGACCTGGACCATCCACCAGTACGCCGACGCGCCGGTGGACCAGAACGTCTCCGCGCTCACCCCCGTCCAGCTCAAGGCGCTGGGCCGCAGGTGACTCCTCAGTAGATGAGCTCGTACGCCTCCGGCCGCACCTTCCGCGTACGGGCCCAGTACTCGAAGGTGAAGCCCGGCCAGATCGTCCGGTTCACTCCGTGCTCGTCCAGATACCAGGAGCGGCAGCCGCCCGCGTTCCACACGAGCGGGTCCAGGCGCGCGCGCAGCCGGCGGTTGAAGGCGTCCTGGGCGTCCTTCCTGACGTCCAGCGCCCTGGCCTGGGTCCTGGAGAGCAGGCGCAGGCACTCGATGACGTAGCGGACCTGCGACTCGATCATGAAGACGACCGAGTTGTGCCCGAGGCCGGTGTTCGGGCCGAGCAGGAAGAACAGGTTCGGGAAGCCCGCGGTGGTGATGCCGTGGTAGGCCTCTATGCCGTTCTGCCAGGCGTCCTGGATCTTCAGGCCGTTCCGGCCGGTGATGCGCTGCTCGTGGAGGGCCTCGACGACCTTGAAGCCGGTGCCGTAGACGATCACGTCGGCCGGGTGCTCCTCGCCGGTCTCGGTCACGATCGAGCGGGGCCGGATCTCGGCGATGCCGTCGGTGACGAGGGTGACGTCCGGCCTGGTCAGGGCCGGGTAGTAGTCGCTGGAGATCAGCACGCGCTTGCAGCCGATCGTGTAGTCGGGCGTCAGCCTGCGGCGCAGGCCCGGATCGGGCACCTGCGCCGCCAGATGCCTGAGCGCCAGCGCCTCGTGCGCCTTCATCAGGCGCGGGTGCACCGCGAAGCCGAGCGCCCGGCTCTCCAGCGCCCAGTAGACGGCCGCGCGCAGGGCCCGCGCCATGCCCGGCAGGGCCAGGACGCGCCGGGCGGCGGGGGAGAAGGCGAAGTCGGGCTTGGGATGGATCCACGGCGGCGTGCGCTGGAAGACGGTCAGCTCGCGCACCCGGGGGGCGAGCTGGGGGACGAACTGGACGGCGGAGGCGCCGGTGCCGACGACGGCGACGCGCTTGCCGGTGAGGTCGACCGAGTGGTCCCATTCGGCGGAGTGGAAGGAGGGGCCGGCGAAGGATTCCCTCCCCACAATTTCCGGAAATTTCGGGATATGGAGGGCGCCGATGCCGGAAACGATGGCGTTCGTCCGCATGGTTGCGCCGTCGTCCGTGGTGACCGTCCAGTTCCGGCGGTCGTCGTCGTACTCCAGGGACGTGACGTGCTTGTTGTAGCGGATGTGGGGGGTCACTCCGTACTTGTCCGCGCACGTGCGTACGTAGTCCCGGATCTCGGCCTGCGGGGCGAACATCCGCGTCCAGCCGGGGTTGAGCTCGTACGAGTAGGAGTACATGTGCGACGGCACGTCGCACGCGCACCCGGGGTAGGTGTTGTCCCGCCAGGTGCCTCCGAGGTCGGCGGCCTTCTCCAGGATCACGAAGTCGTGGTAGCCCGCCTCCTTGAGCTTGATCGCCATGCCGATCCCGGCGAAGCCGGTGCCGATGATCACCACTCCTGGCTCAGCCACTGAACCTCCTGACCGGCTCGATGTCCGGTGTATTGGACATGTTGTCCAATGTAGTCAGCCGCTGGCTGCCGGTCCAGGGGGTGTCCAGATATGAGCCCGCCAAACCGACTGGCCGGTATGTCCAGCATGTGCGGAAACGGCAAAGACCCGCCACGGCGTCGGGGCGGGTGGGGTGACCGTATGCGGTTGGGTGTTAGCGGAGCAGCAGGAAGGCGGCGACGCCGATGATCACGACGGCCACGGCGACCGCGAGGATCGGCACCAGCGGCGACTTCTTGGGGGCCGCCGCGGCCTCCTGCTCCTGGCGCTGTGCGAAGGCGCGGAACTGCTGGGTGTTGCCCGCGGGATCGATATGCTGGTCAGACATGGCCAGCAGCCTAGCGCCATGACATGGTCCATTTGCACCCCTTTGCCACTACCTATAGGCATGGGCTGATGAGGGGACCACTCCACCCGGCGGATAGCTTTGAGGCATGCTCCGGACCCTGCTCTCACCCCGCGTCGTGGGGCTGCATCTGCTGACGATCGGGGTCCTCGTCGCCTTCATCCTGCTCGGCCGCTGGCAGCTCGGCGTGTTCCAGGACTCCGGCAAGCCGCACGCGGCCGTCGATCCGGCTCCCGTGGGGGTCGCCACGCTGGCCCAGGTGGGCGGGCAGATGGACGGCGAGGCCGTCGGCCGCAGGGTCGCCGCCGAGGGCACGTACGAGGCCGCCCGGCAGCTCCTGGTCGCCGACCGGCGGCCCGACGTCGACGCGCCCGGCGGCAACGTCTCGCGCGGCCACGGCTACTGGGTGCTCACCCCGATCAGGCTCGACGACGGCACGCTGATGCCGGTCGTGCGCGGATGGGCGGCCGGCGCGGACGATCCGGGCGTCGCCGCCGTGCCGCAGGGCCGGGTCACGGTGCACGGGCGGCTGCGGGGCCAGCAGGGCACCGACAGCGTCCAGCGGCGGGCCGAGGGGCTGCCTCAGGGGCAGGTGCAGACCGTGTCCACCGGCGAGCTGATCAACCTGTGGGCCGGGCAGAAGCTGCGGACCGGCTTCATGGTGGCGCAGCCGCCGTCCGGCTCGCTCACGCAGGTGAAGATCCGGCCGCCGGAGGTCGGCGGCACGCTGACCTGGCGTAACCTGGCTTATGCCGCAAACTGGTGGATCTTCGCTGGATTCGCCGTCTTCATGTGGTTCCACTTCGTACGCGACGCCGTACGGGCGGATCGGGACCGCGACAAGTCCCCCGAGATGGTTCTGGAAGGTTAACGGTGGAATCGGCTCTCAAGCCCTTCCGGGTGCTCGCCTACGTGGTCGGCGTCATGCTGCTCATCCTGTGCGTCGCGATGGTGCTGCGCTACGGCTTCGGCGCCGCCGAGCTGTCGAAGATCGTCGCGCCCATCCACGGCGGCCTCTACATGATCTACCTCATCACCGTCATGAATCTGGGCATGAAGGCGCGCTGGAGCTGGCCGTACATGCTCGGGGTCATGCTCGGCGGCACGGTCCCGTTCCTGTCGTTCTACGTGGAGCGCAGGGTGCACAGCCGGGTGCGGTCGGAGCTGAGCGCGGCGAGGGCCTGACGACCCCCGCCGCGGCCCGCGGGCCTCAGCCGCCGATCCCGCGCCTGCGGGCCCGCTTGAGCCGCTCGCGCTGCGACGGGTCGAGCATGAGGTAGCCGACCACCGGCGCCGCGACCGCGCCGAGCACCACCAGCAGGGTGATCCAGCCCGGCAAGAAGATCAGCGAGAGCAGAACCGCGGCGCCTGCGCCGATGACGTACTTCTGAACTGGCGACATCCCTGGCTTCCTCCGAACGCGGAGCCCGCGCCCCGCCTCTCCCACATTCTGCGTCGCCCGTCCAACGAGTGGACCCGTGCCTGAGGTTCCATGACGCGATGTATCTCAATTGTTGCGGGACCAGAGGGTGAGGTGGATCGAGCCGTATGTGCGGGTCTGTCCTGGGACAAGCGTTCCTTTGAGGGTGCGGTAGCGCTCGTCGTCGGCGTACTTCGTCCCTATTCGGGGGGAGATGAGCCAGACCCGGTCCACGCCCTTGAGGGCCGCGTCCAGTTCGGCGGCGGTGCGCGGGCCGGGCGCGCCGGGCGCGCGGGTGAGGTCCGTCAGGCGGTCGTACGGGGCGCCGTACACGGCCACGAACAGCCGGAAGCGCTGCGGCACGAACAACACCCGGTCGCCCGGACGTTCCTCCGCGGCCAGCGTGGCGGCCAGCGTACGCAGGTCGTCGGGACGGGCGGCGGGCTGCCTCATCGCCGCCTGCGCGGGGAACACGAGCACGGCGAACAACACCAGGACGGCGACCGGCACGGCCCGCCACCGCACCCCGGCCAGGCCGATCCCGGCGAGCAACGCCAGCAGCGGCACCGCGAAGAGCACGTAACGCGGATGGTAGACGGGCTGGACCTGGGAGATCGCGAACGACAGCGCCACCGGCAGCACCGCCCACACCGCCACGGCCGGGGCGCGTACGGCTCCCCACACAGCGGCGGCGAACAGCACGACCGCGCCCGCCCCCGCGACGTCGCCGGGGAAGGCGGCCAGCTCGGCCCAGCCGGGGGTCCTGAGCCAGAACACCTGGGCGTCCCGCTGACCGGCGGCCAGGACGAGCAGCGGCACGAGAGCCGCCCCCGCCGCGCCGACCGCGACCGCCGACCGCACGACGGCGGGCATCGGGTTCGTGAGCGGGCGGCGGAGGGCGGGCAGCCAGGCGGTGAGCAGGTGGGCGGGGACGAGCAGCAGGGCGTACAGGTGCAGCCAGCCGAGCAGGGCCACGCTCGCGCCGTAGGCCGCGCAAACCCCCGCGCCGGGACGGTCGAGCAGCTTGACCAGGAGCCACGTGGCCAGCACGGCGACCGCGCTCACCAGGGCGTACGAGCGGGCCTCCTGGGCGTACCGGGCGGCGATGGGGGTGAGGGCGTACAGCAGACCGGCGTACAGGCCGGCGGGGGTGCCGGCCAGGCGGCGGCCCAGGGCCGCGACCCCGAGCGCGGCGGCCGTGAAGGCGAGCACCGAGGGCAGGCGGACGGCGATCTCCGGCGTCCAGGGAAGCGCGGCGAAGGGCCGCAGGAGCAGGTAGTAGAGGGCGTGGACGGCGTCGAGGTCGGCGAGGAAACGGCGCAGCTCGCCGAACGGCATGCGCGCGACCAGCGCGCTGACCGACTCGTCCCGCCACAACGACGGCACCGACAACCCCCAGAACCCGGCCGCGGCGGCGACGGCCGCGGGCACGACCGGCCACCACCGGCCGGCGTCCCGCGTGGGGGCGCGGGCGCCGGCGAGGCGCGGCAGGACGGGCGCGCCGGTCACCGGCGCGGGCCCATGACCGCCCGCAGCTCGTGCCGGAGGACTTCGGGGGCGGGACGGTCGGCCGGATTGCCCGACAGGAGGCGCACCAGGACGGGAGCCAGCGCCCCGGCCCGCGCCAGCGACGCCCCCGGCGCGGGCGGCACCCCCTCCACGGCCATGAACAGGGTGGCGCCCAGCGACCACAGGTCGGCGGCCGGGCTCGCCACCCCCTCCGGAGCCGTGTAAGCCGGGACGGTGCCCGACCGCAGCGGCGCGACCAGCGTGGCCCGCCCCTGGTCGGAGATGAGCACGCCGCTCGGCTGCACCGCCCCGTGCCGGCCGCCCATGGCCTGGAGCTGGTCGAGCAGGGCGAGCCCGATCTCGGCCACCTCGGCGGGCGGGAGCGGTCCAAGGGCGCGGACGACCTGGTCGAGCGGCTGGTCGAGAGCCAGCCGCTCCAGCGTCTCGCGGACCACCTCCACCGGCGGCGACCCGGCGGGATGCAGCATGGCGCGGATCAGCGACCGCAGCGGGTCGGCGCCCTCGGCGGGCACCTGGCCGGGCGGACGGCCCTCGACGGCGAAGTGCAGCGTGGCCGCCAGCGACCACAGGTCGGCCGAGGGCCGCATGCTGAGGCTCGGCACCCCGAACCCGGTGAGCACCGCCCTCCCGGTGCTGGTCAGCAGCACGTTCCCGGGGCTGACCTGCCCATGGACGATCCCGGCCGCGTGCGCCACGGACAGCGCCGACAACACGCAGACGCCCATCCTGGCCACCTGGACGACGGGCAGCGGCTGCCGGGCGCGTACGGCCTGCTCCAGCGACACCCCCGAGACGAACTCCATGACCAGCCACGGCACCCGGTCCTCGACCAGCACGCCGAGCACCCGGGCGATCGAGGCGTGCCGCAGCCCCGCGGCCCGGCGCGCCTCGTGCAGCGCGGACTCGCGCAGCTCGGGCGGGATGCGCAGCTCCCTGACCGCGACGTCGCGGTGTTCCGTCTCGTCGAAGGCCAGCCGTACGGACCCCGCGCCCAGGGGGTTGAGCAGCCGGTAGCGCCCGGCCAGCTTCCTGGTCTCAGCCATGTCGAGTGCACGATAGCGCTCGCCCGGCCCGCCCGGCCATCACGCGGTCCGGCCGGTCAGCCACGCCTCGTGGGCGTCGTGCAGCCTGCTCCAGAGCCGCTCCGCGTCCTGGTCGGTCAGGTCGTCGAAGGTCAGCGAGAACACGTCGGCCAGCGCCGCGTAGTAGTCGCGCGCCGTGTCCAGGGTGATCGAGTGGCTGCCGGCGCCGACGCGGGTCAGGACGAGCCCGCGCAGCGTGTCCACGCCCGAGGCGTCGCGCCTCTGCACGACGGCGGTGCGCACGAACCCCGACGACGGCGACGTCGACAAATGGTTGTGCATATCAGCGAAGGCGGACATCTCTGTTGGGGTCCGCTCGAAATCCATCCCTACGAACGAACCGCTCGGGTCATGGTCGAACCGCCATCCGCCGGGCGCGACCTGCGACGGCCGCAGGACGTACGTGAACGGCCCCTGCCGGTACGCGCCCGCGACCAGCGGCAGCGGCTCGTGCACGCCGTCCCCGAGGCCGAGGTCGGCCAGCCACTCGCCGCCCGGGTTGTCGTGGCTCGGCAGGCCGCGCACGGTCAGCACGAGGTGGTTGCCGGTGACGCCGGGCTCGCTGCCGGGGTTCTGCACGCCGCCGACGTGCCTCGTGACGTCGTAACCGAGGCTCCTGATCAGCTCGGAGAAGGCGCCGTTCAGGTGGTAGCAGTAGCCGCCGCGGCCCCTGATGATGCGCTCGGCGGACTCGACGGGATCGAGGGAGGTGGGGCGGCCGAGCCAGATCTCCAGCGCCTCGTAGGCGACCTTCTCGACGTGCGCGACGTGCAGCGCGCGCAGGCCCTCGGCGCTCGCGGGGGCGCCTATCAGGTGGGACAGGCCCAGACGGCTGAGGTAGCCAGCGGTGTTCACGCCGCAAGTCTGCACCAGATGTGCACAAATTATGGAGTGCCGTCTGCACAGCGCACTTCTAGGCTTTCGTGCGTGGCAGAGCAGCGGCGCGTCCTCGTGGTCGAGGACGATGTGACGATCGCCCTGGCCGTGCGGAACAGGCTGGCCGCCGAGGGTTTCGACGTCCGGGTGGCGGGCGACGGGCAGGACGCCCTCGTCCAGTACGGGAAGGCGGAGCCCGATCTGGTGATCCTCGACCGGCTGTTGCCCGGTCTGGACGGGCTTGAGGTGTGCCGCAGGATGCAGGCGGCGCGGCCGGTGCCCGTCCTCATGCTGACCGCGCTCGGCGAGGAGACCGACGTGCTGGTCGGGCTGGGGGTGGGGGCCGACGACTACCTGGCCAAGCCGTTCAGCATGCGCGAGCTGGTGGCCAGGATCCACGCGCTGCTGCGCCGGGTCGAGCGGGCGGCCCAGCTCGCCGTCGAGGACACGGTGATCAGGGTCGGCGAGGTGGAGATCGACACGGCCGCGCGCCGGGTGTTCGTGGGCGGGATCGAGGCCCAGCTCACCAGGACCGAGTTCGACCTGCTGCGGCGGCTGGCCGAGCGCCCCGGGCAGGTCTTCGAGCGCGAGCGGCTGCTGTCGGACGTGTGGGGCTTCTCCGAGGCCGCCGCGACCAGGACCGTGGACAGCCACGTCCGGGCGCTGCGCCGCAAGCTCGGCTCCGACGTGGTGCGCACCGTCCACGGCGTGGGTTACGCCCTGGTCCGGCAATGAGGCCGCTCGACTTCCTCGGCCGCATCAAGGTCAAGCTCGGCATCGTCATCGTGCTGGCGGTGGGCACCGCGTTCGTGGTGAACGAAGTCGGGCTGAACGCCGGGTTCACCCGGGACGTCCGGATCGTGGTCGCGGTCATCCTCGCGTTGATCATGGTTCAGGTGCTGGCCATGGGCATGACCAAGCCGCTGCGTCAGATGGCCAGGGCCGCCCAGACGATCGCCAAGGGCAGCTACGGCCTGCGGGTCAGCGCCACCTCGCGGGACGAGGTGGGCGAGCTGGCCAGGGCGTTCAACGCAATGGCCGCCGACCTCGGCGCGGTGGACCGGCAGCGGCGCGAGCTCGTCGCGAACGTCAGCCACGAGCTGCGCACCCCCATCACCGGCCTGCGCGCGGTGCTGGAGAACGTCGTGGACGGCGTCTCCGCGCCCGACCCGGTCACCATGAGGACCGCGCTCGCCCAGACCGAACGGCTCGGCCGTCTGGTGGCCCAGCTCCTCGACCTGTCCAGGCTCGACTCCGGCGTCCGGCTGATCGAGCCCGAGGCCGTCGCGCTGGCGCCGCTGGTCGAGCAGGCCGTGCGGGAGGCGTCGCTGGCCCGCGAGGACGTCACGATCGAGGCGTCGGTGCCCGGCGGGCTGGGCGTGCGGGCCGATCCTGACCTGCTGGCGCAGGTGCTGGCGAACCTGCTGGACAACGCCGTACGGCACAGCCCTCCCGGGGGCGTGGTGACGGTGGCGTGCGGCGCGGAGCGGGACGGGGCTCGGCTGGTGGTGGCCGACCAGGGGCCGGGCATCCCGGAGGCGGCCCGGGGTCGGGTGTTCGAACGGTTCTCCCGGCTGGACGCGGGGCGCGCGGCCGACTCCGGGGGCGCGGGGCTGGGGCTGGCGATCGTCAAGGAGGTCGTGGAGCTGCACGGGGGGTCGATCCGCATCGACGACTGCGCGGGGTGCCGCATGGTCGTCGATCTACCAGGAAGGACGACGATGACGGACACACCGTTCGACACGGGGGCGAACCGAGGCCGCACCGACCACCTGAGGGACCCCCTCCCCCCAGCCACCGCCCCCAACGCGCCCGGCGACGACCACGCCGTCCCCACCCCGCCCCTCAGCACCCCGGCGGGCCAGGACGCGACGGCGGGCCAGGGTACGACTGCGGGTCCGGACACGACGGTGGGACAGGGCATCACGGAGGGCCCGGGGATGGCGGTGGAGCAGGGCATCACGGCCGATCAGGGCGCGATGGCGGCTCAGGGCGCGATGGCGGGGGAGAACGCGGCAGGGGAGGGCACGGCAGCCTCAGGAACGCCGGCTCGCCCGTCCTCGGCCGAGGACACGCCGCCGCCCGCTTCCGCAACGACGGACCCAGGCCCGCCCGCGGCGTCCGGCACCTCCAGAGGGGTCGGCGTACCCGCAGAGTCCGGCACCCTCAGAGGGGCCCCCACAGGGCCTGGGACCGCCACAGGGCCTGGCATCTCCGCAGGGTCCGGCCTGCCCGCGGGGGGCGGGGCGTATCAGGGAGCCGGTCCGGCGCAGCCCGCGTCGGCGGGTGCGGTTCCTTCGGCGGTGGGGGGTGGGGGGCTGGCCAGGATGGTCGGCGGCGGGGTTCTCGGGATGATCGTCGGCTTCCTGGGCGGTCTGTTCGCGGCCGTGCTGGTCTCGATGACCGTCGGCGACGGCCTCGCGCTCGTCACCCTTGTCATGGTGACCGCCCTGGGCGGCGCGCTCGGCATGGCGCTGGGCGCGAGCTCGGTACGCAGGGCGGCGGCCTACCAGGCCGCCTACCAGGGCGCCGCGTACCGGGCCACCACGCACGAAGCTACCCCCACCCAGGGCGCCGCCTACCAAGGCACGGCGCACCAGAGCGGCGCGGCACACCAGGGCGCCGCCTACCAAGGGGCGGTGGCGGGGCGGGCCGCGGCTTGGGGTGGGGGCGGGGGTGGGCAGGTGTACGTGCCGCCGCCGCTCTTCCCCAGGCCCGAGCTGCCGGCCCCGCCGCGCTGGCTGCTGCCGGCCGCCGCCGGCGCGGGCGTGTTCGCCGCCGTGGCGCTGCCCGACGCGCAGGTCGGGCTGGGGATCGTGCTCGTCGCGATGGTGCTCGGCGCGGCGGCGCTGCCGGCCGTGCTGCGCAGGATGACCCCCTGGACGCTGGCGTTCGGGATGACGGCGTACTGGCTGATCTCCATGACGGCCGTGCGCGACGCGGACTGGCTGGTCGCGGTCCTGCTCATGGCGGGGGCCGGGTTGGGCGCGCTGGCGGTGTCCGGGGCGGGGGCGGGATGGCTGGGCGTGATCAGGGGCGGCATGTCCGTGGTGCTCGCGCTCGGCCCGGTGCCGTGGTTCCTCGCCGGGCCGTTGCGGAAGCTGACCGCCAGGCGGCGGATCCTGCCGGTGCTCGCGGGGCTCGGCATCACGGTCGTGCTGGTGCTGGTGTTCGGGCTGCTGTTCGCCTCGGCCGACGCGGTGTTCGCCGCGTACGTCGAGCGCCTGACCAGCACCCCAGCCTGGGCCGACTCGGCGCCCTTGCGGATCTTCGTCTTCGGGTTCGTCGCCGTGCTGCTGGCCGCGACGGTGCTGGTCGCGCTGCGGCCGGTGATCGACCCGGTCGGTCCTGAGCACAAGTTCGGCGTGAGCAGGATCGTGTGGCTGGTGCCGCTGGTCGGGGTGAACCTGCTGTTCTCGGCGTTCGTGGCGGTCCAGATCAGGGTGCTGTTCGGCGGCGACGGCTGGGTGCTGCGGACGGCGGGCCTGACCTACGCCGAGTACGCCAGACAGGGGTTCTTCCAGCTCGTGGTGGTCAGCGTGTTCGTGCTGGGCATCGTCGCGGTGGCCGGGGGGCTGCTGCGGACCGAGCGCGGCGAGCGCTGGCTGCTGGCCGTCATGCTGGGCGTGCTGTGCGGGCTGACCCTGGTGGTGCTGGCCTCGGCCCTGCACCGGATGAGCCTCTACACCGACGCCTACGGCCTGTCGCGGCTGCGGATCTCGGTGCAGGCGACGGTGTGGTGGCTGGGCGCGCTGTTCGCGCTGGTGCTGCTGGCCGGGGCGGTACGCCTGGCGGGCCGCGGCTCCGGCTGGCTGCCGCGCACGATCGTCCTGGTCACCGGGCTCGGCCTGGGGGCGTTCGCGATGGTGAACCCCGATCTGCAGGTCGCGCAGACCCAGGTCGAGGTGCGCGGCGTGACCAACATGGACTCCGACTACCTGGGCGACCTCGGCGCGGAGGCCGTGCCCGCGCTCGACCGGCTGCCCGAGCCGCAGCGCAGTTGCGTGCTGGCCGACGTGGTCCGCGCCAACGGGCTCGACCGCGCCGACCCGTGGAACGGCTGGAACCTCGCCCGCGCGCGGGCCAGGGACCTGCTGGCCGAGCGGCCCGTCGTCCGCTCGACGACGTGCCCATCGGCGTCCTCGCGCGGCTCTGATTGAATCTTGGTGTGAGGTTCGACGTAGTCATCAGCGGCGGCCGGGTGCTCGACGGCACGGGCGCGCCGCCGTACCGGGCGGATGTGGGCATCGCGGGCGACGAGGTCGCGGCGGTCGGCCGGCTGGGCGGCGCGCAGGCCGGTACGGTGATCGACGCGACCGGCCGGTTCGTCGCGCCGGGCTTCGTCGACTGCCACGCCCACGGCGACGCCGCCGTCTTCGACCCGGCCGTGCAGCTCGCGGCGTTGCGGCAGGGGGTGACCACGTTCGTCCTGGGGCAGGATGGTCTGTCCTTCGCGCCGGGGTCGGCGGAGACCGTCGCCTACGCCTCCCGCTACTTCGCCGCCGTCAACGGCGCCCTGCACGAGGGGCCGCTGAGCGTGGCCGAGCTGCTCGACGGCTACGACCGCGCGGTGGCGCTGAACACGGCCTACCTGCTACCGCACGGCACGATCCGCTACGACGTGCTCGGGCCCTCGCCGGAGCCGGCCTCGCGGGCGGAGCTGGCCGCGATGGTCGAGCGGGTGGAGCGCGGCCTGTCCGAGGGCGGGGTCGGGCTGTCCAGCGGGCTGGAGTACCTGCCGGGCCGGTACGCCGACGCCGCCGAGCTGGCCGCCCTGTGCGCGCCGCTCGGCGGCCTGCCGTACGTCACCCACATGCGGGCCTACGGCGCGAACGCCGGGGTCGGCATGGCGGAGGTCGTGGACATCGCCGGCCGTTCCGGCGCGGCCGTGCACGTCTCCCACCTGCACGGGCCGGCCGACGTGCTGCTGCCGCTGGTCGGCAGGGCGCACGACGACGGCGTCGACCTCACCTTCGACACCTATCCCTACCTGCGCGGCAGCACGATCCTGGCCATGGTGGTGCTGCCGCCGTCCGTGCCGGGCGCCGACACCGACGCGGCGCTGGAGATGATCGCCTCGCCCGAGCTGGACGACTGGTGGGCGGGGCTCGGCGAGGTCTACCCCCGGCTGACCGTCTCCCACGCGCCCGGCCTGGAATGGGCCGAAGGGCTCGCCCTGCCGGACGCCGCGGAGCGGGCCGGCATGACGCCCGCCGCGTTCTGTCGCCACCTGCTGGTGGCGACGCGGCTGGAGGCCGGGTGCGTCTCCGCGCGTCCCGACGAGGGCCCGGCGGGTGAGGAGTCCGTACGCCGGATCCTGCGCCATCCCGCCCACACCGGCGGCTCCGACGGCATCTACGTGGGCGGTCATCCGCATCCGCGCGGGTTCGGGGCCTTCGCCAGGTTCCTCGGCCGGCACGTCCGCGAGCTGGGCGACTGGACGTGGGAGCAGGCGGTCGTGCACCTGGCCTCCCACCCGGCCCGGCGGTTCGGGCTCGACCGGCGCGGGCTGGTACGCCCCGGACACGTCGCCGACCTGGTGGTGTTCGACCCGCTCACGGTGTCGGACCGGTCGACGTACGCCGATCCGCGCACCCCCGCGCACGGCGTGGACGACGTGCTCGTCTCCGGCGTACGGGTGCTGACCGGCGGCGAGCTGACCGGGGCCAACCCCGGACGGGCGCTTCGATCACGCTGATCCCGCCTGGGATAAGGTCAGACGCGGATAAAAGGGGGTGTCGTGCAGGTGATCCTTGGGCAGTCCGTCCTCGACGGCGAGCTCGGCTTTCCGCTGATGATCGTGCACCGCGACGCGCTGGAGCACAACGTGGCCACGATGGCGGCCTTCGCCCGCGACCACGGCATGGAGCTGGCCCCGCACGTCAAGACGCACATGTCGCCAGAGATCTCCGCGATGCAGCTCGAAGCGGGCGCCTGGGGGCTGACGGTCGCCACGACCCGGCAGGCCAGGATCGCCCGCGGCTACGGTGGCGACCGGATCATGGTGGCCAACCAGGTCGTCGACACCGCCGGGCTGACCTGGGCCGCCGGAGAGCTCGACCGCGACCCCGCCTTCGACTTCCTCAGCTTCGTCGACTCCGAGGCCGGGGTGGACATCCTGGCCCGGCACGCCTCGACCCGGCCGTTCCGGGTGCTGGTGGAGCTCGGGCACGAAGGCGGACGAGCCGGCTGCCGCACGCTCGACGAGCTGCTGAAGGTGGCCGCGTACGCGCAGGAGACGCCCGGCGTCGAGCTGGCCGGCGTCGCCGGGTACGAAGGGGCGCTGAAGAGCGCCGACGAGGTGCGGCGGTACCTGGGCGGGCTGCAGGAGGCCGTCGAGCACGTCCGCGTGCGCAACCCGATCCTGACGATCGGCGGCAGCCAGTGGTTCGACGTGATCGGCCGCGAGCTGGTCACCACGCACGCCAGGATCCTGCTGCGCAGCGGCGCGTACGTCACCCACGACGACGGCTACTACCGGGAGCGCACGCCGTTCAACCGGATGGCGGGCGAGCTGCGGCCGGCTCTCGAGGTGTGGGCGCACGTGTTGTCCACGCCGGAGCCGGGCCTCGCGATCGTGGGCATGGGCAAGCGCGACGCGCCCTACGACGAGGGCCTGCCGGTGCCGCGCCGCAGCGGCGTCACGATCACGAAGATGCAGGACCAGCACACCGTCGTCCGGGCCGACGGGCTCAAGCCGGGCGACCTGCTGGCCTTCGGGATCTCACATCCGTGCACCGCGTTCGACAAGTGGCGCGTGCTGCCGTTGGTGGACCGGGATTACCGTGTCGTCGGCACGATTCACACCGATTTCTAGGGAGATTCCGTGAAGAAAGAGCTCAAGACCACCGAGGGCGCCGCGCCGGTCGGGGCGTACTCCCAGGGGCTCGTGGTGGGCGACTTCGTCTTCACCTCCGGCATGGGCCCGCTCGACCCGCACACCGGCGAGATCGTCGGCGACGACGTGGCCACCCAGACCCACCAGGTGATGAAGAACCTCGGGGCCATCCTCGCCGCCCACGGCCTGGGCTTCGACGACGTCGTCAAGTCGACGGTCCACCTCCAGAACGTGAAGGAGGACTTCGCCGCCTACAACGAGGTGTACAAGTCGTACTTCACCCAGCCGTACCCGGTGCGGACGACGGTGGGCTCGCAGCTCATGAACATCCTGGTGGAGATCGACTTCGTCGCGCACAAGAGCGCGTAAGGTCTGCACGTGGACAGTTCGGTATACGTCTTCGCCGAGGACCTGCACGGTGAGGGCGTCGAGCGGGTGCTCGACAGGATCAGCGCGTACGGCGTGGGCGGGGTCACGGTCGGCGCCGTCCACCACGGCGCGCGCGACGTCACCCCGCACGGACTGTCCCGGCTGACCGTCAGGCACGACGGCGTGCACTTCACCCCGCCGGCCGAGCTGTTCGACGGGCTCCGGCTCGCTCCCGTGCCCGGCCACGTCCACGCCCTCGACGGGCTGCGCGAGGCGTGCGCCGGGCGCGGCCTGAAGCTCCACGGCTGGACGGTCTTCCTGCGCAACGCCACGCTCGGCAACGAGCACCCCGACGTGACCGTGCGCGACTGCTTCGGCGACCGCGGCTCGCTCGTCGACCTGTGCCCGGCCCATCCCGACGTGCGCGAATACTCCGTCGCGCTGGCCAGGGCGGTGGCCCGGCTGGGCGTCGAGAGCGTGGTCGCCGAGGCGCTGCACTTCACGCCGGTCGAGCCGCAGCGCTCCTTCGTGCAGCTCGGCCCCATGGACACGTTCCTGTTCGGGCTCTGCTTCTGCGACTACTGCATGCGCCGGGCCACCGACCTGGGCGTGAACGCCGAGGTGGCGCGGGAGGAGTGCGCGCGGATCGTGGGCGGCGTCTTCGACGGCGACCCGGCCGCGCAGGGCGAGGTGACCAGGGCGGCGCTCACCGCCTACGCCGGGCCCGAGGTGGTGGCGTACGCGCGGGCGCGCTCGGAGACCGTCACCACGCTGGTCTCCGAGGTGTCGTCGGCGGTCGCGGAAGAGGGCTCCAGGCTGGTCTTCATCGACTCGACCGGAGCGGTGAAGGGCTACCGGGACGGCCTGCCGACGCCGGGCCTGGCCGCCCACGACGCCTGGCAGCTCGGCGTGGACCTGGTGGCGCTGGGCGACCTGGTGCCCGCCTTCGGCGTGCTGGCGTACGCGCGGGACGCGGCGCGGGTGGCCGACGACGTGGGCGCCTACCTGCGGTCGGTGGGCAAGGACCGCGAGGTGCGGGCGGTGCTGCGGCCCGGCTACCCCGACAGCGACTCGACCGACCGCCTGGTGGCCAAGGCCAGGGGCGCGAAGGCGGCGGGCGCGCTGGCGGTCGACTTCTACGCCTACGGTCTGGTGCCGCACCCGGTGCTCGACCGCATCCCGGCCGCCCTGGCCGCCGCCGGCTGACCCGCCCGGCCCCGCTCACCCCGGGCGCAGCCGCTCACAAGGTGTCGAGCAGGGCCGAGACGGCCTTCTCGGCGAAGCCGCCGGGCAGCGGCAGGCCGCGGAAGACCGTGCGCATCCACACGGCCCCGCCCAGCAGATCCATGATCAGCAACGGGTCGGCCGACGCGCTCAGCTCACCCCGCCGCACGGCGCGTTCGAACACCACGCGTTCCCGCGCGAACCGGTCGGCGAAGAACCGGCCGGCGTCGAGCTCGGGATGGCGCACGGCGGCGGCCAGCGCCGCGACCGCGATGTCGCTGCCGGGCGGCTCGGTGAGCAGCCGCCCGATCTGCTCGACCAGCGCCACCAGGTCGCCGCGGAACGACCCGGTGTCCGGCGGCTCGAACGCCAGCACGCCGGACTCGACCAGCGCGGCCCCCAGCAACGCCGCCTTGGACGGCCACCACCGGTAGATCGTCGTCTTGTTGACCCCCGAGCGCTCGGCGACCCCCTCGACGGTCAGCCCGTCGTAGCCCTTCTCCGCGACCATCCACAACGTCGCGTCGAAGATCTCCTGCTGCTTCCTCGGCGCCATAGGTCATTTTCTCCCGGCGAACGCCATGGCCACGCCGAGCCCCAGGTAGACGACGCCGCTGACGTACCGCAGGGCCTTGGCGCCCCTGGTCAGGCGGGTGCCGAGGGTGCCGGCGGTGAGGGCGTACACGACGTCGGATACGAACCCCAGGAGCAGCAGCGTCAGGCCGAACACGACGATCTGCAACGCCGGCGAGCCGGCGCCGGGGTCCACGAAGTGCGGCAGGAACGCCACGAAGAACAGCGCCACCTTGGGGTTGAGCACGTTGACCAGCACCCCTTCCAGGAACACCTTGGACAGCGGCTGCACGGGCGGCGTCCCGGCCCGCGCCTGCTTGGCGGTGAAGGCGCGCACGCCCAGGTAGACGAGGTAGGCCACGCCGGCCCACTTGACGACCGCGAACAGCGTCGCCGACCGCGAGATCACGTACGAGAGCCCGGCCGCGGCGGCGGCGATGTGCACCAGCGTGCCGGTCTCCACGCCGAGCGCGCTGGCCAGCCCGGCGGCCCTGCCCTGGGCCAGGCCCCTGGCGGCGATGTAGAGGTGGTTGGGGCCGGGGACGAGCACCAGGGCGAGCGAGGCCGTCGTGAAGAGCACGAAAGTCGTCAAGGAGATCACGAAAGAGCAGCGTAGAGGGGGCCCGGCAGCACGATGAGGGCCAATTCCGGGGCGGCCGGGCGGACCAATGGAATGTCACAGGCGCGTGGCACACTTGCTGGCGTGAACGGTCTTCTCGTCGGGCGCTCGGCCGAGCTGTCCAAGCTCGTGCGTGTGCTGGAGTCCGCGGCCGAGGGCACGGCCGGGGTCGCGCTCGTCGGCGGCGACGCCGGGATCGGCAAGACCCGCCTGGCCGGTGAGCTGGTCGCCGAGGCCCGCGAGCGCGGCTTCCACGTCATGGTCGGCCAGTGCGCCGAACTGGGCGACGCGCTGCCCTACCTGCCGCTGGCCGACGCGCTGCGCGGGGCCGAGCCCGGCGTGCGCGAGGCCGTCGCCGCCCATCCCATGCTGGGCCAGCTCCTGCCGGGCCGGGAGAGCGGGGCGCCGTCGGCCGGGCTCACCCAGCAGCGGCTGTTCGGGTCGCTGCTCGGGCTGCTGGCCGACGTCCAGCCGGTGCTGTTCGTGATCGAAGACCTCCACTGGGCCGACCGTTCCACCCGCGACCTGCTGGTCTTCCTCAGCCGCATGCTCCAGAGCGAGCGCGTCTGCGTGGCCGGCACCTACCGCACCGACGACCTCCACCGCCGCCATCCGCTGCGCGCGGTGCTGGCCGAGCTGAAGCGGCTGCCGTCGGTGACGAACGTGGAGCTCGGCCCGCTGGAATCCGGCGAAATGTCGGACTATGTCACCACTCTGGGGCAGGTCGGCGCGCAGGAACTCGGGCTCATCGTCTCGCGCGCCGAGGGCAACCCGTTCTACGCCGAAGAGCTGTTCGCCGCCATGTCCGAGGGCGACAGCCTGCCCGACGGGCTGGCCAGCCTGCTGCTGTCGCGGGTCGAGGTGCTGTCCGAGGCCGGGCAGCGGGTGCTGCGCGCCGCCGCGGTGGCCGGCCGCCGGGTGGAGGACGACCTGCTGCGCGAGGTGGCGGGGCTGCCGCTGGCCGAGTTCGAGGAGGC
This sequence comes from Nonomuraea sp. NPDC049637, assembly GCF_040675235.1. NCBI lineage: Bacteria > Bacillati > Actinomycetota > Actinomycetes > Streptosporangiales > Streptosporangiaceae > Nonomuraea > Nonomuraea sp. NPDC049637. Next base: position 309,536 of record NZ_JBFAOM010000005.1, read on the forward strand.
GGTCAGGGAGATCGTCTCGCGCGGCCTGCTCAAGGTGCACGGCCATGGCTACGCCTTCCGCCACGCCCTGCTGCAGGAGGCCGTCTACACCGACCTGCTGCCCGGCGAGCGCACGCGGCTCCACGCCGACTTCGCCCGGCTGCTCACCTCGCCCGCCGAGCTGGCCCACCACCACCTCGCCAGCCACGACCTGGCCGGGGCGCTCGCCGCCTCGGCGCAGGCGGGCCGCGAGGCCGAGCAGCTGGGCGCGCCCGCCGAGGCGCACAACCACTACGACCAGGCGCTCGGCCTGTGGGACCGCGTCGAGGGCGCCGCCGGGCTGGCCGGCGAGAGCCGGGTCGCGCTGGCCTTCCGCAGCGCCGTCGCGGCGGCCGACAGCGGCGACAACCACCGGGCGATCCACCGGCTGCGCGCGCTGCCCTCGACCTCCGAGGTCGAGGAGCGGCTGGCGTACTACCTTTACGAGACCAACGACCCGCCCGGCGCGATCGCGGCGGCCGAGCGCGCGGTGGAGAGCGCCGAAGACGAGCCGAGCCTCGCCCGTGCCCTCGCCACGCAGGCCCGCACGCTGCTGTGGACGCCGCGCCACCACGAGGTCGAGCCGCTGACCGCGCGCGCCCTGGAGACGGCCCGCGCCTGCGGCGCCGCCGACGCCGAGGTGGGCGCGCTGCTCACGCTGGCCAGCTACGTCGAGCTGCGGGGCGACGTCGCCCGCGCCCACTCGCTGGTCGAGAGCGCCTCCGCCCGGGAGACCGGCGACCTGGCGATGGACCTGCGGGCCCGCTTCCACCACGCCCGCATCCTCTACGAGCAGGGCCTGCTGGCCCAGGCCGCCGAGGTCGCCGACGACGGCATCAAGCTGGCCGTCCACACCGGCCTCAACTGGAGCACCTACGGCACCGACCTGCGCTTCCTGCGCCTGCTCATCCACTACGTCGCCGGCGAGTGGGACGCCGCGGAGGCGGTGGCCGCCGGGTTCGGCGCGCGGGTGGGCACGTTGTCGGAGGCCATCCTGTCGTCCTTCGCCCTGTTCATCGAGGTGGGGCGGGGGCTGCCCGCGGTCGAGGCGCGGCTGGGGTGGCTGCGCCCGTTCTGGCACGACCCGCTGGCCACGTACATGTCGCGGGGCATGGCCGCCGAGCACGCCCTGTGGAACGGCGACCCGGCCGCCGCGCTCGACCACGCCCACGCGGCCATGGCCACGCTCGACGAGGGCGAGTCCGGCACGCTGCGGCTGGCCGCCGTCAGCCTGTGGGCGATGGCCGAGCTGGGCACCACGGAGGGGGCCGACGACCTGCTGGCCCGCGCCCGGTTCGCCGCGACGAGAGGGCCGACCGGCGACGGCGGCCACCTCGGCCCCGAGGGGCAGGCGTGGGCGCTGCGCGTGGAGGCCGACTGGCACCGCCTCCACGGGCGGCTCGACGTCGCGCTGTGGCGCAAGGTGGTCGCGGCCTTCGACTTCGGCTTCGTCTACGAGGTGGCCAGGGCGCGCTGGCGGCTGGCCGAGGCGCTGCTCGCGGCGGGCGAGCGGGAGGCGGCGCAGCAGGAGTGGTCCCTGGCCAAGGAGGCGGCCGGCCGGCTGCGGGCCGCGCCGCTGGAGGCCGCGCTGCTGGAGTTCGGCAGGCGGGCCCGGTTCGGCGGCGGGCAGGCCGAGGGCGGGCTCACCGCGCGCGAGGTCGAGGTGTTGCGGCTGGTCGCCGAGGGGCTGACCAACAAGGAGATCGCCGGGCGGCTGTTCATCGCGCAGAAGACGGTGAGCGTGCACGTCTCCAACATCCTGGCCAAGCTGGAGGTCTCCACCCGTACCCAGGCGGCCGCCGCCGCCCGCGCGCACGACCTCCTGTGATCGCCTGCGCTGCCGGAGGGGCCGAGGCGGACAGGCAGGGGTGAGTCCGTACATCTGGGACGCCACGGGCGGCCATTTGGGGCGATGTTTGCGGTTCGCCTCGTAGCGTCCGAGATCGGGACCTCTCACACCGGAGAGCGATGGCGGGCCCGGCCGGCGGCTCGCGTCGACCCGTCCTGTCGTGACAGGTCGGCCCGCTGCGCCGACCCGTCCTGCCTCGAAAAGGAGCAGTCTCATGCCTACTCTCGCCACGTCACTGCCCGCCCTGGCCGCGGCCGGGCTGACCGTCCTGGCTCCGGCCGTCGTCCCGGGGGCCGCGCACGCCGCGGCCGTGATCTCCTGCACCGTGTCCGGTCAGGCACAGTACCTGCCCGGGGCGCAGCGGCTGCTGCGCCTGGAACGTTCCGTCAGCCGCCGGGAGCCGTGGAACTGCGTCGACCACGGCGGCACGGGCGTCACGGCGGCCCGGCTCAGAGCCAGCTTCAACGGCGTGACCCCGACCTGCGGCGGACGTACCACGACCAGCACCAGGGGGCGCCTGTCCGGCGACGGCGACGCCTTCGACCGGGTGTTCACCGACCGCGACGCCGACGGCCGCAGCCTGCCCAACCGCATCGTCTACAACCGCGAGGGCCGCAGCCTGGCCGATCGCATCGTCCACGACCAGGACGAGCGCAACCTGGCCGACCGCGTCATCCACGACCGCGACGGCCGCAACCTGGCCGACCGCGTGGTCTACGACCGGGAGCGCTGGGGGCAGTCCGACGGCGTCATCCGCGACCGCGCCGCCGCCGCCGGGAGCGCCGCGCCCGCGGGCACCGGCACGGTCACCATCGACTGGACCGTCAACGGCACCAGGCAGACCAGCAAGGCCGGCGCGCGCATCGTCGAGATCGTGCGCGACACGGCCAAGGTGTCGGGGACGATCCAGTCCGGGCCGTTCAGGGGCAAGGCGTTCACCGGCCGGTTCGACACCTACCTGCTCGGCGGTTCGGGCACGTGCGTGTCGGGCTCGTCCGGCAGCGTGCTGCACGCGGACTTCAAGGGGCAGTTCACCGTCGGCTGACCAGCCACCCACCGGGCGCGACCGGCGCCTGGCCCCGTACGGGCGGCCAGTCCGCCGGTCCCGTCCGGCCGCGCCTGTTGGTAGGTTGTCCTGAGGTGTGCCGGGAAGTCTGGTCGGCGATTCTGTCGTCGATCTCGGAGTTCTCCTTGAAGGCTTTCCCGGGTGGTCCGCCGTGACCGTCACCGCGTGGCTGGCGGTCGCCGTCTTCCTCGTCTCGTACACGCTGATCGCCACCGAGAAGGTGCACCGGGTCGCCGCTGCGCTCGGCGGCGCAGGGATCATGCTGGTGCTGCACGCCACCGACGGCGGCGCGGCCTTCTTCGACGAGCACACCGGCATCGACTGGAACGTCATCTTCCTGCTGCTCGGCATGATGGTCATCGTCGGCGTGCTGAAACAGACAGGCGTCTTCGAGTTCCTGGCCATCTGGGCCGCCAAACGGGCCAGGGGGCGCCCGTTCCGGCTCATGGTGCTGCTGATCCTGATCACCGCGGGCGCGTCGGCGCTGCTGGACAACGTGACCACCGTGCTGCTGATCGCGCCGGTGACGTTCCTGGTCTGCGAGCGGCTGGCGCTGCCGGTGGCGCCGTTCCTCATCGCCGAGGCGATGGCCTCCAACATCGGCGGCACCGCCACCCTGGTCGGCGATCCGCCCAACATCATCATCGCCAGCCGCGGCGGGCTGACCTTCAACGACTTCCTCGCGCACCTCGCGCCGCTGATCGTGGTGCTGCTCGTGGTCTTCATCGGGCTGTGCCGGGTGATGTTCCGCCGGTCGTTCCGCTACGACCCCGAGCTGGCGGCCGAGATCATGACGCTCGACGAGCGCGAGGCCATCGCCGACCGCAGGCTGCTGTGGCAGTCGCTGACCGTGCTCGCGGTGGTGATGGCGGCGTTCGTGCTGCATCCCGTGCTGCACTACGAGCCGTCGGTGGTGGCGCTGCTCGGCGCGGGCGTGCTGGTGGCGCTCACCAAGGTGACCACCGAGGAGGCGATCGCCGAGGTCGAGTGGCCCACACTGGTGTTCTTCGCGGGGCTGTTCGTCATGGTCGGGGCGCTGGTGGAGACCGGGGTCATCGCCCAGGTCTCCCAGGCCGCCGCGCAGGCCACGCACGGCCGGCTCGGGCTGACCACGATGGTCCTGCTGTGGGCGTCGGCGGGCCTTTCCGCCATCGTCGACAACATCCCGTACGTGGCCACCATGAGCCCGATCGTCGCCGACCTCGTCCAGGCCAACGGCGGCGAGGGCCCGGCGCAGGTGTTGTGGTGGGCCCTGGCGCTCGGCGCCGACCTGGGCGGCAACGCCACCGCCGTGGGCGCGGCGGCGAACGTGGTCATCCTCGGCATCGCCGCCCGCAACGGCACCCCGATCAGCTTCTGGCAGTTCACGAAGTACGGTCTGATCGTCACCGCGACGACGGTCGCGCTGGCGACGCCGTACCTGTGGCTGCGTTACCTGGTGTGACGCAGCTCATGTCACACCCGGGGGCCACGAAGGCTCTCAAAGGACATGATGCCTGGAATGACGGACGTTTTCGGCGGCCACAGGGAGCTGCTGTTCTCCATCGTCTACAACATGCTCGGCAGCGTCTCCGACACCGAGGACGTGCTCCAGGACACCTGGCTGGCCTGGTCGTCGCGGAACCCGGACGAGATCGGCAACCCGCGCGCCTACCTGGTGCGCATCGCCGTCAACCAGGCGCTCGCCCACCAGTCGGCGCTGCGCCGCCGCCGCGAGACCTACGTCGGGCCGTGGCTGCCCGAACCGCTGGTCACCGCGGCTGACGGGCCGGCCGACGGGGCGGAGGACGTGGTGCGGGGCGAGTCGGTGTCGCTGGCCCTGCTGGTGGTGCTGGAGACGCTGACCCCGCTGGAGCGGGCCGTGTTCGTCCTGCACGAGGTGTTCGCCTTCCAGCACACCGAGATCGCCGGCATGCTCGGCCGCAGCGCCGCCGCCGTACGCCAGCTCGCGCACCGGGCCCGGGAGCACGTCCAGGCCCGGCGCCCGCGTTACCGGGTGGACGCGCACGTCCAGCAGGAGGTGACCGAGCGGTTCGTGGCGGCGGCGTTCGGCGGCGACCTCGACGCGCTGATGGAGCTGCTGGCGCCGGAGGTGACCCTGTGGGCCGACGGCGGCGGCAAGTCCGCGGTGGGCGGGCCGCGTCCGGTCCGGGGCCGCGACAAGGTGGCCCGGCTGCTCGTCGCGCGCACCGCCCAGCCGATGGAAGGGCTGGACATCCAGTACCGGGAGACCAACGGGGACCCCTCGGCGGTGGTGTTCGTGGAGAACGCGCCGTTCGCCGTCATGGTCGTCGATCTGACCTCCGACGGGTCGCAGGTGCGCGACATCTACACGGTCGCGAACCCCGACAAGCTCTCCCGGGTGCGGAAGGAGCCGGGAGCGAGCCCGTCCTAGCCGACGGCCTCGGGCACCGGGCTCTCGACGGGCGCGGCGGCGGCGCGGGCCCGCAGGCCGAACGCGGTCACCAGCACCGCCGCCACCGCGGCGGCCACCGGGACGGCCAGGGCGATCCGCAGCGAGTCCAGGGTCGGCGCGGCGCCCCCGCCGAGCGCGGCCACGTTCACGGCGGTGACCGCCGACAGGCCGAGCGCGGTGCCGAACTGCATCGCCGTGTAGAGCAGGCCGCCGGCCAGGCCCTGCCGGTCCTCCGCCACGCCCTCGGTCGCGGCCATGGTCAGCGGGCCGTAGGTCAGCGAGAAGGCCAGGCCGAGCAGGAGCATGGTGGGCAGCATGGCGGCGTACGTCCAGTCCGGGCCGACCGGCAGGAACAGCGCGTACGCCAGCGCCGACAGCACGATCCCGGCGAACAGCACGCGGGCGTTGCCGAACCTGTTGACCAGGCGCGGCGTGAGCGTGGGGGCCAGGACCGTGTCGATGCCGATCACCAGCATGGCCAGGCCGGTCTGCAGGGTGCTCCAGCCGCGCACCTCCTGCAGGTAGAGCGTGGCCAGGAACTGGAACCCGGCGAACGAGGCCAGGAACAGCAGCGCGCCCAGGTTGGCCCGGACGAGCGAGCCCGAGCGCAGGATGTCCAGCCGGACCAGCGGGTTGGCCGAGCGGCGTTCGATCAGCACGAACAGGGCGAGCAGCAGCAGCCCGGCGGCGAACGTCGCGACGGTGGCGCCGGAGCCGTCCGCGGGCGCCTCCAGGCGGACCACGCCGTACACGAGCAGCAACATCGAGCCGGTGATGGTCAGCGCCCCGGCCAGGTCGAACGAGCCCCGCGCCCGTTCGCCGGAGTCCTTGACCAGCGGGACGGCGGCCAGCAGGATCACCGCCGACAACACCACGGGGGCGAAGAACACCCAGCGCCAGCCGATCGAGGCCAGCAGGCCGCCGGCGACCAGGCCGAGCGAGAAGCCGCCCGCCGCGGTCCCGGCGTACACGCCGAGCGCCTTGGTGCGCTGTGGGCCCTCGGGGAAGGTGCCGGTGACCAGCGCCAGCCCGGCGGGCGCCATGAACGCGGCGGCGACCCCCGTGACGAACCGGGCGACCAGCAACATCCACCCTTCGGTCGCCAGGCCGCCCAGGCCGGAGAAGAGCAGGAACACCGTCAGCCAGGTCAGGAACATGCGGCGGTGGCCGAGCAGGTCGGCGGCCCGGCCGCCCAGCAGCATGAACCCGCCGTAACCCAGCACGTACGCGCTGACCACGCCGCTGAGCGTGCCGGTGGACAGGCCGAGGTCGGAGCGGATCGACGGCAGCGCCACGTTGAGCATGGCCACGTCGATGCCTTCCAGGAAGACGGCCCCCGCCAGGACGAACAGCGCGCTCCACGCGCGCGCCCCCATGCGATCATTCGTGGGAGATGAGGGAGACATGGTGCATTCCTTCCACAATGGTCGGTTCCTTCTTGTAACCAGCAGCATTTTTGGTCACCATTAGGAGCCATGGAAGACGGAACTTCGATGTCCCTCGGTCACTGCGGGGATACCGACTACGACGTGCTGCAATGGGACCAGCGGGAGGACTGCGAGGTCAGGCAGATCCTCGACCGGATCGCCGACAAGTGGTCGCTGCAGGTGATCGCGCTGCTCGACCGGCGCAGCCTGCGCTTCACCGAGCTGCGCCGCATGATCGACGGCGTGAGCCAGCGCATGCTGACCAGGACCCTGCGTCACCTGGAGCGCGACGGCCTGGTGAGCCGTACCGTCCATCCGACCGTGCCGCCCCGCGTGGACTACGCGCTGACGCCCCTCGGCGGCACGTTGCACGCCACCATCCGCGCCCTGGTCACCTGGACCGAGGAGCACCAGGGCGAGATCGCCACGGCCCGCGCCGCCTACGACGTACGGGTGGCGGCCGAGCAGGCGGCGGCGGCCGAGGAGGAGGCCGGGCGGGAGGCCGTCGCCCGCGGCGTGCTCGCGGGCCTGCGCTGACCGGCCCGGTGGAGGCGGCCGGCCGGTACGGGATCAGCGCCGGGCGGCGGCGAACTCGCCGATGGTCACCGGACGACGCCCGCCGACGCGCTCGATGCTCTCGGTGACCCGGTAGAGCGGGTGGTCGCCGGAGCCGATGAAGCGGAAGATCGCCCACAGGTGCGTCAGGTGCTCGACGGCGTACGGGTCGCGGTACAGGTCGTGCGCCCGCCGCTCCCACTCCTCGGGCGGCAGGTCCGCGTAGCGCACGCCGAGGGCGTCGGCGGCCTCGGCGGCCGTCGCCAGCTGGCCCGTCACCAGGCACACCGGGTCGGCCGGCGCCGGGTCCAGCAGCAGGCCCGCGCCCACCCGCGCCACGTCGGCGGCGGCGACGAGCGGGATCAGCGTGTCCGGCGGGCCCAGCGGGAGGGCCAGCTCGCCGTACGCGTCCGCCACGACGGCCAGGTTCTCGAAGAAGACCGCCGCGCGCAGGTGCACCGCGCCCACCCCCGCCCAGTCGAAGACCTGCTCCGACAGCCAGTGGCGGCGCATGCGCGGCGTGCCGGCCTCGGGCTGGGCGTCGAGCTGGGAGACCTCGACCACCCGCTCGACCCCCTCCTCCCTGGCCGCCGCCGCGAACGCGCTGGTCGCGTCGAGCAGCCCGGCCGTCACCGGATATGTGAAGTACGCCCGCCGCACCCCGCGCATCGCGGGCCGCACGTCCCTGATCTCGCGCAGGTCGCCGACGACGACGTCCGCGCCGAGCTTGCGCAGCTCGCCGGCGCGCTCGTCGTCGGAGTGCACGAAGGCGCGCACGGCCTGGTCGCGCTGGAGAAGCTGCTCGGCGACCTGTCTGCCGGTGCCGCCCTGGGGGCCGCCGGCCGCGCCCGTGACCAGGATCATCGCCCGCTCCTTCCCGGCAGGGTGAGCCGGAGCAGTCCGAGCGCTTCGAGGTCGCGCAGGAACGGCTCGGCGGGGAACGCCTCGGCCGGGGCGAAGACGCCGGCCCCCGGCCCGTGCCCGGCGGCCAGCCGCACGGCGGCCTCGACCGAGGCCAGCGCGCTGAGCCGCCACAGGTCGCGGCCGGTGATCCGGCCGGCCGCGCCGCCGTCCTCGGTGACGACCTGGACGGCCACGGTGAACTCCGAGGCCGCCCTGGTCTCCGGGTCGGCGGCCTCGCCGGTGAACGCGCCCTCCTCCTCGAAAGTGTGCGCGGTGAGCTGCGCCTCGACCCAGCGGGCCGGCACGTGCCTGGGCACGGTGACGACCTCCGACGACGGGATCGGCGCGATCATCGTGCGCGGGCCGAGCGGCGGCGGGAACGGGAAGACGGCGTTGCGCGGCTCGACGTACCCGATGTGCTGGGCGCCGTCGCTGAAGGTGATGCGGCGGGTGTCGGCGAACAGCAGCTCGGCGGTCTTGCGCGCGCCGGTCGTCAGCCGCCAGCCGGACACGGCGTACGCGCTGGTCACCCGGTCGATGCCGGTCAGCCCGGCGGACACGGCCGCGGCCAGCAGGTCGCCCATGCCGCCGTAGAAGCTCATGGCCGTGATCATCGTGATGCCCGCGGCCGCGGCGGGCTCGGCCATGGTGTCGAACATCCATTTGGTGTGGTGCTGCTCAAGGGCGTGGTCGACGTAGTGGCAGCCGGACGCCGCCGCGGCGCGGGCCACGGGCCGGCCGGTGTCGGTGAAGGGCCCGGCGCAGTGGACCAGCACGCCGGCCTCGGCGGTGAGGGCCCGCAGGGCGTCGGTGTCGTCGAGCGGGGCCTCGTGCACGCGGGCTCCGCCGAGCTCGTCGGAGACGGCCTTGAGCCGGGCGGCGTCGCGGCCGGCCAGGATCACCTCCAGGCCGCGGGCGCGTAATTCCGCCGCCACCAGGCGTCCGGTATGACCACTTGCTCCGTAGACGGCGATGGGTTCTGCGGACATGATGGGCCTCCGTGTTCCATACTTCTGGTACGCGATTCGAACATACGTACTAGGAGTATGGAAGTCAATGAGCCGCCGCACCCAGGCAGAACGCACGGACGAGACGACGGCGCGCCTGGTGGGCGCCGCGCGCCGGCTGTTCGGCGAGAACGGCTACGCCGACACCTCGATCGACGCCGTCGCCGCCCGCGCGGGGGTGACCAAGGGGGCCGCGTACCACCACTTCGGCGGCAAGCCGGCGCTGTTCCGGGCGGCGTTCACCGGCGAGCTGGCCGAGGTCGCGGCGGCCCTGGAGCACGCCGGAGCCCAGGAGGACGACCCGCTGGCGGCGCTGCGCCGGGGCCTGCGCACCTTCCTGGAGCACTGCCTCGACCCGGGCTTCCGGCAGATCGTGCTGCTCGACGCGCCCTCGGTGCTGGGCTGGGAGACCGCCCGCGCGATCGAGTACGACCACCTGCTGCGCGTGCTGGTCGGCGGCCTGCGCCGGGCCGCCGACGGCGGGCGGATCGAGGGCGGGAACGTGCCCGCCCGCGCGCAGCTCGTGTTCGGCGCGGTCTGCGAGGGCGGCATGCTGCTGGCCCGCTCCGCCGACCCGGACGCCGACCTGCCGCTGATCGCCGCCGAGCTGGACCGGCTGCTGTCGGCCCTGCGGCCCTCAGTGGCCGGTTGAGTGGCCGGTCCGGTGACGGGGGGCGTGCGGCGGCGCGTGGCCCGGCGCCGCCGGAGTGGCCGCGGGGCCGATCGAATGGGCGGGGGACTGGGTCGCGTTCTGCTTCACGGGCACGAGCACCCGCACGGCCCCGGCGTCGCGGAAGGTGAAGGTCATCGGCACGGTGGTGCCGCGTACGCCGGTGACCGTGCCGAGCGGCTGGTCGCCCGCGCCCACGGGCTGGCCGGGCCGGATGTCGGCGGCGGCGCCGGAGAGCTGCACCGAGCCGCCGCCGTCGACGGTGATCCGCTGGAGCTGGTCGGGCTTGTGGCCGTCGTTGATCAGCACGGCGTAGAGGTTCTGCTCGGCGGCGGGCGAGGCCGGGGTGGCCGCCTGGCCGGCGGCGGCCCGCAGGTGGGCGTTGCGCACGTGCATGACGCCCTTGGCGTCGGCGTTCGCGCCCTCGTTCTGCGGCAGGTGCTGCCCCGTGTCGTAGCCGGTGTTCGTGCAGCCCGTGACGCCCAGGGCCAGGATCGCGGCGCAGATGATGGGACGCTTCACGACGCCCTCCCCGTTCGATACTCGACGTCACCGTTCCGTTACCCGCGATGATGGAGGCGAACCCTTGAGGGAAAGGCCGATTTTCCTACCGGAAGTGTGGGAGAATGGAGTATGGGCTTGGACCGGACCCGCTCGCCGAGTGAGCGCGCCGAGACTCCGCTGACCGCCGCGATCATGGCGGGCCGCTGGATCCGCACCGCCGCAGTCGACGACGGCAGAGGCCGTCACTGGCGTGCCAACCCCGACCCCCGTGGCAGGTCGGCCGCCGCCGGCGACTCCGCTTCCCTGTACGCGGGCGCGGCCGGCATCGTGCTGTTCTTCCTGGAACTGGCCGCCGCGACCGGCCACGAGGCGTACCTGGACGATGCCCGCAGAGGCGCCCGCTACCTGGCCGCCACCTGGCGCGAACGCCCCGACCTGACCCTCTACCACGGCCTGACCGGCACGCTCGTCGCGCTGATCGAGGCCGGCTGGGCCTTCGGCGACGGCGTCTTCGAGGAGGAGGCCGTCGCGGTGGCCGACGCGATCGTGCGCGCCGCGCGCCCGCTGGACGGCGGCCCCGGCTGGACGCGCGAGCCCGCCCAGCGCGGCGACGGCGGCATCGTCCTGGGGCTGCTCCAGGCCGCCGCCGCGCTCGGCGTGCGCGGCTACGAGGAGACGGCAGTGGCGGCGGGCGAGCGCATCGCCGGGCTCGCCGTGCCCGGCCATCGTTTCGGCGACTGCGCCGACCTGCCCCTCGACGCCGTCACCCCGGGCTTCCTGTCCGGCACGGCGGGCACCGCCTTCCTGCTGGCCAGGCTCTACGGCGTCACGGGCGAGCGGCGTTTCCTGGAGGCGGCCGCCCGTGGCGCGGGCTTCGTGCGCGAGGTGAGCGCGGTGGCGGGCCGGTGCGCCGTCGTCCCGCACCACGTGCCGCAGGGGCGCGAGCTGCACTACCTGGGCTTCTGCTCGGGCTCGGCGGGCGTGGCCCGGATGTTCTACGAGCTGCACCGGGTCACCGGCGACCCCGGCCACCTCGACTGGGTCGAACGGCTCGCGCACGGCGTCGTCGAGAGCGGCGCCCCCCTCCGGCAGACCGACGGCTTCTGGAACGTGGCCTGCCAGTGTTGCGGCGCGGCCGGGCTGCTCGAACTGTTCGTCGGCCTGTGGGCGGCCACCGGCGACGAAACCCGCCTCGCGCAGGCCCAGGTGCTCGCCGGGCACCTCATCGGGCGCGGCGACAACCACGACGGCCAGGGGTTCCGCTGGTACCAGGCGTACCGGCGGCTGCGGCCGGGCGAGGTGAGCGCGGACACCGGGTACATGGTCGGCGCGGCCGGCATCGGGGCCGCCCTGCTCCACCTCGACGCCGCCATGCAGCCCCGGCAGGCGCGCCGGGTCATCCTGCTGCCGGACAACCCTTTCCCGGCGATCCCGGTGCCGCCCGCCAAACTTCGCGATTCATCCCAATAAGGTATTCCCTTTAAAACCAGTAGGGAATATTGACTTGAGGCTCGCGGCGGCCTAGCGTCGTTGGCATGAGCCAGGGCACTCTCCTGACCAGGCGCCCGCACGTGGACTTCGGCCACGTCGCCAGCGCCCAGTGTCGTTGATCACGGACCAGCAGCCGCCCGCCTTCCCTTGAGCGCTCCAGCGTGGCCGACGCCGTCCACGCCTCCGCTGACGAACCCCTTGCGTGCCCCCTTCCCGGCGCTCCCGGCCCGGCCGCCGGGAGCGGCGTGAGCACGCCCTCTCTCCCGTGAGGAGCCTTTCCGTGATCGCAATCAGACCCCTCCGCCGGTACGCACGAGCGGAGGCCGGCGCATGACCGACACCCTGCCCGACCAGCAGGCCGTCGGCGCCGACGTGTTCCGTCAGGCGCTCGCCGTGCACGCCAGCGGAGTGGTGGTGATCACCGCGCAGAGCGACGGCATCCCCGTGGGGCTCACCGCCACCTCGTTCTCCTCGGTCAGCCTCGACCCGCCGCTCGTCTCGTTCTACGTGGACCAGTCCTCCACCACCTGGCCGTGGCTGCAGGGGGCCGACCACTTCGCGGTCAACATCCTGGCCAGCGACCAGGCCGAGCTGGCGGCGCGGTTCGCGCGCAAGGGGGTGGACAGGTTCGCCGCGCCCACGCGGTGGCGGGCGGGGCCGCTGGGCGCGCCGCTGCTCCAGGACGTCTCCGCCCACCTGATCTGCCTGCCGTACGAGACCGTCGAGGTCGGCGACCACGTGCTGGTCGTCGGCCTGGTGGCCGAGGCGGCCACGCACAGCGCCGGCCGCCCGCTGCTCTACCACCAGGGCCGGTTCGGCCGCTTCCTACCTCACCAGGAGAACCTGTGACCGCCACCACCGGCACGCCGGTCTACGCCGGCCCGCTCGACCGCGTCGCCTACGGCCGTTACGGCCCCGGCCGCCTGCACCTGTCGGCCGGCTGGGACCGCCCGGTCTACCCCTTCCAGGACCGCGTCACCGCCGACGGCACCAGCGGCTACCGCGCCGAGCCCGGCCGCTACCACGTCTATGCCGCCTGGACCTGCCCCTACGCCCAGCGCGTCGCGATCGTCCGCAAGCTCAAGCGCCTGGAGGACGTCGTCTCGCTGTCGTACGTGGACGACGAGCGCGACGGCCGGGGCTGGGCCTTCAGGGAGCGCAGGGGCCCGGACCCGGTCAACGGGTTCGCCTTCCTGGAGCAGGCCTACGACGCCACCGAGAAGGGCTACCCGGGCCACATCTCGGTGCCCGTGCTCTGGGACAGGGCGCGGCGCAGGATCGTCAGCAACAACTTCCCCGACATCACGATCGACCTGGCCACCCAGTTCGAGAAGTGGGCCGACACCTCGGTCGACCTCTACCCCGAGCACCTGCGCGCCGAGATCGACAAGCTGAACGCGTGGATCTACCACGACGTCAACACCGGCGTCACCCGGGTGGCCCCCGCCGGCACCGAGGCCGCCCGCGAGGAGGAGCGCCACCGCGTCGTCGCGGCCCTGGAACGCCTGGACGAACGCCTGGCCGAGCAGCGCTTCCTGACCGGCGACACGATCACCGAGTCGGACGTGCGGCTGTGGGTGACGCTGGCCAGGTTCGACGCGCTGCACAACCGCGAGCACCTCATCAGCGAGCGCGAGCTGCCCGACTTCGAACACCTCTGGGGCTACGCCCGCGACCTCTACCAGCGCCCGGCGTTCGGCGAGACCATCGAGGGCCTGCCCGCCGCCTGGGACACGCCGCACGGGCGGGGCCGGTGACGCGCAAGAGGCAGGTGCACCTCGCCGCGCACTTCCCCGGCGTGAACAACACCACCGTGTGGGCCGACCCCCAGTCGGGCAGTCAGATCGACTTCGCCTCGTTCGTCCACCTCGCCAGGACGGCCGAGCGCGGCACGTTCGACTTCTTCTTCCTGGCCGAGGGGCTGCGGCTGCGCGAGCTCAAGGGCCGCATCCACGACCTGGACGTGGTCGGCAGGCCCGAGGCGCTGACCGTGCTCAGCGCCCTGGCCGCGGTGACCTCGCGGCTCGGGCTCGCGGGCACGGTCAACGCCACCTTCAACGAGCCGTACGAGCTGGCCAGGCGGCTGTCCACGCTCGACCACCTGAGCGAGGGCCGGGCCGCCTGGAACGTGGTGACCACCTCCGACGCCTTCACCGGCGAGAACTTCCGCCGCGGCGGCTTCCTCGACCCCGCCGACCGGTACCGGCGGGCCGAGGAGTTCGTCCGGCTGTCGCGCGAGTTGTGGGACTCCTGGCAGCCGGACGCCGTGCTCGCCGACCAGGACGCCGGCCGCTTCCTGCGGGAGGGCGCGATCGGCACGGTCAGCCACCGGGGCAGGCACTTCACCGTCGAGGGCCGGTTCACGCTGCCGCGCTCCCCGCAGGGCCACCCGGTGATCATCCAGGCCGGCGACTCGGACGACGGCCGCGAGTTCGCCGCCGCCCACGCCGACGTGGTCTTCACCCCGCACGGCAGGCTGGAGGACGGCAGGCGCGTCTACGCCGACGTCAAGGGCCGCCTGGCCCGGTACGGCCGGAAGCCGCACCAGCTCAAGATCATGCCCGGCGTGACGTTCGCGCTGGGCGACACCGACGAGGAGGCCGCCGAGAACGCGGCCAGGATCCGGCGGCAGCAGGTCGGGCCGCAGACCGCGATCGCGTTCCTGGAGCAGGTGTGGGGGCGCGACATGTCAGCCTTCGACCCCGATGGACCGTTCCCCGACGTCGAGCCGGATCTGACCCAGGGCGTCTCCCAGGGACGGGTGCCGATCAAGGACCGCGCCGCGGTGGCGGCCAAATGGCGGGCGCTGGCTGCGGAGAAGGGGCTGAGCATCCGCGAGCTGGTGATCGAGGTCACCGGGCGGCAGACGTTCGTCGGCACCCCGGAGGGCGTGGCCCGGCAGATGGACGAGCACGTGCAGGCCGGCGCCGCCGACGGCTTCATCCTCGTCCCGCACCTGACCCCCGGCGGCCTGGACGAGTTCGTCGACCGGGTGGTGCCGGCGCTGCGCGAACGCGGCGTCTTCCGCGCCGAGTACACCGGGACCACCCTGCGCGAGCACCTGGAGCTGTCATGACGCTGCACCTGGCCGTGGCGCTGGACGGCGCCGGCTGGCACCCCGCCGCCTGGCGGGCGGCCCCCGCCGCGCGGCTCTTCTCGGCCGGTCACTGGGCGGGGCTGGTCGCCGAGGCCGAGCGCGGGCTGCTCGACTTCGTCACCTTCGAGGACGCCCTGGGCCTGCAGTCCACCCGGCCCGACGGCCCCGACGACCGCACCGACCAGGTGCGCGGCCGGTTCGACGCGGTGCTGCTCGCGGCCCGGCTGGCGCCGCTGACCACCCGGATCGGCCTGGTCCCGACGGCCACCACCACCCACACCGAGCCGTTCCACGTGGCCATCGGCATCGCCACGCTCGACCACGTCAGCGGCGGCCGGGCGGGCTGGCGGCCGCAGGTCTCGGCGCGGGCGAGCGAGGCGGCCCACTTCGGCCGCCGCCGGTTCGCCCCGCTCGACGTGGTGCTGAACCGGCCCGGCGGGGTGGACCTGTCGGCCGACCCGCACGTCCGCGCCCTGTTCGCCGAGGCCGCCGACGCCGTGGAGGTGGCCCGGCGGCTCTGGGACAGCTGGGAGGACGACGCCGAGATCAGGGACGTGGCCACCGGCCGGTTCGTCGACCGCGGCAAACTCCACCACATCGACTTCGAGGGCGGGTTCTTCTCGGTGCGGGGGCCGTCCATCACGCCCAGGTCGCCGCAGGGGCAGCCGGTGGTGGCCGCGCTGGCCCACGCGCGGCTGCCGTACGAGTTCGCGGCGGGCGCGGCCGACGTCGTCTTCGTCACGCCGCGCTCGGCCGAGCACGCGCGGGAGATCGTCGAGGAGGTCCGGGGACTCTCCGGCGACCTGCGGATCTTCGCCGACCTGCTGGTCTTCCTGGGCCCGGACGCGGCCCGGCGCAAGGCGCGGCTCGACGAGCTGGACGGGGCCGAACTGACCTCCGACGCGGCCATCTTCGCCGGGACCGCGGGGGAGCTGGCCGGCCTGCTGCTGGAGTGGCGGCGGGCCGGGATCGAGGGCTTCCGGCTGCGGCCGGGGGCGGTGCCGTACGACCTGGAGCGGATCAGCCGGGAGCTGACGGCCGAGCTGCGCGGGCGCGGGGCCTTCAGGAGCGGGTACGAGGCCCGGACGTTACGCGGGCTGCTCGGCCTGCCGCGCCCGGCGAGCAGGTACGCGGAGGTGTCATGAAATTTCTGGGCATCACATTGATCGTCCACAGCGACGGCCGGTCACCCACGGAACGGTTCCGCGAGGTCGTCGAGACCGCCGTGCTCTTCGAGGAGCTGGGCTTCGACGGCTTCGGCGTGGGCGAGCGGCACGAGCGGCCCTTCATCTCCTCCTCGCCCCCGGTCGTGCTCAGCCACATCGCCGCCAGGACGTCCAGGATCAGGCTGTTCACCGCGGTCACCACGCTGAGCCTGCTCGACCCGGTCCGCGCCTACGAGGACTACGCCACGCTCGACCACCTGTCCGGCGGCCGGCTCGAACTGATCGTCGGCAAGGGCAACGGCGCGGCGCAGGCCAGGCTCTTCCACGTCACCGCCGCGGACCAGTGGGAGCGGAACCGCGAGGCGTACGAGCTGTTCCGCCGCCTGTGGCGGGAGGACCGGGTCACCTGGCAGGGCCGCTTCCGCCCCGCGCTGACCGGCGCCGAGACCTGGCCGCGCCCGCTGCAACAGCCGATCAGGGTCTGGCACGGCAGCGCGACCAGCAAGGAGTCGGTCGAGCTGGCCGCCCGCCACGGCGACCCGCTGTTCTCGGCCAACGTCACCAACCCCATCGAGCCCTACGCCGAGCTGATCGACCACTACCGCGAACGCTGGGCCCATCACGGCCACGACCCCGCCGACGCCCTGGTCGGGGCGGGCAGCGCGGGCTACTACGCGGCCCGCACCTCGCAACGGGCGCTGGCCGAGTACCGGCCGATCTACCAGGCCCGCCTGGAGACGTTCCGGCGGGCCGGCGTGGAGCCGGTCTTCCCCACCCTGGAGGACGCCATCGAACGCGGCTCGATCCTGGTCGGCAGCCCGCAGCAGATCATCGACAAGGTGCTGCGCTACCACAAGCGCTTCGGGCACGAGGTCATGCACATCCCCGCCGACGCCGACGGCCTGACGCCGGGGCAGCACCGGCAGACGCTGGAGCTGTTCCAGACCGAGATCGCGCCGGCGCTGCGCGCGGAGATCCCCAGCCGTCCGTTCCCGGGGAGCGCGTCATGACTCTGTCCATTCTCGATCTGGCCCCCATCAGCTCGGGCGGCACCGCGGGCCAGGCGTTACGCGACACGATCGAGCTCGCCCGGCGCGCGGAGGAGCTCGGCTACGCCCGTTACTGGCTGGCCGAGCACCACTTCGCCCCGGGCGTGGCCGGCTCGGCCCCCGCCGTGCTGATCGGGCTGGTGGCGGCGGCCACCTCGACGATCAGGGTGGGCTCGGGAGCCGTGCAGCTCGGCCACCGGACGCCGGTGTCCGTGGTCGAGGAGTTCGGGATCATCGACGCGCTGCATCCGGGCCGGCTCGATCTGGGCATCGGCCGCTCGGGGCGGCGCGGGGCCGAGCCGGCTCCCGCACGTCCCGCGAGCAAGGAGGCCAGGGTGGTGGACGGGCTGCTCATCCCGCCGCCCTTCGACTGGTCGCGGCTGGCCAGGATCCCTCGCCTGGCCTTCCAGGCGAGCCTGCTCCAGCAGCCCGGAGCGGTGACGCCCGACTTCGCCGACCAGGTCGACGAGGTGCTGGCCCTGCTCGGCGGCACCCACGAGGCGCACGTGACGCCCGGCGAGGGGGCCGACGTCCAGGTGTGGATCCTGGGCAGCAGCGGCGGGCAGAGCGCCCGGGTGGCGGGGGAGCGCGGGTTGCCGTTCGCGGCCAACTACCACGTCAGCCCGTCGAGTGTGCTGGAGGCCGTGGAGGCGTACCGCGAGGCGTTCAAGCCGTCGGACGAGCTGGCCGAGCCGTACGTGATCGTGTCGGCCGACGCGGTGGTGGCCGAGGACGAGGCCAGGGCGCGTGAGCTGGCCTCGCCGTACGGGTTGTGGGTGCGCAGCATCAGGACGGGGGCGGGCGCGATGCCGTACCCGACGCCGCAGGAGGCGGCCCGGCACGTCTGGACCGAGGCCGACCGCGAGCTGGTCAAGGACCGGATCGACACCCGGTTCGTCGGCACGCCGCGGGCCGTGGCCGAGGGGCTGCGCGTGCTGCGCCGGGTCACCGAGGCAGACGAGCTGCTGGTCACCACCATCACCCACGACCCCGCCGACCGCGTGCGCTCCTACGAACTGCTCGCCGAAGCCTGGCAACGCCCGTAGGCCCGAAGGCCCGTGACGCGGACGCGCCCGTGAGCTCCGGAGCCCGGCGTGCCCGCGTCACGTTCGGACCGAAACCCCTGGTGGCTTCGGTCGCGCGCATGCTGTAGCCTTTTCCTACTTTTTAGGTATGTTTTGTCTGAAAGGCAGTACCCCCATGTCCTCATCCAGCCTGCGCACCGCAGCCGTCATGCTCGCCGTCGTTGGGCTCCTCGGCGCCTGTGGCGGCCAAGGGGGTGCTGCCGGCGCGGCGCCGTCCAGCGGTCAGCCGGTGTACGGCGGCACGCTGACCTACCTGGAGCACCAGCCGCCCACCTGCCTCTACCTGCCGGCCGCCGGCTTCTATCCCAACGGCGGCATCCTCAACCAGATCACCGACAAGCTGACCTGGCAGAACCCGCAGACGCTGGAGATCGAGCCCTGGATCGCCACCAAGTGGGAGGTGAACGACGACGCCACCGAGTACACCTTCCACCTGCGCCAGGGCGTGACCTTCAGTGACGGCAGCCCGCTCGACGCCGCCTCCGTCGCCGCCAACTTCGACGTGTACGGCCTCGGGAACACCGAGCTCAAGCTGCCGGTCGCCGAGTTCGTCAACAACTACGAGCGCAGCGAGGTCGTCGACCCGCTGACCGTGAGGTTCCACTTCAAGAAGCCCTCTCCCGGCTTCCTCCAGGGCACCTCGGTCATCGGGGCCGGGCTGGTGTCGAAGAAGACGATCTCGCTGCCGTACGAGCAGCAGTGCCAGCTGAAGAACATCGTCGGCTCGGGCCCCTTCACGCTGAAGAAGCAGATCGTCGACAAGGAGGTGGACCTGGCCGCCCGCAAGGACTACAACTGGGCGCCGCCGTCGTCGAAGCACCAGGGGCGGGCGTACCTGGACGAGATCAAGATCATCGTGACGCCCGAGGACAACGTCCGGGTCGGCGCGCTGACCTCCGGCCAGGCCGACTTCGTGCGCTACGTCCAGGCCTACGACGAGAAGACCGTCAAGGACGCCGGCTTCCAGATCTACGCCGAGCCGACCAGGGGCGTGAACAACGGCCTGTACCTGCGGCCGTCCAACAGCATCCTGAAGGACCTCGACGTGCGCAAGGCGCTGCAGGCGGGCACCGACGTCAAGGAGGTCGTCGACACCCTGTTCACCGCGAGCTACCCGCGGGCCACCTCCGTGCTCAGCCACCTCGCCCAGGGCTACCTCGACCTGTCCAAGGACCTGGCCTACGACCCGGCCAAGGCCAACGCGCTGCTCGACAAGGCCGGCTGGACCAGGGGAGCCGACGGCGTGCGCGAGAAGGACGGCGTCAAGCTGCGGCTGGGCGTCTTCGTCGCCGGCCCGCAGCCGCTGTCCAAGCAGACGCTCGAACTCGTCGGCCAGCAGTGGGCCAAGCTCGGCGTGCAGCTGGAGATCCGCCCCGCCGACGCCGGCACCCAGGCCGTGGACATCAAGGACGCCGAGAAGACCGCCGTCGCGCACAGCATGGTCGGCCGCGCCGACCAGGACGTGATCAAGAGCCACTTCCACAGCCAGAACCGCGACGTCATCCTGTCCAAGGACAAGAAGCTCGACACCCTGCTGGAGGAGGAGTCCGCCGAGCCCGACAACGCCAAGCGCAACGCCAAGGTCGGCGAGATCCAGCGGTACGTGATCGACCAGGGCTACGCCATCCCCCTGTTCGAGGAGCCCCAGGTGTACGGCGGCGCGCCGTACGTCAAGGGCGTGGCCTTCGAGGCGGTCGCCCGGCCGTGGTTCTACTCGACGTGGAAGGCCCAGCAATGACCAGGTATCTCCTGACGCGGGCCGGGCAGGCGGTGCTCGTGTTGTGGGCCGCCTTCACCGCGAGCTACGTGCTGCTGCAACTGCTGCCCGGCGACTCGATCCTGATCAAGTTCCAGAACCCCGAGCTGGGCCTGTCGCCGCAGCAGATCGCCGACATCCGGGCGTACTACAGCGGCGGCTCGCCGATCGGCGAGTACCTGCGCACCCTGACCGGCTTCCTGACCGGCGGCTTCGGCTACTCGATCGACACCGGCACCCCGGTGGTCGAGCGCCTGGGCGAGGCGTTGCCCGAGACGGCCCGGCTGGCCTCGGCGGCGTTCGTCCTGGCGGTGCTGCTCGCCGTGGTGATCGCGTTCGTGGCGAGCTACAGCCGGACGTCGTGGCTGCGCGGGGCGCTGCTGTCGGTGCCGTCGCTGTTCATCTCGGTCCCGGCGTTCTGGCTGGGCATCCTGCTGATCCAGGTCTTCTCCTTCCGGCTGCGGCTGGTGCCGGTCATCGGGGGCGGCGAGCTGCAGCAGCTCGTCCTGCCCGTGGTGACGCTGGCCGTGCCGATCTCGGCGCCCATCGCGCAGGTGCTGGCGCGCGGCATCGACCAGGTGTACGCGCAGCCGTTCGTGCCGGTGATCGCGGCCAAGGGCGCCACCCGCTGGTGGATCCTGTGGCGGCACGTGGCGCGCAACGCCGTCCTGCCGACGCTGACCGTGGCCGGCCTGACGTTCGGCGAGCTGATCGCGGGCTCGGTCGTGACGGAGACCGTCTTCGGCCGCAACGGCGTCGGGCGGCTCACCGAGCAGGCCGTCACCGCCCAGGACACGCCGGTGATGCTGGCCGTCGTGGTGCTCGCCGCGGCGGTGTTCGTCCTGGTCAACTTGGTGGTGGACGTGTTGTTCCCGGTGCTCGACCCGCGGCTGAAGGCGGCGTCGTGAGGGCGGGCCTGATCCTGTCCTGGACGGTGATCGCCGTGGCGCTGTTGTGGGCGGTCGTCCCGGGGCTGTTCACCGGGTACGACCCGATCGCCGGCGTGCCGGTCGAGAAGCTGCAGGCGCCGAGCGGGCAGCACCTGTTCGGCACCGACGCCGTCGGGCGGGACGTGTTCGCGCGGGTGGTGCACGGGGCCGTGCACTCGTTGTCGGGGGCGTTCGTCGCCGTCGCGGTCGGCCTGCTGCTCGGCACGTTGCTCGGGCTGCTGGCCGGCTCGCTCGGCGGGGTGCCCGACGCCGCCGTCATGCGGGTCGTGGACGTGCTGCTGTCGGTCCCCGGCCTGCTCCTGGCCCTGGTCGTGATCATCCTGCTCGGCCCGGGGACGGTGAACGTGGCCGTCGCGGTCGGCGTCGGCTCGGTCGCCGCGTTCGCCCGGTTGTCGCGGTCGGAGGTCGTCCGGGTGCGCCGCACCGACTACGTCGAGGCCGCGTTCGGCAGCGGCGGCCGGTTCACCGCCGTGTTGTGGCGGCACGTGCTGCCCAACTCGCTCGGACCCGTCGTCGCGCTGGCCGCCCTGCAGTTCGGCGTGGCCATCCTGGCCATCTCGACGCTCGGCTTCCTCGGCTACGGCGCCGAGCCGCCGACCCCCGAGTGGGGGCTGCTCATCGCCGAGGGCCGCAACTACCTGGCCACGTCGTGGTGGCTGACCACGCTGCCCGGGGCCGTGGTGGTCGCGGTCGTGCTCGCCGCCGGCCGGATCAGCCGGTCCATCGCCAAGGAGTCCTCGTGAGCCTGCTCGACGTCCGCGACCTCGCGGTCTCCTACGACGGCCGCCCGGCCGTCCACGGCGTCTCCTTCACCGTCGAGCCGGGCGAGGTGGTCGCGGTCGTCGGCGAGTCGGGGTCCGGCAAGACCACGACCGCGCACTCGATCATCGGCCTGCTGCCGCGCAACGCCTCGCTCGACCGCGGCAGCGTCCTGCTGGGGGAGAACGACCTGGCGACCTGGTCGCCGCGGCGGATGGAGTCCGTCCGCGGGGCCCAGATCGGGCTGGTCCCGCAGGACCCGTCCAACTCGCTCGACCCGGTCAAGACGGTCGGGGCGCAGATCGCCGAGGTGCTGCGCATCCACAAGCGCGGCGACCGGGCCGCCGTGCGGCGCCGGGTCGTCGAGCTGCTCACCCGCGTCGGCCTGCCCGACCCCGAGACGCGGGCCCGCCAGTACCCGCACGAGCTGTCCGGCGGCATGCGCCAGCGCGTGCTGATCGCCATCGCCGTCGCGCTGGAACCCCGGCTGATCATCGCCGACGAGCCCACCAGCGCGCTGGACGTCACCGTCCAGCGGCGCATCCTGGACCTCATCGACGACCTGCGCGCCGAGTTCGGCACCGCCGTGCTGCTGGTCACCCACGACCTCGGCGTGGCCGCGAGCCGCTCGGACCGGCTGGTCGTCATGAAGGACGGCCGCGTCGAGGAACAGGGCCCGACCAGGGAGATCCTGGCGGCGCCCGGCGCGGACTACACCCGGCGGCTGCTGCACGACGCCCCCGCGCTGTCGGCCCGCCCCTTCCGCGAGCCGGTGGCCGCCGAGCCCGCGATCGTGGTGCGCGACCTGGTCAAGGAGTTCCGGTCGGGCCGGCGGGCCTTCCGGGCCGTGGACGGCGTCTCGTTCGAGGTGCCGCGCGGCACCACGCACGCGCTCGTCGGGGAGTCGGGGTCCGGCAAGACCACCACCGCGCGCATGGTGGTGCGCTTCGCCGAGCCCACGTCGGGCACGGTCACCGTCGCCGGGGCCCCCGACGGCCGCGGCTTCCGCCGGCACGTCCAGCTCGTGCACCAGAACCCGTACGGGTCGCTGGACCCGCGGCAGTCGATCGCCGACATCGTGGAGGAGCCGTTGCGCAACTTCCGGCTCGGCGACCGGGCCGCCCGCAGGGCCCGCGTCGCCGAGCTCCTCGACCGGGTGGCGCTGCCCGCGGACGTGTCGTCGCGCCGGCCGCGCGAGCTGTCGGGCGGGCAGCGGCAGCGGGTGGCCATCGCCCGCGCGCTGGCCGCAGGCCCGGAGGTGCTCGTGCTGGACGAGGCCGTCTCGGCGCTCGACGTCACGGTCCAGGCGCAGATCCTCGACCTGCTCGGCCAGTTGCAGCGCGACCTCGGCCTGACCTACCTCTTCATCTCGCACGACCTGGCGGTGGTGCGGCAGATCTCGCACACCGTCTCCGTCATGAACAAAGGACGCATCGTGGAATCAGGATCCACCCGGCGGGTCTTCACCGACCCGGCCGACGACTACACCCGCGAGCTGCTCGCCGCCATCCCGGAGCCGGTGCGATGAGGCTCGGCTTCTTCACCCGGGTCCTGGACGAGGCGCCCGCGGCGGAGCGCTACCGGCTGGCCGCCGAGCAGATCGCGCACGCCGAGTCGCTCGGGTTCGACACCGCCTGGGTGGCCCAGCACCACTTCGACGGCGAGGAGGGCGGGCTGCCCGCGCCGCTGGTGTTCCTCGCCCACGTGGCCGCCCGGACCAGCCGCATCCGGCTCGGCACCGGCATCATCACGCTGCCGCTGGAGCACCCGGTGCGGGTGGCCGAGGACGCCGCCGTGCTCGACCTGCTCACCGGCGGGCGGCTGGAGATCGGGGTCGGCAGCGGCGGGACGCCGTCGTCGTTCGGGCCGTTCGGGCACGACAGCGGCGACCGCGCCGCCCTGTACGCCGAGCACCTGTCGATCCTGCTCAGGGCCTGGTCGGGGGAGGACCTGGGCGGCGGCAACCGGCTCTACCCGCCGGCGCCCCGGCTGCCCGGCGCGATCTGGGAGGCGACGTTCTCGCCCTCCGGCGGAGCCCGTGCCGGCCGCGCGGGCAACGGGCTCATGCTCTCGCGCACCCAGCCCCGGCCGGCCGACGACCCGCAGGCGACGCTGGCCGACCTGCAACGGCCGATCGTGGACGCCTACTACGAGAACCTGCCGGCGGGCGTCGTCCCGCGCATCGTGGCCTCGCGGACCGCGTTCGTGGCCGACAGCCGGGCCGAGGCGCTGCGCTGGGCCGAGCGGGGGCTCGGGCGGGGGCGGCTGCCGTGGGAGCTGCCCGGCGGCGACCTCGACAGCCGCATCGCCGCCTTCGACGTGCACGTGGGCACCCCGCAGGACGTCATCGACAGCCTGCGCGCCGATCCGACTCTCGAACGGGTCACCGACCTGGTCTTCCAGGTGCACTCGGTGGACCCGCCGCACCCGCTGATCCTTCGTTCGACCGAGCTGCTGGCGACCGAGGTCGCACCCGCGCTCGGCTGGCTCCCCTCCACCGAAATGAGCTCCACATGATCGACGACGTCATCGACCACCTGGCCGGGATAAGACCGGGCTCCCGCCTCGACAAGCTGCGCGACCTGCGGCCCGCCGCCCGCGAGCACGCCCAGCGCGGCTTCGACGCGCTCTTCACGCCCGACGAGGAGGGCGAGGTCACCCTCGTCGAACGCGACGCCGTCGCGGCCTTCGTGACCGGGCTGCACCGCGACGCCGTCGTCGCCGGCTTCTACGCCGACCGGCTCGCCGACCTGGCCCCCGGCCTGCTGAAGACCGTCGAGGCCGAGGTCGAGGCGGGCGCCACCACCGGCCCGTACGGCGTCTACCCCGCGCCGCTGGCCGCCGAGAGCGACGAGGGCCTGCGCTACCGGGTCCGGAACCCGGACGAGCTGGGCGTCCGGCTCACCGCCGCGTTCGAGCACGCGCACCTGCTGGTGTTCCGGCCCCGCGAGGCCAGCGGGCAGGCCCTGGAGGCGCTGGCCGCGGCGGGCTGGAGCCCGACGGGCGTGGTGACGTTGTCGCAGCTCGTCGCCTTCCTCGCCTTCCAGGTCCGGGTGGTCGGCGGGTTGCGGCTGCTCAACGCGGAGGTGGCGGCGTGAGCTTCGGATTCACCCAGGAACAGCTCGGCTGGCGGCCCTGGCTGCCGCCGCTCGCGCCGGAGGAGCTGACCGAGGCCCACTACGAGGCGCTGGTGGACCGGGCGCGGGCGTCGTCGCCGTACTTCCTGCTGCTGGCCCGCGACCCCGAGATCCTGCACGCGCGCACCAAGACCGACAACGACATCTTCTACAACGCCGACGGCGGGCTGCCGCGCGCCGAGCGCGAGCTGGCCGCGACCGCGACCTCGCGGCGCAACGGCTGCGTGTTCTGCGCGTCGGTGCACGCCCGCTTCGCCGCCCACCACTCCAAGCGCCCCCAGGACGTGCAGCGCCTGCTCGACGAGGGGGTGGACGCGCCGCAGGACGGCACCTGGCGGGCGGTCGTCGACGCCTCGGTCGCGCTGGCCGCCACGCCCGTGGAGTTCGGGCCCGAGCACATCGCGGCGCTGCGCGCGGCCGGGCTGGACGACCTGGCGATCAGCGACACCATCCACGCCGCCGCCTTCTTCAACTGGGCGAACCGGCTCATGCTCTCACTCGGCGAACCGGAGGACCACCGATGACCGACCGTCACCTCGACCACCTCGTCTATGCCGTTCCCGACCTGCTCGCGGGGGTCGAGGACTTCGCCGCGCGCACCGGCGTGCGGCCCGTCCGGGGCGGCAGCCATCCCGGTGGCACCGCGAACTACCTGGTGCGCTTCGGGCCGACCGCGTACCTGGAGATCATCGGGCCGGACCCCGAGTCGGAGGTGCGGCCGCGGGCGTTCGGGCTGGCGACGCTGACCGAGCCGCGCCTGGCCGCCTGGGCCGTGCATCCGCAGGACCTGGACAAGACCGTGGAGCTGGCCCGCGAGCGCGGCTACGACCCCGGCGACGTGCAGCCGCTGTCCCGGCGCACCCCGTCCGGCGAGCTGCTGGAGTGGCGGCTCACCCGGCGCGAGGACCCGGCCGCGGTCCGGCCGGTGCCCTTCCTCATCGACTGGGGGACGACCACCCACCCGGCCGCCACGGACCTGCCGCAGCTCGGCCTGGTCTCCTTCGCCGCCGTCCACCCCGACCCCGGCGCGCTCCGCCGCGACCTGGCCGCCCTGGACGTGACGCTCGACGTCACCGAGGGGCCGGAGCCTGCGCTGCGGGCCGTCGTCGACACCCCGCTCGGCCACGTGACCCTGAGCTGAACCCCGTTCGAGAGAGAAAGACCCATGAGCACCCTTCGCGAGTACCTGTCGCACAAGCGCGCCGCCCTGCTGGCCCGCCGGGAGGCCCCGGCGGGCGGCCCGGTGCCGCTGCACGCCCACGTCACGGCCGAGGGCCGCAGCGGGATCCGGCGCATCAGGATCAGGGACTTCCAGATCATCAGCGACAGCGGCCCCGACTTCGCCGGTTACGACCTCGGCCCCGGCTCGCCCGAGCTGCAGGCCGGCGTCCTGGGGAGCTGCGTGACGCACATCTTCCTGATCAAGGCGGCCGAGCTGGAGGTGCCGATCGACTCCCTGGAGGTGGACGTCCGCGCCGAGTACGACCCGAGGGCCCAGCTCCCGGGCGACCAGGGCGTCCCGGTGTACCCGCACAACTTCCGCTACGAGGTGCAGATCGGCTCGCCCGCCTCCGACGAGCAGCTGGCCGAGCTGCACGCCGAGGTCGAGCGGGTGTGCCCGATCCTCAACCTGATCCGCAACCCGCAGGAGATCAGCGGCTCGATCGTCCGGGTGGCGGATCCCGCCCAGCTGCCCGTCGCGTAGCAGGTCAGCGCCGGGTTCCGGCCCGGCGCGAGTGGCGCAATCCCACCGTTATCCCCTTTTACCTACCTGCGAACTAGGTTGAAGGCATGGAACCGGTGGCGCTCGACGATCGGCGGCCTCGGGCGGATCGTGCCCGCCAGGTCGCCGACCTGCTGAGAAGACAGATCATCCAGGGCAGCTTCCCCCAGGGCCAGCTCCCGCTGGAGGCGGCGCTCGCCCGCGAGTTCGGCGCCTCGCGCAACACCGTACGCCAGGCGCTCGACCTGCTCCGGGCGGAAGGGCTGGTCGAGCGCTGCCCCGGCGTCGGCACGACCGTCGCGGCCGAGAAGTACCCGCACGGCCTGCACCGCCTGCTGGGCCTGGCCGAGACCCTCCACGAGCACGGCCAGGTCGTCAACCAGGTCCGCACGATGACCCTCATCGAGCCGCCCGCCCCGGTGAGCCGCCGGCTCGGCCTCGCCCCCGGCGAGCAGGTCGTCTACCTCGAACGGCTGCGCAGCCTCAACGGCCTGCCGCTCTCGCTCGACCTCACCTACCTCGTCCGCGACGCCGGCGAGCCGCTGTTCACCGCGGACCTGGTCAACAACGACATCTTCGTGCTGCTGGAGCGGATCGCCGGGCAGCCCCTCGGCGTGGCCGAGCTCACCCTCGAAGCCGTCAACGCCGACCCCCACACCGCCGCCGCGCTCGGCACGCCCCGCGGCGCCGCCCTGCTCATGGTCGAACGGCTCACGCACCTGGCCGACGGCAGGCCCGTGGACCTGGAGTTCGTGCGCTTCCGCGGCGACCGGCTCACGATGCGCGGGCACCTGCGCAGAACCCCGGAGGAGGAACGGTCATGACCCTGGTCAACCAGCGCGTCGAGGTCCCCGTGACGATCGACGAGGCCCTGTGCATCGACGGCTGCACCCTGTGCGTCGAGGCGTGCCCGCTGGACTCCCTGGCGATCAGCGAGGCGACCGGCAAGGCGTACATGCACGTGGACGAGTGCTGGTACTGCGGGCCGTGCGCGGCCAGGTGCCCGGTGGACGCGGTCACCATCAACATCCCCTACCTGCTGCGGTGAAGGAAGCGCGATGCTGCGTAAGGCTCTGACGGCGGCCGCGCTGACGGCCGTCGCGCTGACGGCGGCCGGCTGCTCGGTCTCCGGCGCGACCGGCGGCGAGGACCGGATCAGGATCGTCGTCGGCTACCAGTCCAAGACCATCAACACCGTGACCGCGGGCACGCTGCTGCGCTCGCTCGGCTACCTGGAGAAGCGGCTCGGCCCGGGGTACGCGGTCGAATGGCAGGACTACGACACCGGGGCGCCCATCACCGCCAAGATGGTCGCCGGGAAGATCGACATCGGCTCGATGGGCGACTACCCGCTGCTGATCAACGCCGCCCGCACGCAGGCCGTCCCGGAGGCGCGTACCGAGCTGGTCTCCATCACCGGCTACAACCTGCGCGGCGGGCTGAACATGGTGCTCGTGCCGCCCGCGTCCAAGGCCAGGACGCTGGCCGACCTGGCCGGGGCCAAGATCTCGGCCAGCGTCGGCTCCGCCGGGCACGGGACGCTGGTCCAGGCCCTGGAGCGGGCGGGCGTCACGGACGTGGAGACGGTCAACCACACGCCCGCGGTCGGGGCCGCGCAACTGGAGTCGGGCGGCGTCCAGGGGTACGCCCAGTTCGTGGCCTGGCCCGGCCTGCTCGCCTTCCAGGGCAAGGGCCGCCTGCTGTACGACGGCTCCGCGCTGGACGTGCCGACCTTCCACGGCGTGGTGGTGCGGCAGGCGTACGCCGAGCAGCATCCGCAGGTCGTGGACGCCTTCCTCAAGGCTCAGATCGACGCCACCCGCTACCTGCACGAACACCCGCTGGCGGCGGCCGAGTCGGTGGCCGCCGCGACCGGGCTCCCGCCCGAGGTGGTCTACCTCTACAACGGGCGGGGCGGCATCGCCATCTTCGACGTCACGCTGAAGCAGCGGCTCCAGGCGGCGCACGAGCACGACGTGACCTACCTCAAGCGGATCAGCCCCGACTTCTCCGGCGTGGACGTCGCCTCCTTCGTCGACGACAGCTACCTGCGCAAGGCGTACGGGCCAGCCTACGACGCCGACCGGGCCTCGACCGCCAACCCGGCCGCCGTCACCGGGCACGACGCCGCCTGCGGCATCCCGGCCGGCGATCCGCGGACGGCCTCCGAGCTCTGGCTGACCGGCGAGCCGGACACCCGTCCCGCGGCCACGCCCACGTGCCTGCTCCGGCAGGTCGCCGGGGCCGGAGGGAAGGTGCGCGCGGCGTACGTCCCGGACGCGGCGACCGGCACCCGGTGGTTCGCCGACCGGTCGGTGTGGCTGGCGGACCCGGCCGCCGCCCCCACCGCCCGCCTGCTCCCGTTCACCACCCAGGACGGCGCCGACGCCTACCGCAAGGCCCATCCCAGGACCCGGCCCGTCACCTACGAGGCCGCCCTGAAGGCCGCCGGAAAGGCCGGCGACCCCCGATGACCAGCACCGAAACCCCACCCGCCACTCCGCCCGCCGCCTCGCCCGCCGGTTCCGGCGCGTCGGCCGTCGTGGGCGTGCCTGCCGAAGGGCGCGCCTCCCCGGGCGCCGCCGTTCCCCGGAAGGAGCCCGGCCCGTGGGGCGGGAGAGGGGCGCGGTGGGCGGTCAGGGCCGCCTCGGTGGCGGTGGCCGCGGCGACGTGGCAGGTGCTCACCGTCACCGACGCCCGCCTGTGGCTGCGCTTCGACCGGCTGCCCAGCCTGGACGAGATCGCCGCCCAGGCCGCCCGCCAGCTCGCCACCCGCACCTACTACCTGGACCTCCTCCAGAGCCTGATCAGGATCCTCACCGGCTTCGGCCTGGCCGCCGTCGCCGGGGTCGCCGTCGGCGTGCTGGTGGCCAGGTCGCCCAGGACGGGCGACGTGCTCGGCCCGCTGCTCGAAGCCGTCCGGCCGGTGCCGGCCATCGCGCTGGTCCCCATGGCGATCCTGCTGTTCCCGGCCGACGAGCAGGGCATCGTGTTCATCACGTTCACCGCCGCCTTCTTCCCGGTCATGGTGAGCACCCGCCACGCCGTGCGGGCGCTGCCCACCCTGTGGGAGGACGCGGTCAGGACGCTCGGCGGCCGGCGCCGTCACGTGCTGGTGAACGTCGTGCTGCCCGGGGCGCTCCCCGGCGTCTTCGGCGGGCTGTCCGTCGGCATGGGCGTCGCGTGGATCTGCGTGATCTCGGCCGAGATGATCTCCGGGGAGTTCGGCGTCGGCTACCGCACCTGGATGTCGTACACGATCGTCGACTACCCGGCGGTCATCGTCGGCATGGTCACCATCGGCCTGCTCGGCTGGCTCACCTCGGCCGCCGTCGAGCTGGCCGGGCGCAGGGTGACGCGGTGGCTGCCGCGCGCCGGCGGAGGCGGATCATGACGCTCGGCATCACGCTGGAGTCCCTGTCGCTCGGGTACGCCCGCGAACCGGTCCTGCGCCAGGTCGACCTGGCCGTGCGCCCGGGCGAGGTGCTGGTCGTGGTCGGCGCGTCCGGGTCGGGCAAGTCCACGCTGCTGCGGGCGCTGGCCGGGCTGCTGCGCCCGTACGCCGGCCGGATCGTGGCCGGCGGGACGGAGATCGCCGCGACCTCGCCCGACCGTTCGATGGTCTTCCAGGACGACGCCCTGCTGCCCTGGCGTACCGTCCGGCGCAACGTGGAGCTGCCGCTGCGCATCCGCGGGCTGCCCAGGCGCGAGCGGCGGGCGGCGGCGGAGGAGTGGCTGGCCCGCGTCGGCCTGGCCGGGCACGGCGACCGGCTTCCCCGCGAACTGTCCGGCGGCATGCGCCAGCGCGTGCAGCTCGCCCGCGCCCTGGCCGGGACGCCGCGCGCGGTCCTCATGGACGAGCCGTTCGGCGCCCTCGACGCCCAGACCCGCACCGGCATGCAGGCGCTCCTGCTCGACGTGCTGCGCGACACCCGCGCCACGGTCGTCTTCGTCACCCACGACGTGGACGAGGCGCTGCTGCTCGCCGACCGGGTCGTGGTGCTCGGCCACGGCGGCGTGCGCGCGGTGATCGAGGTGCCCGGCCCCCGCGAGCCCGGCGCCGACCGGGCGGCCCTGCGCGACCAGATCCTCAAGGAGTTGTGAATGGAGATCCCCCCGATCGAGGACCGCCTGCACCTGGAGTGCGAGGTGCTCGTCGTCGGCGGCGGCACCGCGGGCACCATGGCCGCGATCACCGCCGCCGAGCGCGGCGCGCGGGTGCTGCTGCTGGAGAAGGCCCACGTACGGCACAGCGGCGCCCTGGCCATGGGCATGGACGGCGTCAACAACGCGGTCATCCCCGGCAAGGCCACCCCCGAGGACTACGTCGCCGAGATCACCAGGGCGAACGACGGCGTCGTCAACCAGCGGACCGTCTACCAGACCGCGACCAGGGGCCATGCCATGGTCCGCCGCCTGGAACGCTACGGCGTGAAGTTCGAGAAGGACGAGCACGGCGAGTACGCCGTGCGCCGGGTCCACCGCTCGGGCAGCTACGTCCTGCCGATGCCCGAGGGCAAGGACGTCAAGAAGGTGCTCTACCGGGTGCTGCGGCAGCGGCACATCCGCGACAAGGTGCGCATCGAGAACCGGGTCATGCCGGTCAGGGTGCTCACCTCGCAGGGACGGGCGGTCGGCGTGGCCGGGTTCGACACCCGCTCCGGACGGTTCGTCACCGTGAGCGCGGGAGCGGTGATCCTGGCCACCGGCGCCTGCGGCCGGCTCGGGCTGCCCGCCAGCGGCTACCTCTACGGCACCTACGAGAACCCGGCCAACGCCGGGGACGGCTACGCCATGGCCTACCACGCCGGCGCCGAGCTGAGCGGCCTCGAATGTTTCCAGATCAATCCGCTGATCAAGGACTACAACGGCCCGGCCTGCGCGTACGTGGCCAACCCGTTCGGCGGGTACCAGGTCAACAACCGGGGGGAGCGGTTCGTCGACTCCGACTACTGGTCGGGCCAGATGATGGCCGAGGTCTCCGCCGAGATCGCCTCGGCCAGGGGGCCCATCTACCTGAAGCTGTCCCACCTGCCCGACGAGACCGTCAGCGCCATCGAGGGCATCCT
Organism: Nonomuraea sp. NPDC049637; assembly: GCF_040675235.1. Lineage (NCBI taxonomy): Bacteria > Bacillati > Actinomycetota > Actinomycetes > Streptosporangiales > Streptosporangiaceae > Nonomuraea > Nonomuraea sp. NPDC049637. The sequence goes on from NZ_JBFAOM010000005.1 coordinate 341,233, forward strand.
GCACTCGACCGAGCGCCCCACCCGCGGCACCTTCCACGCCGGGCGCGGCCACGACTACCGCACCCACGACGTGGAGATGCACATCTCGGAGATCGGCCTGTGCGGCGGCCACTCGGCGTCGGGCGTGTGGGTGGACGAGCACGGCGCGACCACCGTCCCCGGCCTGTACGCGGCGGGCGACCTGGCCTGCGTGCCGCACAACTACATGATCGGCGCGTTCGTCTTCGGCGACCTGGCCGGGGAGCACGCCGCCGCCCACCACGGGCCCCCCGGGGCGACCCTGCCGCAGGACCAGGTGGCCGCCGCCCACGAGCTGGTCTACCGGCCGCTGCGCAACCCGGACGGGCCGCCGCAGCAGCAGGTGGAGTACAAGCTGCGCCGCTTCGTCAACGACTACGTGGCCCCGCCCAAGACGGGGGCGAAGCTGGAGATCGCGCTGGAGTCGTTCGAGCGCATGCGGGCGGAGATCGCCGCCATGGGCGGGCGGACGCCGCACGAGCTGATGCGCTGCGTCGAGGTGGACTTCATCCGCGACTGCGCGGAGCTGGCCGCGCGCGCCTCGCTGACCCGGACCGAGAGCCGGTGGGGGCTCTACCACGAGCGCGCCGACCGGCCCGGCCGCGACGACGCGGGCTGGCTGTTCCACCTCAACGTGCGCAGGCGCCCGGACGGCGCGACGGAGTTCGTCAAGCGGCCCGTCGAGCCCTACCTGGTGCCCGTCGAGGAGTTCGCGCCCGTCGCCGCCGAGCCGGTGACGCTGGAGGTCGCGGCCACCGCCGCCGTGCGACGGGCGCCGCGGGCACGTCAGGGCCACGCCGCCGTCGGCCGTTCGCCGCGCATCCTGGAGCTGAACCGGCTGGCCGAGGAGCAGCCGTCCGCCGAAGACCTCGCCCCCTACCTCGCCGACCCCGACCCCAAGGTGCGCAGGGCCGCCATCGCCACCCTCACCGAGACCGTGCCGGACGGGACCGGCGCCGCGCTGGCCGCCGCGCTCGCCGACCCGCACGGCACCGTGCGCAGGGCCGCCGCGACCGGCCTGGTGGAGCTGGTCGAGGTGCTGCCGGCCACCCCGGAGCTGGGCCGCGCGCTGACCGGAGCGCTGACCGGCGGCGACGCCCTGGTCCGCGCCGCGGTCCTGGACGTGCTGCGCGCGCTGCGGCTCGGCGGCACACCGGTGTTCGCGGCCGCACTCGCCGACGGCGACCACCGGGTGCGGATCGCGGCCGTCCGCGGGCTGGTCTCGCTGGACGAGTCCGTCCTGCTGGCCGGGGCGGCCGGCGATCCCTCCCGGGAGGTGCGCGTGTGGGTGGCCAAGGGCATCGGGGCGGTCGGGAAGCCGTCGGCGGCGCTGGCGACGTTGGCCGGGGACGGCGACCCGCTGGTCAGGGCCGCCGCGCTGGAGGCGTCGGGCGCGGTGGGTGAGCCGCTGGAGCGGGAGGCCGTACGAGGGCTGGCCGACCCGGCGTGGGAGGTGCGGGTGGGGGCGGCGCGCTGCCTGGCCGCCGCCGGCCCGCGGACGGCGGCGGCACCGCTGGTGGCGGCGCTGTCGGACGGCAACCTCGACGTGCGCAAGGCCGCCGTGCTCGCGCTGGCCCCCTGGGCGGCGGCGCCGGACGTGGCCGCCGCCCTGCGGGACGCGCTCGCCGACACCGACGCCGACGTGCGCGCCCACGCGGGCAAGGCCCTGTCCCAGCGCTGAACGCGCCGCCCGACCGGACCCCTGTCCTCGGCGGAACTCCGGCCTGGACCCAGGGGAACGGCCCGATCAGCCGGCTGTGAAGCCGGAGAACAGGGCCAGCGCCAGGGCCAGGGCGACGACCACGTTCACCACCGTCGCGGCGGCGAACACGACGACCGGCCGCCAGCCGGCCGCCCGCAGTGCCGCCACCCGGAACTCCAGCCCGATGCTGACGAACGCCAGGATCAGGAACCAGGTCCGCAGGTCGTTGGCGACCCCGATGACCGCCTTGCCCTCGCCGGCGGGGACCGTCGTGAGCCACCAGGTGGCGATCACGGACGCGGCGACGAACCCGAGCACGAACTTCGGGAAACGCCGCCACAGCTCGGCCGCCCCCGGCCGCTCGGCGTCCGCCCGCCGCTCGACCCGGAAGGCGAACCAGGCGGTCAGCGCGACCACGACGACGCCGATGAGCGCGTTCTGGGTGACCTTGACGATCGTGGCGATGGCCAGGGCGTCCTCGCCCGCGATCGTGCCGGCGGCGGTGACGGCGGCGGTGGTGTCGATGTTGCCGCCGATCCAGGCCCCCGCCACCTCGGGCGGCAGCCCGAACGCCGAGGCCAGGGCGGGCAGGATGAAGATCGACGGCAGCGCGAACGCGATCACCAGGCTCGCGCTGTAGGCCAGCTGCTCCTTCCTGGCCTGGACGGCCCCCGCCGCCGCGATGGCCGCGCTGACCCCGCAGATCGACACGGCCGACGACAGCAGCGCGCGCAGCCGGTCGTCGAGCCCGAGCCGCCCGCCGAGCCACCAGGTGAACAGGAACACCGTGCTGATCAGCACGATCGCCTGGAGCACGGCCGGCCCGGCGGCGGTCACGATCACCTTGAGGTTGATGGACGCGCCGAGCAGCACCAGGCCGGTCTTGATGAAGAACTCGGTGCGGAACCCGCCGGTCAGCCGCTCCCGCAGCCCGGCCGCGGTCAGCAGCGCGTTGCCGAGCAGCCCGAGGGCGATCGCGTAGATCGGGAACTCGACGGCCTTGGCCAGCCCGGAGTCCGGGAACCAGCCGGGCACGCCCTTCTCCAGGAACCGGGTCGCGGCGGCCAGCACGAGGACGACCAGGACGCCGAGCGCCGTCCCTCGCCAGGTCGCGCGGTCGGCGGTGACGGTCTCGGCGCTCATCAGGGCACCAGCCCGACGGGGATGACGCCGGTGAGGACGAGGACGAGCAGGACCAGGCCGACGGCCGTGGCGGCCCAGTCCTCGTTGATCGCGACGCGGCTCTCGCGTCCGGTGGGGGATTCGCCGGTGCTCATGGGCGTGCCTTTCAGGTGGGGGATGGGAGGTGCGGGCGGGGCCCAGCCAACCCCGCCCGCACTGGCTTCGGCCGATCCGCGAGGCCCCGGCCACGGCGACGTTCGTGGCCGGGGCAGCCCCGGGGAGGGTCAGGCGGCGATCGGCGAGTAGGTCGCGGCGTCGCCGCTCAGCGCGGTGCTGGTCCGGCCGTCCACGCCGACCGGCACGTCCCCGGCGATCGTGACCCGGTGCAGGCGGCGGGGACGGTCGCCGAAGTCGTGCACCACGCGGTGCTGGGTGGCCCGGTTGTCCCAGATCGCCACGTCACCGGGCGACCAGCGCCAGCGGACGGTGTTCTCCACCTCGGTGACGTGCTCCTGGACCAGCCGGATGATCGACCCGGAGGTGTGCCCCGACAGGCCGCTCAGCCGCTTGGCGAAGTCGCCGAGCAGGATCGAGCGCTCGCCGGTCTCCGGGTGCACGCGCACGACCGGGTGCTCGGTCTCGAACAGGGTGGAGGCGAACACCTCGGCGTGCTCGCGGGCGCGCTCGTCGATCGTGGCCGTGCGGACGTAGTCGTACTGGTTGGTGTGCACGGCGCGCAGCCGGTCGAGCAGGTCGCGCAGCTCGGCGGGCAGGTTCTGGTACGCGCTGACGGTGTTGGCCCACAACGTGTCGCCGCCCGCCTCCGGCACGACGACCGCGCGCAGCACCGAGGCCAGCGGCGGCCGGTCCACGAACGTCACGTCGGTGTGCCAGCGGTCGACCTTCTGGCCGTTGCTGTAGTCGAGGTCCAGGATGTGGGCGTTGCCGTGCAGCGCGGGCACGGTCGGGTGGGCGGCGGTCGGCTCGCCGAGCAGCCGGGCGAAGCCCACCTGGCTCTGCTCGTCGAGGTGCTCCTGACCGCGCAGGAAGATCACTTTGTGGGTGAGGAGGGCCTGGCGGAGCTCGGCCACGACATCGGGGTGCAGATCGGGCGCGAGCCGCACTCCGGTGATCTCGGCTCCTATACGGCCGGCGACGGGGGTGATGGTCAGGGATGGCATGGTGTCCTTCCTTCCGTACGCCTCCACCGTAGATAAAAACCAACTAAATTGGTAGGGCTTGACGGAATATGATCGCCGTGCTGGGGTGAAAGGCGTTCACGACGCCAGAAAGGCCGCGACATGCCTGTGGAGTTCCTCGGTATCGGTGGCACCAACGACGGCTCGGAGACCTCGCCCCGCTCGGGCCCCTCCTTCGACAAGCAGTACACGCTCCGGCTCGCGCGGGCCCACCAGGAGCACGGCTGGAACCGGGTGCTGTTCGCCTACGGCTCAGGCTCGCCCGACCCGGCCCAGGTGGCCGCGTACGTCGCGAGCCGGGTCGAGGACCTGGGGATCCTGCTGGCCCACCGGCCGAACGTGTCGTACCCGACGTACGCCCTCAAGACCTTCGCCACGCTCGACCAGATCAGCGACGGCCGCCTGACCGTGCACTTCATCACCGGCGGCAACGACCACGAGCAGGGCAGGGAGGGCGACCTCCTGACCAAGGACGAGCGGTACGCCAGGACCAGGGAGTACATCCGGATCGTCAAGAAGGGGTGGACCTCCAGGGAGCCGTTCGACCACGAGGGCGCCCACTACTCCTTCAGGGACTTCGTCTCCGACGTCTTCCCGGTCCAGCGGCCGCGGCCGCAGGTGTCCTTCGGCGGCTCGTCGCCCGCGGCGTACGCGGCCGGCGGGGCCGAGGCCGACGTCTACTGCCTGTGGGGCGAGCCGCTGGCCGAGACCGCGCAGCAGATCGCCTCGGTCAAGGAGGCGGCCCGCGCGGCCGGGCGGGCCGACGTGCCGCGCATCCAGGTGGCCTTCCGGCCGATCATCGCGCCCACCGAGGAGCTGGCCTGGGAGAAGGCGCACCGGATCCTGGGCGAGCTACGACAGTCCCGGGCGAACCCGCGGCGGCGTCCCGTGGGCCCGCCGCAGAACGCCGGGTCGCTGCGGCTGCTGGAGGTGGCCGCCAGGGGAGAGCGGCACGACCGCGTCCTGTGGACGCCCACCGCGGCGGCCACCGGCGCCGCCGGCAACTCCACCGCCCTGGTCGGCACCCCGGAGACGGTCGCGCAGGCCCTGCTCGACTACTACGACCTGGGCGTGGAGATCCTCTCGGCGCGCGGCTACGCGATCCTGGACGACGCCGTCGACTTCGGCCGGCACGTCATCCCGCTGGTCCGCGCGGAAGTGGCCCGGCGCGACGCCGCCCGCGACAAAGCCGCCCGCGACAAAGCCGCCCGCGACGACGTGCGTGCGGGCCATGGCGCTGCGTGACACGGCCGCGGCCGTGCCCGCCGCCGGGCGGGAGGAGCCCGCGCCGAAGGTCGTGACCGCCCGCCGCCCGTTACGGACGGTGGCCGCCCTCGGCGTGCTGGTGCTGCTGGCGATGGCGGCCAACGCCCTGGTCACCAACCCCGCCTGGGAGTGGGACGTCGTCGCCATGTACCTGTTCGCGCCCTCCGTCCTGCGCTCGGTGCTGCTCACGCTGGAGCTGACCGCGCTGGGCATCGGGCTCGGGTTCGCGCTCGGCACCCTGCTCGCCCTCATGCGCCTGTCGGCCAACCGGCTGCTGGCCGCGGTGGCCTGGGGGTACGTGTGGCTGTTCCGCTCGGTGCCGCTGATCCTGCAACTGCTGTTCTGGTACAACCTGGCGCTGCTGTACCCGAGGTTGTCGTTCGGGGTGCCGTTCGGGCCGGCCTTCTTCGACGTCGGCACGATGGACCTGATCGGGCCGGTCACCGCCGCCGCGCTCGGGCTCGCGCTGCACCAGGCGGCCTACGCCGCCGAGATCGTCCGCGGCGGCCTGCTGTCGGTCGATCCGGGGCAGCGGCTGGCCGCGGCGGCGCTGGGCGTGCCGAGGGCTCGCCGGTTCTTCCGGATCATCCTGCCGCAGGCCATGCGGACGATCGTGCCGAACGCCGGCAACGAGATCGTCAGCCTGGTCAAGGGCACCTCGGTGGTCTACATCATGGCCCTGCCCGAGCTGTTCTACCAGGTACAGGTGATCTACAACCGCAACGGCAGGGTGATGGCGCTGCTGCTGGTCGCGACCGTCTGGTACCTCGTCCTGACCACCACGCTCTCGGTCGGGCAGCACTTCCTGGAGCGCCACTACGGCAGGGGCCGCTCATGATGGTGGAACTGGCCGGCGTGCACAAGAGCTTCGGCGCGCTGCACGTGCTCAAGGGCATCGACCTGCGCGTACGCCAGGGCGAGGTGGCGGTGGTGCTCGGGCCGTCCGGCTCGGGCAAGTCCACCCTGCTGCGCGTGATCAACCATCTGGAGAAGGTGGAACGCGGGACGGTCACGGTCGACGGCGAGCTGCTGGGCTACCGGCGCGCCGGCGACCACCTGTACGAGCTGCCCGAACGCGAGATCCTCCGCCAGCGCACCAGCATCGGCTTCGTCTTCCAGAACTTCAACCTCTTCCCGCACCTCACCGTCAGCCAGAACATCGCCGAGGCCCCGCTGTCGGCCCAGCGCCGGCCGCGCGCCGAGGTGGCCGAGCTGACCGCGCGCCTGCTCGACCGGGTCGGGCTGGCCGGCAAGGCGGCGGCCTACCCCCGCACGCTCTCCGGCGGCCAGCAGCAGCGCGTCGCCATCGCCAGGGCGCTGGCCCTGGAGCCCAAGGTGGTGCTGTTCGACGAGCCCACCTCCGCCCTCGACCCGGAGCTCGTCGGCGAGGTGCTGGAGGTCATGAAGGACCTGGCCCGCAGCGGCACGACCATGATCGTCGTCACGCACGAGATCGGCTTCGCCCGGGAGGTGGCCGACACCGTCGTGTTCATGGACGAGGGCCGCATCGTCGAGCGCGGCCCGGCCGCGCAGGTCCTCGACGCCCCGCGCCACGAGCGCACCCGCGCCTTCCTCGGCAAGGTCCTCTGATCACAAGGAACCCCCATGCGTCTCACCGCCGTGCCCGCACTCCTGCTGATCCTGTCCGCCACCGTCACCACCACCGCCTGCGCGGCCGAACCCGCGCTCGTCCCCAGAGCCGGCGAGGGGACCGCTGCCGAGGGCGCGGTCACCGGCCGCGCCGTCGACACCGGTCCCGACCAGAAACGGGTGCGCACCGGCAAGGTCGCGAGCATCGCCGCCCGGGTGCCCGCCGAGATCGCGCGGGACGGCCGGCTCACCGTCGGCTTCAGCGTCCAGAGCTCGCCGCCGCTGGTCTTCCCGGCCAGTGACGACGTCACGCTGATCGGCGTGGAGACCGACCTCGCCCAGCTCGTGGCGGACGTGCTCGGCCTGGAGCTGGAGCCGGAGAGCTCCTCCTGGGAGAACCTGTTCCTGGGGGCCAAGTCCGGCAAGTACGAGGCCGTGTTCAACAACGTCACCGTCACCGAGGAGCGCAAGGACGTCTACGACTTCGCGACGTACCGGATCGACCAGCTCGCCTGGCAGGTTCCCGCCTCCAGCCCGATCAGGAGGATCGCCGGGCCCGCCGACGTGGCCGGGCTGCGGGTCTCGGTCGGCTCGGGCACCAACCAGGAGAAGATCCTGCTCGACTGGGACGCCCAGAACCGGAAGGCCGGCCTGAAGCCGGTCGAGATCCTCTACTACCAGAAGTACGGCGACGTGCTGCTCGCCCTGAAGTCCGGGCGCGTGCAGGCGTACTTCGGCCCCAACCCGACCATCGCCTACAACGTCGCGGTCAGCGGCGGCTCCAGGATCGTGGGCACCGCCTCGGGCGCCGGGCCGGGCCTGCAGGGGCTCATCGCGGCGATGACGAAGAAGGGCAACGGCCTGGTAGGGCCGGTGCACGACGCGCTGGCCGCGGTGATCGGGAACGGGACGTACCGGCAGGTGCTCGACCGGTGGGGGCTGGCCAACGAGGCGGTCCCCGAGTCCAGGGTCAACCCGCCGGGCCTGCCGAGGCAGCGCGGTTGAGCGCGCCCGCCTTCGAGGTCCGCCTGGTCGCGCCGGACGATCCCGCCGTCCGGCCGCTGCTGGCGGACCTCGCGCTGGAGTACACCAGCCGGTACGGCGCCAACGACGAGCTGAACCGGTACCCGGCCGAGGAGTTCACGCCGCCGGACGGGGCCTTCCTCGTCCTGGTGGTGGGCGGCGAGACCGTGGCGGGCGGGGCGTTCCGCCGCTACGACGCTGAGACGGCCGAGCTGAAGCGGGTGTGGACGCATCCCGGCCACCGCAGGCGCGGCCTGGGCGCGGTCGTCGTACGGGAGCTGGAACGCGAGGCCGCCCGCCGCGGCTACCTGCGGATCCACCTGACCACCGGCCCCCGCCAGCCCGAGGCCGTCGCCCTGTACCTGGCCGGCGGCTACACCCCGCGCTTCGACCCGGACGACCGTCCGAAGCGCGGCCCGCTGCCTTTCGTGAAGAGTCTGTGACCCAGAGTGGGATTGACGAGCACCCTCCCTTGCTCCTATAAACACTCGAAAGCCACTAAATAAGTGGGAAATAGGGAGAAGAGATGAACGCTCGCAGGGTTCGCGTAACGGTGGCCACCCTGGCCGCCCTGGCGCTCACGACCATGGCGGCCGCCTGTGGGGGCAGCGGCAGCCCTGCGGACAGCGGCGCGAAGAGCGGGGGAGCCGGCGCCACGCAGGTGCGTCTGGGCTTCTTCCCCAACATCACCCACGCCACCGCCCTGGTCGGCGTGGAGAAGGGCATCTACGCCAAGCACCTCGGCGCCGCGCCCAAGACCAGCACGTTCAACGCCGGCCCGGCGGCGATCGAGGCCGTGTTCTCCGGCGCCATCGACGCCACCTACGTCGGCCCCAACCCGGCCATCAACGCCTGGTCGAAGTCCAAGGGCCAGGCCATCAAGATCGTCGCCGGCGCGGCGTCCGGCGGCGTGTTCCTCGTGGTCAAGCCCGGGATCAACTCGGTGGAGGACCTCAAGGGCAAGAAGATCGCCACCCCGCAGCTCGGCAACACCCAGGACGTCGCGCTGCGCTACTGGCTGACCGAGAAGGGCATCAAGACCGACACCAAGGGCGGCGGCGAGGTCTCGATCGTGCCCCAGGAGAACTCCCAGACCATCCAGACCTTCGCCACCGGCGACATCGACGGCGCCTGGGTGCCCGAGCCGTTCGCCAGCCGCCTGATCAAGGAGAGCGGCGGCAAGGTGCTGGTCGACGAGCGCGACCTGTGGCCGAACAAGCAGTTCGTGATCACCCACCTCATCGTCCGCCAGGAGTGGGCCAAGGAGCACCCCGACCTGCTCAAGAAGCTGATCGAGGCGCACGTCGAGGCCAACGACGTCATCGCGAAGGACCCGGCCGGCGCCGCGCAGACCGCCAACGCCGCCCTGCAGAAGCTGACCGGCAAGCCGCTCAAGCCCGAGGTGCTGGACAGCGCGTTCAAGAACATCACCTTCACCAACGACCCGATCGCCTCGTCGCTGGTGGGCAGCGCCGAGCACGCGACCAAGGTCGGCCTCCTCGACCCGGTCGACCTGAACGGCATCTACGACCTCAAGGTCCTCAACGAGGTCCTCGCCGCCAAGGGCCAGCAGGCCATCTCCGACAAGTAGGAGGCGCACGCGATGTCCGCTCCGCTCACGGAGCAGGTCACCGGCCGGGTCGAGGGGCAGAGCCCCGCGATCCGGCTGGAGGCCGTCTCCAAGCTCTACGGTCAGGGCCGGACGGCCCTGCAAGCCCTCGACCAGGTCTCGCTGTCGGTGGCGCCCGGCGAGTTCGTCTGCCTGCTCGGCGCGTCCGGCTGCGGCAAGAGCACGCTGCTGTCGCTGGTCGCCGGGCTCGACCGGCCCACGGCCGGCCGGATCGACGTGGACGACGCCCGCGTCGCGCTCATGTTCCAGGAACCCGCGCTGTTCCCCTGGCTGACCGTCTCGGCCAACGTCGAGATGGCGCTGCGCGCCAAGGGCGTGAGCAAGCAGGAACGCCGGGACCGGGCCGCCGAGTTCCTCGACATCGTCCACCTGGGCGGGTTCGGCAGGAAACGGCCGCACGAGCTGTCCGGCGGCATGCGCCAGCGCGTCGCCCTGGCCAGGGCGCTCGCCCAGGACGCCGACGTGCTGCTGATGGACGAGCCCTTCGGCGCCCTGGACGCCATGACCCGCGACCTGCTGCACGACGAGCTCGAACGCATCTGGCGGGAACGCGGCCTGTCGGTCCTGTTCGTCACCCACAACGTGCGCGAGGCCGTCCGGCTCGGCGACCGGGTCGTGCTGCTGTCCAGCCGGCCGGGGCGGGTGGTCGAGGACTTCCCCGTCGCGCTGCCGCGGCCCCGCCGTACCGACTCGGGCGAGGTGGCCGAGCTGGCGGGGGAGATCACCGGCCGCCTCCGCCAGGAGGTCCTGCGCCACGCCCGTCAGGAGGAGCCCGCATGACGACGACGGACACCCACGCCCAGCAGCTCGCCGGGCTCGACGCGCTGGAGCTGGGCACCGGCCACCGCGCCGGCCCGGCCTCCCGGCTGTGGGCGGGGTTGTGGCCGATCGCCACGGCCGTGCTCATCGTGCTGGCCGTCTGGCAGGCCGTGGTGTGGGCGGGCTGGTGGCCCGAGTACGTCTTCGCCGGGCCGGTCACCACGCTCGCCGAGCTCGGGCACCGGCTCGGCGACCCCGAGTTCTACACCGCGCTGACGGTCACCATGCGCCGCGCGGTCACCGGGTTCGCCCTGGCGATCGCCGTCGGACTGGTCGTCGGCGCGCTGGTCTCGCGGATCGGGCCGCTGCGCCGCGCCACGGGCTCGCTGATCACCGGCCTCCAGACGATGCCGTCCATCGCCTGGTTCCCGCTGGCCATCCTGCTGTTCGGGCTGTCGGAGAGCGCGATCCTGTTCGTGGTGGTGCTGGGCGCGGCGCCGTCCATCGCCAACGGCCTGATCACCGGGGTGGACTACACGCCGCCGATCCTGCTGCGCGCCGGGCACATGCTCGGCTTCCGCCGGATCGCCCTCTACCGGCACGTCATCCTGCCGGCCTCGCTGCCGTCGTTCCTGGCCGGGCTCAAGCAGGGCTGGGCGTTCGCCTGGCGCTCGCTGATGGCCGGTGAGCTGCTGGTCATCATCGCCAACCAGGCCTCGCTGGGCGAGCAGCTCCACTACGCCCGCGAGCTGGCCGACTCGCCCGGCCTGCTCGCGACCATGATCGTCATCCTGGTCATCGGCATCGTGGTGGACCGCGTCTTCGGCCTGGCGGACGACGCGCTGCGCCGCCGCTGGGGCCTGCACCAGGTGAGCACCTGAGCAGTAGACGGTCATGCGGATCTCCGCCAGAACCCAGTACGCCCTGCGCGCCGCGGCCGAGCTGGCCGCAGCGCCGCCGGGCCCCATGCCCGCCGAGAAGATCGCCACGGCCCAGGGCATCCCCCGCAAGTTCCTCGACAACATCCTGCTGCAGCTGCGCCGGGCGGGCCTGCTGCACAGCCAGCGCGGCCCCGACGGCGGCTACTGGCTGGCCAGGCCCGCCGGCGAGATCACCCTCGCCGACATCGTGCTGATCGTCGAAGGCGTCTCCGAGGGCGGCGACCACGGCGGCTATCCCGGCGTGGCCAGCCCGCTCGCCGAGGTGTGGAGCGCGCTGCGCGACCACGAGGAGATGATGCTGGCCGACATCACGCTGGCCGACATCGCCCGCGCGAGCGTGCGGCTGGGCGACGAGCCGCGCTGAGGACGTCCCTAGCCCGCCACCCCGTTCTCCCAGGCCCACGCGATGATCTCGACCCGGTTGCGTACGCCCAGCTTGTCGAGGATGGCCGAGATGTGGCCCTTCACGGTGCTCAGCGAGATGTGCAGGGCGGCGGCGATCTCCTGGTTGGTGCGTCCGGCGGCCACGGCGCGCACCACGTCGGTCTCCCGCTCCGACAGCGGGTGCACCGCCCCCGCCGCGCGCGGCGCCCGCCTGGCCAGGCGGCCCAGCAGGCGCGGCGTGATCGACGGCGAGATCAGGGCGTCCCCCGTGCTGGCCGCCCGTACGGCCTCGGCGAGCAGGGCCGGGCCGGCGTCCTTCAGCACGAACCCGGCCGCGCCGCAGCGCAGTGCGTCGTAGACGTACTCGTCCAGGTCGAAGGTGGTGACCACGACCACCGGCAGCGGGTCGGGCACGCCGGCGCCGGCCAGGGCGCGGGTGACCGCGATGCCGTCCATGCCGGGCATGAGGATGTCCACCAGGCAGACGTCGGGGCGTACCCGCCGGGCCAGCTCCACGGCCTCGGCGCCGTCCCGGGCCTCGGCCACCACGCGGATGTCGGGCTGGTCCTCCAGGATCAGCCGCAGGCCCCGGCGGACCATCGCCTGGTCGTCGGCCAGCAGCACGCCGATCGTCATCGCCGCCTCCCGAGCGGCCCCGTGAGTGGCCCCGTGAGTGGCCCCGTGAGTGGCCCCGTGAGTGGCAGGGTCGCGTGGACCGACCAGCCGCCCTCCGGCCGGGGGCCCGCGCGCAGGGTGCCGTCGAGGGCCTCGACGCGTTCGCGCATGCCGAGCAGGCCGTAGCCGCCGCGGCCCCGGGACGGCGGCGCGGGCGGCGCGTCGTCGGCGACCTCGACCACGACCGCGCCGTCCCGTCCGGCGGCCTCGACCGTGACCTCGACGGTGACCATGCGGGCGCGGGCCGCGTGGCGGGCGACGTTCGTCAGCGACTCCTGGACGATCCGGTATACGGTGCTGGTCACCTCCGGCGGCCAGTTCTCGGCCTCGCCGGGGACGCGCAGGGTCACGGGCGGGCCGTCGAAGCCGCCGACCAGGTCGGCGAGCCGGCCGGGCGGCCCCGGCACGTCGTCACCGGCGTCGCGCAGCAGGCCCACGACGCGGCGCAGCGCGGCCAGGGCTCCGGCGCCGGCGTCCTCGATGTCCTCCAGCGACTCCTCCAGCGGGCCCGACCCCCTGCGGGCCAGCAGCCGGGCGGCCTGGGCCTGCAGGACGATGCCGGTCAGATGGTGGGCGGCCACGTCGTGCAGTTCCCTGGCCAGCCTGCGGCGCTCGTCGTGCCGGACGTGATCGGCGGCCGACAGGCGGCGCGCCGCCAGCAGCCGCAGGCCGCCCCCGACGCCCAGGGCGGCCAGCCAGCCGGCCACGTTGAGCCCCACCGTGGCCCCGTTGTGCGCGCCGGGCACGCTCGCCGCGGCGACCGCGAGCCCGCCGGCCGCGACGGCGCAGGCGGACCGTGCGGGAAGCGTCCTGACCGCCGACCCGACCAGCACGGACAGGCCCAGCACCATGGCCGGTCCCGGCTCGTTCGGCAGCCCGGCCCACGCGGCGACCACGACGGCCGCGGCCGCCACCGCCAGCCCGCCCACGGCCGTCCACACCGGGGACAGGCGGCGCGCCAGGGCCAGCGCGCACACCGCCGCCCCCGCCGCGCAGTCGAACACCCAGTAGCCGCCGCCCCAGCTGCCGGCGATCAGACCGGCCCAGAAGACGAGCACGGCGACGGCCGCCACCGCCAGCGCGGCCTCCGCCGCCACGGCCGCGGCCCGCCGCCCGTCGGGCCAGGCGAGCTCCGGCCGGTTCCGCACGTTCACGCACCCAGGCTAGGGAGGCCGGTCCGCCCGGCACACCGGCCGAAAGTACGGTCGCCGCGGCCCGAACCCTGCTTTGGACCCTCCCCGCGCCCCGCCGCCCACCGCACGATGAGGTTCCATGCCCTATGACGACCCGCGGCCCGCCCGCGCCCTGCCCCAGGACCGCACGCCCCCCGCCGCGCCCGGGCGGTCGCGCATCATCGCGCTCGACGTCGTGCGCGGTTTCGCCCTGTGCGGGATCCTGCTGGCCAACGTCCAGCCGATCTCGCACGTCGGCACCGACCCGGTCACCGCGCAGCACGCGGCGCTCGACGACACCGCCCGCTGGCTGGGCCTGCTCGTCGAGCAGCGCTTCTTCCCGATCTTCTCGCTGCTGTTCGGCGTCGGCTTCTCGCTGCTGCTCGACTCGGCCGCCGCCCGCGTGCCCCACCCGCGGGCGTTGCTGCTGCGCAGGCTCCTCCTGCTGGCCTGCATGGGCCTGGCGCACATGTTCCTGCTGTGGCGCGGCGACATCCTGACCGTCTACGCGGTCGTCGGCCTGGTGGTGCTGCTGCCCTCGACGTGGTTGCCGCGCTGGGCCGTGGCCGGGCTGGCCGCCGTGCTCGTCGTCGCGGCGCTGGTCGTCTTCGGCGGCGGCACGATGCTGGTGCCCGGCCTGTTCCTGCTGGGCTCGGCCCTCACCAGGTACGGCGTGATCGACCGGATCGACAGCTCCACCCGCGTCCCGGCGCTGCTGGCCCTGGGCTTCGCCGCGGCCACCGTCCCGGCGCTCATGTGGCAGGCCGGAAGCACGCCCGTGCCCCTGCCGATGGCCGCGTCCGGGCTGCTCATGGCCGGTCTGTACGTGTGCGTCCTGCTCGTCCTGCTGAGGACGCCGTTGCGGCCGGTGTTGCGGGCCGTCTTCGCCCCGCTGGGCCGCATGGCGCTGACGAACTACCTGAGCGCCACCGTCCTGGTCCTGGTCCTCGGCAAGCTGGCCGGCGGCCCGCCGGAGGGCTGGACGCTGTCCACGGTCGCGGGGATCGCCGCCGTCATCCTGGCTCTGCAGTGGGTGTGGTCCACCCTCTGGCTGCGCCGGTACCGCTTCGGCCCGCTGGAATGGTTGTGGCGCTGGGCCACCTGGGGCCGCCGTCCCGCCCAGTGCGCCCGGTGAGGCCGTAGGGAATTCTGGGACGAACCCTGCAACCCTCCGCCCGGCCGGTCGCGTTGGGAACGGGCGAAGGGAGATCATCACATTGGACGCTCATGACGGCTTCCGCGAGTTCGTCATCGCCCGGCAACAGGCGCTGATGCGGACCGCCTATTTGCTCGTGGGCGACCCTCACCTGGCCGAGGACCTGCTCCAGAGCGTGCTGGTCAAGGTCGTCCGGCACTGGCACAAGCTGGCGCGGGACGGCAATCCCGAGGCGTACCTGCGTAAGGCGCTGGTCAACCAGTACATCTCGTGGCGGCGCCGGCCGAACCCCGAGCTGCCCAGCGCCGACCCGCCCGAGCGCGCGGTCACCTACGACGAGGACGCGCTCGACCGGATCGTGCTGCGCCAGGCGCTGGACAAGCTGACGCGCAAGCAGCGCGCGGTGATCGTCCTGCGCTTCTGGGAGGACCTCACCGAGGCCCAGACCGCCGACGTGCTCGGCTGCGCGGTCGGCACGGTGAAGAGCCAGACCCATCACGCGCTGGCGCGCCTGCGCGCGCTGGCCCCCGACCTCGTGGACTCGCGACCCGCTCAGGAGGCGGCCCGATGACCAGACTGCGTGACGCACTGAACGGCATCGCCGAGGAGGCGCCGCCGGTGAACCTGGCCGACCTGGCGGTGGCGGGGTACCGGCGCAGACGCCGGGCCTCGGCGACGCTGGCGGCCGCCGCGACGATCGCGGTGCTGGCCGGGGTGACGGCGACCGTGCTGGTGGCCGGGCCGCGACGGGTGCCCGCCGCCGCGCCGCAGGCCGCGGCCGCGGCCGTGCCTGTCCTGCCCGCGGGGAAGGTGGGGACGCTCAGCCACGCCTACCGGCAGAGCTGCCTGCCTCCCAGGGGGAAGAGCGCGCCGCCCGGCTGCGTGGACGGCGAATGGCGGGTGGTCACCGGCGACGGCACGACGTACCGGGTGCCCCAGGCGCTCGGGACGACCGCCAGGAACGACCGCGTGCCCGTCGCCCTCAGCCGCGACGGGCGCATGTTCGCCTACTACGACAAGGACGCGGGGGCGCACGTCGTCCGGGACATGGTGACCGGCGCTGAGACGGTCTCCGCCGCGAAGGTGGCGGCGGAACGCCTCGGCATGGGCTCCATGCTGGTGGTCTCCGACGACGGCCGCCACCTGGTCTTCGACCCGCGCGAGGGCACCAAGGACCCCGGCCTGCTGATCGACGTGCGGACCGGCGCGACGGTGTCCGTCCCCGGCGTGTACGAGCCGGTCGCCATCAAGGACGGCGTCGCCGAGCTGGTCCGCTACCGCAAGACCGACCTGCTGTTCATGCCGGTCGCCGGCGGCGGCCGGCCGGTGCGCTTCGACGGCGTCTTCATCATGTTCAGCGAGCTCGCCCCGGACGGCCGCACGGTGGCCGCCTTCGAGTTCCCGCCCGGCAAGAAGGTCCCGCCCGAGTACATGACCCGCCGGCTCACCCTGCTCGACACCAGGACCGGCCGCACCGTGCGGAAGGTCTCGGTCAAGGGCCTGCCGAAGAGGGCGGGCATCGACGGCACCACGATCTGGCAGAGCCCGTCGGAGGTCACGCTCACCGTCGAGGTCGGGAACAGCACCCGGGCCTACGCCGTGGACGTCCGCACCGGCCGGGCCAGGCTGGTGAACAGCTATCCCGGCGGGTTCAGGGGACAGCTGGTCATGCCCGGAGCCGCCGGCGGGCTATGAGGCTCCCGGGAGCGCTGCCTGTACGGAGGCCAGGCAGCGCTCCACCACGGGACGCGGGTCGAAGGCGTAGTCCCCGGCCCCGAACAGCTCGAACGTCATGGCCCCCCGGTAGCCCCTGCGGTCCAGCGCGGCCAGGTAAGCCGCCAGCGGCAGCTCGCCGTCGCCCCAGGCCAGGTGCCCGGTGGGGGAGCCGTCGATCAGGTGCACGTGCCTGACCCGGTCGCCGAGGGCGTCGAAGTAGTCGTCCACGCTCTCCCCGGCCGCCGCCATGGCCACGGTGTCCAGCACCGCGCCCAGGTTCGGGGCGCCCACCTCGTCGATCATGCGGGCCAGCGTGGGCGCGTCGTTGACCAGGTTGGACTCCACCCGCTGCAACGCCTCCAGCACGCACGACACGCCGAGCGTGCCGGCGTAGGCGCAGATCTCGCCGATCGCGTCGGCCGAGCGCCGCCAGGCGGCGGCGACCGGCTCGTCCTCGAAGCCCCGGCCCGGGGTCAGCAGCAGCAGCTCGGCCCCCAGCTCGGCGGCCAGCTCGGCGGCCCGGCGGAACATCGCGACGCTCGCGGCCCGCAGCCGGCTGTCCGGCGAGGCCAGGTTGACGGGGTAGGCCACCTGCTCGGGCGTCAGACAGCGGACGGTGAGCCCCCGCCCGGCGGCGCGCCGGCGGATCGCCCGCGCCTCGGCGTCGCTCAGCCACGGCACGTGCAGCTGCGGCGCGACGCCCCACAGCTCCAGGTGCTCGCGCCCGAGCGCGGCGGCGTCGTCGAGGAAACGGTCGAGGGGCAGGTGCTGGTAGGCGAAGTTCGAACCGGTGACCTGCCGCAGTGACAACGACATCAGACTCACTTCCCGACCCCGTCGGCGAGGCCCTTGACGATGTAGCGCTGGCCGAGGAAGAACAGCAGCACCACGGGCAGCGCCGCGATGACCATCCCGGCGAAGACGACGGGGAAGTCCGTGCCGTGCTTGCTCATCAGGCTGGTCAGGCCGACCGGCAGCGTCTGCACGCCGGCGCCGCTGGTGAAGACCATCGCGAACAGGTACTCGTTCCAGGCGAACAGGATGTGCAGCAGCACGGTGGAGGTGAGGATCGGCTTGCACATCGGCAGGATGATCCGCCAGAACGCGGTCCAGCGGGTGCACCCGTCCATCTCGGCGGCCTCGTCCACCTCGCGCGGCAGGTCGATCATGTACGCCCGGATGAGGAACGTGGTGAACGGGATGCGGAACGCGGTGTAGAGGATCAGCAGCGCCCAGAAGCTGTTGTACAACCCCATGGCCTGGAACATCTTGACCAGCGGCACGAGCGCCACGGTCGGCGCGAGCATGAGCCCGCCCAGGATGCCCATCGTGACGAACCGGTTGAGCGGGATGTCCACCCGGGTCAGCCCGTAGGCCGCCCACGCGCTGACGAACACGGTGGCGACCGTGGAGGTGAGCGTGACCAGCACGCTCGTCGTCAGGTAGTCGCTCACCCCCCGGTTCCACGCCTTCTGGTAGCTCTCGAAGCTCCAGCTCGACGGCAGCGCGAACGGGTTGCCGAACAGCTCGCTGTTGGACTTGAACCCGTTGAGCACCATCCACAGCAGGGGATAGAGCACGACCACCGCGAGGCAGAGCAGGAACGCCCAGAGGAACACGCGCGCGATCACGCCGAGGAAGCCGCGGCGACTCACCATTCCACCCTTCTCTTACGGGTGACCCACATCTGTCCCACGGCGATGCCGAGCGTGATGACGAAGATCACCGTCGCGATGGCGGCGGCGTAGCCGAAGTTGTTGCGCACGAAGCCGCTGCGGTAGAGCCAGGTGCCCAGGACCTGGCTGGAGTTGTCGGGGCCGCCGCTGGTCATCACCATGACCTCGTTGAACACCTGGAAGGCGCCCGAGATCGTGACCATCATCATCAGCCCGGTCATCTCCCGGACGAGCGGAACCGTGACGTGGAAGAACCGCCGGACCGGGCCGGTGCCGTCGATGGCGGCGGCGCCGTAGATCTCCCGGGGGATGCGCTGGATCGCGACCGCGAACAGCAGCGTCGAGTAGCCGAAGCCCTGCCACTGGCTCATCGCGATGATCGCCGACATGGCGGTGCTCTCCTGGCCCAGCCACGCCTGGGCCAGGCCGTCCAGGCCGACCGCCCTGAGCAGGTGGTTGAGCGGGCCCAGGTTGGGCTCGTAGATGAAGTAGAAGAGCAGGCCGGCGACGGTCATCGAGATCGCCGACGGGATGAAGTACACCGCCCGCAGGCCGCGCTGCCACCGCTCACTGCGTACGCCCTCGATCAGCGCGGCCAGCAGCAGCGCGCCGAACACCTGGAAGACGATCGAGACCACCGCGTACAGGACGTTGTTGCCCAGCGCGGACCAGAAGACCGGGTCGTCGATCAGCTTGCGGTAGTTGTCGAGCCCGACGTACTCCTGGGTGCCGCTGTAGATGTCCCATTTGAGGGTGCTGAACTGGAAGTTCTGCACCAGCGGCAGGTAGACGAACACCACGACCAGCGCGAGCGCGGGGGCCACCCACGCCAGGCCGAGCGCCCGTTGACGTATGGCACGCACCGGCATGCCCTCCCTCCGGCCCGCCCGGCCTACTTCGCCGACTCCGACGCCGCGCGGACGCTCGCCAGCACCTTGTCGGGGGTCGAGCCGCCGCTGATCAGCGCCTCGCCGCCGGCCAGCCAGGCGTCGGCGACCTCGGGCACGGTGACGGTGTCGAGCCACGCGGCCAGCCGCGGCGCCTTGTTGACCTGCTCCATGCCCTCGTAGACGGCCTTGCTGGAGGTCTCGGGGCTGACCGCGCCGACGACCGTGCTGGGCTGCCCGTACGGGGGCGCCGACAGGGTCTTGGCGTTCTGCGTGGAGGTCACGAACTTCATGAAGTCGACGGCCAGCGCGGCCCGCGGAGACCTGGCGTTGATCAGGTAGCCCTCGGGCGCGCCCTCGATGGTCTTGGGGTCGCCGGCCGCGTTCTGGGGGACGGGGAGCTGGAAGATGCCGAAGTCGTCCGGCTTGAGGCCGTTCTTGTCGGTGGCGTTGTCGAACTCCAGGACCTCCTGGTAGTACATGGCCGCCTTGCCGTCGTGGAAGGCCTGCTGCGCCGAGCTGTAGAGCACGCCGTTGGTGCCCTTGCCGGTGTCGGTGCAGGTGTCGACCAGGGTCTTGAACCGGTTGAGCGCGGTCACGTAGCCCGGGTTGTCGAGCTTGGCCGTCTTCGGGCTGAAGTCGGCCTGCAGGACGTCGGCCGGCACGTCGTAGGCGAAGAGCTGCTGGAGGTAGTGCAGGGCGGGCCAGCCGTCCTTGTTGCCGAAGGCGATCGGCTCGTAGCCCGCCTTGCGCAGCGCCGCGCAGCTCCCGACCAGCTCCTCGAACGTGCCGGGCACCTTGACGCCGGCCTTGTCGAAGGCGGTCTTGTTGTAGCCCATGAACTTGCCGTTGCCGTACAGCGGGATGCCGTAGTACTTGCCGTCGTAGGCGAAGGCCGACAGCGAGCCGGGGCTGAACGTCTTGCCCCACTCGGTGTCCGGGCCGATCACCTTGCTCAGGTCGGCGGCCCGGCCGCCGCGCACGAAGTTCTCCGCCCAGTTGCCGCTCCAGGTGAAGAAGACGTCGGGCAGCGCGTCGGAGGCGGTCAGCGTCTTGGTCTTGTCCTTGATGCTCTGGTCGGTCTCCTGGATGAGCTCGACCTTCACGCCCGGGTGCTGCTTCTGGTACGCCGCGGCCAGGTCCTCGAAGTACGGCTGCAGCGGGTCGCCGGCGAACTTGGTGAGGATGCTCAGCGTGCCGGAGAAGTCGGGCTTGGCGGACAGGTCGGCGGCGGGGGCCTTGGCCGCTCCGTCGCCGCCGCCGGAACAGCCGGCCAGGGCGAGCGTCCCGAGGAGCGCCGCGAACGACGTCATTGCGCGAGGGCGCATGGGCTTCCTTTCTCTCGGAGGGAGAGGGGGACCTGCCGGTCCGCGGTGGGGGTGTTGGCTGACTGTACAGATGAACTGATACCGGTACCAGAGCGGAAAGCAAGATTTTCTTTCCCGGCGCCTTCCAGCGGGGTTTTTCCTACGATGAAACAGCAGCATGCGGCTAGTTCTCGCAGGTCGGGTGTTGACGCGCGGCCGGATCCTGTGTCAGCGTGACCTCCGCGTGATACCGGTATCAGGCCGCTGGACGCCGCCGGCCCGCAAGCTTTCCCGAAAGGACGCGAAGATGCTCGGATTCAACGAGCCGGAATTCCTGTCGCAGCTGGCCAGCACCGTGGCCCTGCGCCCCCAGATCGAGGAGCTCGTCGATCGGCTCGTGGACCAGGGGTTCGACACCCTCCTGCTCGTCGGCGCCGGCGGCACGTACGCCCAGATGTGGCCCTACGAGCACCTGGCCAGGCGCAACTCGACGCTCGACGTGCGCGCCGCGATCGCGGCCGAGCTGGTCGTCTCGGGCGACGCCCGGCTCGGCGAGCGCACGGTCGCGATCTTCACCTCGGTCTCCGGCACCACCGAGGACAGCCTGCGCGCGATCGAGTACGTCAAGGACAGGGGCGCCTACACGATCGGCTTCACCGGCTACCCCGACTCGCCGATCGCCAAGGCCGTGGACGCCGTGCTGGTCTCGGAGCCGAAGGCGTGGCCGTTCGACCAGCAGATGTTGCTGTTCATGGGCCGCCTGCTGTCCCGCCGCGGCGAGTTCGAGGGCTACGGCAAGCTCGCGGACGAGCTCGCCAAGCTGCCCGAGGTCATGCTCAAGGTCGCCGAGCAGGCCGAGCCGGTGGCCGCCGCGTTCGCCGAGGCCCACAAGGACACCGACTACCACTTCCTCATCGGCGGCGGGAACCTGTGGGGATTCACGTACCTGTACTCGATGTGCATCCTCGAGGAGATGCAGTGGCTGCGCACCACCCGCGTGCACAGCGCCGAGTTCTTCCACGGCTCACTTGAGCTGCTGGAGGAGGACACGAGCGTGATCATCTTCCAGGGCGAGGACGAGACCCGCGCGCTCACCGACCGCGCCGAGGCGTTCGCCAAGCGCATCTCCAAGGACGTCACCGTCTTCGACACCCGCGACTACCCGCTCGACGGCATCAGCCCCGAGTTCCGCGGCCTGCTCGCCCCGATCGTCCTCGACACCGTGATGGGCCGGGTCAGCAAGCACCTGGAGCGGGTCCGCGACCACTCGCTCGACCTGCGCCGCTACTACCGGGTCATGGACTACTAGGCCACCGCCTCCGCTCCCGTCCCCGGCGGCGGGAGCGGCCCACCCCCGACTCAGGAGAACAATGAGAGTCCTCGGCTTCGGCGACAACATCGTCGACCGGTTCGTCGATCGGGGCATCGACTATCCGGGCGGCAACAGCGTGAACGTCGCCGTCTACGCGGGCCGCCTCGGCGTCGAGGCCGCCTACCTCGGGGTCTTCGGCGACGACGACCTCGGCGGCTTCCTGCGCGAGGCCGTCGCCGCGCAGGGCGTCGCGGTCGACCGCTGCGTGGTGCGTCCCGGCGAGAGCGGCGTGTCCCGGCTGCGCGTGGACGACGGCGACCGGGTCTTCCTGGGCTGGAACGGCGGCGGCGTCACCGTGCGGGAGCCGCTGGCGCTGACCGGCGACCTGCTCGCCTACGCCGGCTCGTTCGACCTGGTGCACTCCAGCGTCTACTCCGGCACTGAGGATGAGCTGCCCCGGCTCGCCGGCCTGCGTCCCCTGGTCAGCTTCGACCTGTCCAGCGAGGACGACTACCGCACCCCCGCCTACCTGGACCGCGTCTGCCCGCACGCCGACCTGGTGCTCCTGTCCTGCTCCCACCTGGACGAGGCGGGCACCCGCGACCTGCTGGCCCGCGCCGTGGCGAGCGGCGCCCGCCTGGCGCTCGGCACCAGGGGCGTGGACGGCGCGATGGCCTACGACGGCCACGACCTGGTCACCGCCCCCGCCCGGCTGGTCGAGGACCCGGGCAAGATCGTCGACACCATGGGCTGCGGGGACGCGTTCCTCGCCGGGTTCGCCGTCTCCCTGCTGCGCGACGGCTGGCGCAAGGGCGCCGCGCCCGGCCGCGGGCCGGTCCTGCGGGCGCTGCTGGCCGGCGCGGAGACCGCCTACGACCAGTGCTTCGTCGAAGGCGCCTTCGGCTTCGGCAGGCCCGCCCCGCGCGGCTAGCATGGGCGTGCCCGCGACCCCCCAGAAACGAGGAACCCGTTCGATGGCAGCCGACCGGAGCCAGTCGGGCCGGCCGACGATCTCGGAGGTGGCCGCCGAGGCCGGCGTCGGCCGCGCCACCGCGGCCCGCACCCTCGGCGGCTACGGCTATGTCAGCCCGGAGCTGCGCGAACGGGTGCTGGCGGCGGCCGAGAAGCTCGGCTACCGCACCAACGCCCTGGCCCGCAGCATGTCCACGGGGGTCAGCCACACCCTCGGCGTGATCCTGGCCGACATCGGCAACCCGTTCTTCGCGGGCGTCATGCGAGGCATCTCCGACGCCTCGCGCGCCCGCGGGTTCGACACGATCGTGCTGAGCACGTACGAGCGGCTCGACGAGGAGGTGGCGGCCACCGACGTGCTCATCGACAAGCGGGTCGACGGCGTCATCATCGCCTCGGCGGCCGTGGGGCGCGACGAGGTCAAGCACATCAGGGCGGCCATGGGCCGGGGCATGCCCATCGTGCTGGTCGACCGCGCGGTCGCGCCGCTCGACCTCGACACCGTCGTCATCGACAACCGCGGCGCGGCCCGCGAGGCGGTCGAGGTGATGATCGCGGCCGGTCACCGCCGCATCGGGTTCGTGTGGGGGCCGTCCTCGGTCGATCCGCCCGTGACCAGGCGGGCGCTGCTGGAGAAGGCCCGCAACGTGTGGACCGACGGCGAGCGCCTGCGCGGCTACCTCGACGCGCTCGACGACGCCCGCATCCCCTTCGACCCCGAGCTGGTCATGACCGGCCCGAAGACCGAGGAGTGGGCCACCCAGGAGGTGGCCCGCATGCTGGCGCTGCCCGACCGCACCACCGCCCTGTTCTGCACTGAGACCGACGCCGTGACCGGGGCGCTGCGGGCCGTCCGCGCCGCCGGGCTGTCCTATCCGGCCGACATCTCGCTCATCGGCTTCGACGACAGCGCCTGGGCGGCCGTCATGGACCCGCCGCTGACCATGATCGAGCAGCCGGTCCACCAGCTCGGCGCGAAGGCCGCGGAGGTGCTGCTCGACGTGCTCGACGGCGCCGAGCCGCGGCACGACGTGCACACGCTGCGCTCGCGCCTGGTCACCCGCGCCTCGGTCGCCCCGCCGCCGTCCTGATCGGGCGGCCGGCGGTCAGGGGACGGTCAGGGATGGGTGACCTGGGGCGAGGTGGTCACCACCTCGCGGGAGGGGCGCGGCGCGGGCGGGGTGCGCGGACGGCCCGCCGCCACGAACACGACGGCCGACAGCAGGGTCATCGCGACCACGATGACCAGGATGAACGCCATCTCCCTGCGGGTCACCGGGCAGCGGCGGCGCCGGGCCGGTTTGGCGTTGAGCGCGTCGATGCGGCAGGCGAAGTCGCGGTCCTGCCAGCGCAGATCCTGCTCGATCTCGGCCAGGATGCGGCGTTCGCGGTCCGACAGGCTCATGGCCGCCGCTCCCGTCCCGCGACGCCGTGGGCGGGGGCGGGCGGTGAGGTCAGCGGTTCGGTCATGTCGTTCTCCGTCGCTCCCGGTCAGAAGTAGCCCCCGTCAGGGCGGCCCGGTCGGGGCCGGCCCTGGTCAGAGGGCGTCCCGCTGGTGAGGCACGCCTTCGTGGCGGCGCGCTCTGGCGGGTCGCCGGCGGCCCCGAAGGCCCGCGATCCCTCCGTACCCGGCGGTGCGGGCTCGATGCGGTGCCTTACCGCGCCCGGTATGAACCGTTACGCCCGGTGTGCGATGTCCGCCTAAATCCAGACATTTCCTTCACCTGGCGTCGATTTCCGGCTTACCGGACATCGGGCGGGCCGGTCAGCTGTCCGGCTTCTCCACCAGCGGGGTGTCCACCAGGTGCTCGATCAGGAACCAGGTCTGGAGCTCGTTCGTCCTGATGACGTCGGAGACCAGCAGGTCGTTGGTGCCGTCGTCGCCCATCTCCTGCGCCCGGCCGGCCGCGTCGTGGGCGGCCACGAGGATGGTCTCGTGCGCCTCGATCAGGCGGGAGAGCATGGCGGGCACCTCCTCGCAGCCGTTCGGCGGGCGCGGGATCACGGTGATCTCGGCCACGTGCCGCGGGTCGCCCACCGCGACGCCGCCGAGCGTCTGCACACGCTCGGCCATCGCGTCCACCAGCGCGATCTGCTCCGAGGCGTGCTTGTCCAGCAGCAGGTGCAGCTGGTAGAAGGTCGGGCCGCGCATCAGCCAGTGGTGCTTCTTGTACAGGCTGTAGAGGATCTGGGTGTCGGCCAGGATCTGGTTCAGGCGCTGGCAGGAGTACTCGCGGGCGTCGCGGGAGAGGCCGAGCGGGAACATCCGCACGGTGCCGTACTCCTGGATCTCCACGCCGTTCACGTGCAGCCATGGCTGGCTGTCGGGCTTCGACCGGGTCGGCTTGGCGGACCGTTTGGTGGGCACGTACATCTCCTCAGATAGTCGGAACAATCGCCCGGAAACCTCCCCTCCGGCGCGCCAAGCGCCCCCACGAGCCCGCACAAGAGCCGGTCAACATCCGCCGCCCGCGATCGTTTGCCCGCAGGTCAGAGGGGTAGCCGGAGCGATGGGCGCGGGGGAGCCCCGTGCCCGGTCCGCCGGGAGGGGGATGACCATGCGACGCAAAGAGCCCGAGGACGAAGAGACGCCCGCGGCCGACCTCGAAGGCCCCGGAGGCGAGGAAGAGTACGACGAGGAGCGCGAGCGCTTCGAACACATGAAGGAACTGAACCCGGACGACTTCGAGTGACCGCCGGCACACGGGGAAAGGCCGGCTGCGGCGCAGGGTGAGAGGCCGGCGCAGGTCGAGAGGCCAGTACGGGCCGCGAGGTCAGCGCGGGTCGAGAGGCCAGGACAGGCCGCGAGGTCAGCGCAGGTCGATGAGGGCCAGGCCGGTGGCGGGGTCGTGGCGGCGCCGCAGGTAGCGGGGGGACTGCGTGACGATCACTTCGAGCGTCGGCCACACCTGCCCGGCCAGCAGGTGGCCGCCGCGGGTCGTGCCGTCGGGCAGGCCCACGACCACATGGGCGTGCAGGTGGGGCCGTACGTCGTCGTCGGGCATGGCGAAGTCGCCGATCAGGGAGAGCACCTCGGTCTGGCGGTCGACCGGGATCGGGTCGTAGCGGAGCGCCTCCGGGTCGAAGAAGCCCAGCGTGACCTGCCGGAACCCGCCGATGCCGGTCAGCCGGGCGGCGCGGACGCCGTTGTCGGCCGCCCACTGCGTCAGGCTCTCGACCACCTCGTCACCGGGGTCGAGGACCACCGCGTACGTCTGCTCCTCGACGGTGGAGAGCCGCTTGCTGCGCATGACGATCTCCTGCCCGCAGGGCGCGCGGGCAACCCGGTCACTTCCAGACGGCCCTGGCCAGGATGTCCCCCAGCCCGGGGGTCTTCCACTGGTCGACGACCAGCACCTTCTCCTTGCGCAGGTACCAGACGCGCTGGGTGAAGGACACCGGGGCCGGCTTGCTGGTCTTCGTCTGGCAGCCCAGCCTCCACTCGGTGAAGCGGGCCGGGTGCCCCGCCCCCACCTGCACGGTCGCGGCGCGGGACGGCCGGAGGGGCGGCACGCCCTCCAGGTAGCGCCGGTCCGGGACGCACTCCACGACCCCGCTGCTGGGGTGGTACGGCTGGCCCGGCCGGTACGTGCCGCCCTCGGACGCGTAGGCGATGGCCCGCGGCCCGCCGAGGGAGAAGCCGGGGCATTCCGTCGCCCGCTTGGAGCAGGTCCCGGTGACCACGTCGAGCCCGCCGATCGGGTCCTTCTTCACCTTCCAGGAGACCGGTATCTGGAGGGTGAACCCCCGGAACGACACGGGTTTGGTGGCCTGCGCGGGCGTTCCGGTCAGGACGAGCGCCGCGCTGAGCGTCAAGGTCATGAGCACGGCGGCGATCCTAGGTCCTGACGCCGCTGGAATGTCAAGCACCGATAAATCGACAAAAATCCCCGCAACTTTGCCGACGATCACCGCATCCAACCAGCCGTGAACGCGTTGACCCCTGACGACCCGCAACGCCTGGGCGGCTACTGGCTCGCCGGACGGCTGGGCGCCGGCGGTCAGGGCGTCGTCTACGAGGCCTACGCCGAGGACGGCGCCCGGGTGGCGATCAAGGTGCTGCACGGCGACGAGGCCGGCCGGCTGGCCAGAGAGGCCGAGGCGGCGCGGCGGGTCGCCTCGTTCTGCACCGCCCGCGTGCTCGCCGCCGAGCTGGACGGCCCGCGCCCCTACATCGTCAGCGAGTACGTCGCCGGGCCGAGCCTGCGCCAGGCGGTCGCCGGCGGACGCCGCTTCTCCGGCGGCGACCTGCACCGCCTGGCCACGGCGGTGGCGACGGCGCTCACCGCCATCCACGAGGCCGGCGTGGTGCACCGCGACCTCAAACCGGACAACGTGCTGCTCGGCCCGGACGGCCCGCGGGTCATCGACTTCGGCATCGCGCGGACCGCCGAGATGTCGCTGACCGCGACCGGCCTGGTCACCGGCACGCCGACGTACATGGCGCCCGAGGTGTTCGGCGGCCAGCGGGCCGGCGCGCCCGCGGACGTGTTCGCCTGGGGCTGCGTCGTGCTGTACGCGGCCACGGGCGCCGACCCGTTCGAGGCCGAGAGCCTGGGCGGGGTGATGCACCGGGTGTTGTCGGCCACGCCCGACCTGGCCGCGCTGCCCGACTCGCTGCGCCCGCTGGTGTCGGCGGCGCTGAGCAAGGAGCCGGGCCGGCGTCCCGAGGCCCGCCAGTTGCTGCTCGCGCTGGTCAGCGGGGACGGCGGGCTCGACACCGCGCGGCTGCTCGAACGCGGGCGGCAGGCCGCCCATGTCGCCGGGACGGTCGCCGACCCGGCGCTCGGCACGCTGGCCGAGGACTCCTACACCCTGCTGGCCCCCGCGGAGCGGGAGCTGGCGCCCGAGGTGTTCCTGCGCCTGTTCACCGTGGACGGCATGGGCGAGCTGGCCACCAGGAAGGCCGCCCTGGACGAGCTGGTGGCCGGCCGGCCGGCGGCCGAGATTCCGGCGGTCACCAGGATCCTGGAGGTGTTCGCGTACCTGCTGGGCCGCGACGGCCGCGAGGTCTGGCTGGCCCGTCCGGCCCTGCCGCACGCCTGGCCGCGGCTGCGCCGCTGGATCGAGGCCAACAGGGAGGGGCTGGCCGTGCACGGCTCGATCCTGGCCGCCGTCCGGCGCTGGGACGACGGCGGCCGCAGGGACGGCGGCCTGTTCCACGGCACGATGCTGGACGAGGCCCTGAGCTGGGCGGCGACCGCCCGCCGCGACATCAGGCTGTCCCAGGCCGAGCGCGACTTCCTGGAGTCCTCGGCGCGGCTGGCCAAACGCCGGGCCCGCCGCGCCCGGCTGCTGACGCTGAGCCTGGCGGGGCTGCTGGTCGCCGCGCTGGCCGCGGGCGGTCTGGCGGTCCAGCAGAGCAGGCTGGCCGCCGCCCGCGCCGACGAGCTGCAGGACCGCCTGACGACGTCGGAGTCCACGCGCCTGGCCGCGCGCGCCGAGGCGACCAGGCGCAGCGATCCGGTGCTCGCCGGGCTGCTCGCCGTGGCCGCCTGGCGGCTGCGGCCCACGCCGCAGGCCAGGGCGGCGCTGACCGCGGCGCTCGCGCAGCGCGAGCGCGGCATGTTCCGCGACCCGGCCGCCGCCCGCAGCACGATGCGGGCGCTGGGCGCCGACGGCCGCACGCTGCTCAGCGTCGGCCAGGACCAGGCGCGGCTGTGGGACCTGCGCACCGGCCGGCGCCTCACGCTGATCTCCGGCCTGGGCCTCGGCCGCGACCGGGTGTCCGACATCGGGCTGTCCCCCTCGGGCCGCACGCTGGTCGCCGCCACCGGGCGCCGCGCCCGCGCCTGGGACGCCGGCACCGGCCGCCTGGTCGGCGCCTGGCCGGTCCGCCGGATCAGGGACCTGGTCGAGGGCTGGCAGGACGCCGTCCGCCGGCACGAGGGCCGCAAGGTGATCGTCAAGCCGGACGACAGCGAGCAGTGGGACGTCACCGACCCCGCCGCCCGGCGCGGCACGCTGAGCCCTGACGGCCGGTGGCTGGCCACCTCCGGCGACGGCACCCTGACCCTGAGGCAGACGGAGGAAGGCTGGACCGAGGAGGTCGGCGAGGGCACGGAAGGCGTCTGGAACAAGGGCGATCCCGTCTTCGACCACGCGGGCCGGCTGCTGGCCACCGTCACCGACGCCACCGTCCAGTTCTGGCGGCTGCCCGACAGCCACCTGCTGAGCGCCGTGCCGGTGCGCGGGGACGTGGAGGCCGGCACCCGCCCGGCCGCCGCCTTCGACGGCACGACCTTCCGTTATCTCGTCGGCGACCAGGTGTTCGCCGTGGACGTCGCCGACCTGGTGAACGAGCCGGTCGAGGACCCGCCGCACGAGCGGGCCGACCTCGGCGAGGACGGCCTGCACCTCGTCGTGGACGGCGCGCTCCGCCAGATCGGGGGCGGGACGTCCGGCCGCCTGCCCGCCGGGCGCGCGCTCGCCTTCAGCCGTGACGGCCGGAGCCTCGCGCTGCTGTCCGGCCAGGACGTCAGCGTTCTGGACACCGCGACCAGGAAGCCCGCGGGCGGGTTCACCGTGGGCGCCGGGCGGGCGCAACCTGAGCTCGTCCGCTTCAGCCCGGACGGCGGCCGGCTCGCGCTCGTGCTCGACGCCCCGGGAAGCGGCAAGGACGCGGTCGAGCTGTGGGACTGGCGGGCGCGCCGCCGCCTGTGGAGCACGCCGCTGAGCCAGGTCGTGGACCTGGCGTTCGCGCCCGACGGCGGGCGGCTGGCGGTGACCGGCCTGGACGTGCGCGTGTTGCGGGCGGCCGACGGCCGGGTCGCGGGCTCGCCGTTCAGCGTCTTCGGCCAGGACGTCCTGGGCTCCTGGGTGCGCTTCACCCACGCGGGGGACGGGGTGGTCGTGTTCGACTCGCGCGGCCGGCTGAGCACCTGGGACGCGGGCGGCCGGCGGCTGACCGAGGAGACTCAGAGCTTCCCCGTCATCGGCACGCCGGCGTACTCGCCGGTCGAGGACCTCGTCGCGGTCAACGCGGGGCAGGGCCGCGTCCGCCTGATCGACCCGAGGACGGGCGGCGACCTCGGCCTGTCCGCCGACCCGGGCGGCGGCCTCGACCGTGACGAGGGCGAGCTGCTGTCGATCGCCTTCGCCCCCGACGGCTCGCACGTCCTGACGGTGGACGCCGGCGGGACCGTCGGGCGCGTCCCGGCCGCCGCCGAACTGGTGGCGAAGACGGTCTGCGCGCGCGCCGGGCGGGCGCTGACCGAGCGGGAGTGGCGGACGTACGTGCCCGCCCTGCCGTACCGGCCCGTCTGCGGCTGACCGGGCGGGCCCGGGTCAGGGTCCCTCACCCGGGATTGTCAAAACGCCGTCGCGGGGGATGTACTGCCGTCCGGAAAGCCGATCTTTCCGTTCGGCCACGAGGGAGGCACGGTGGACTTCGCGATCCTCGGCACGATCCGGGTCAACGGCCCCGGCGGGCGGGTGCACCTGAGCCGCAAGCAGCGGGCCGTGCTCGCCGTCCTGCTGCTCCACCCGAACGCGACCGTCTCCAGGGAGCGCCTGATCTCCGCCGTCTGGGACCATCCGCCGCGCTCGGCGCTGGCCAACATCCAGACCTACGTCCACCAGCTCCGGCGCTCCCTGGAGGGCGGCGGCCTGCGGGTGCGCACCGAGGGGTCGGGCTACGTCTGCGAGGTCCCGCCGGGCAGCCTGGACCTGCTGGTGTTCGAGGACACCCTGCGGCTGGCCCGGCGCGAGCGGGCGGCGGGCGACCTGGCCGCGGCCGAGCGCGCCTACGCCGAAGCCGTCGCCCTGTGGCGCGGCGCGCCCGCCGAGGACGTGCCGCTCACCGGCGCGATGGCCCCCCGGCTGCTGGAACTGGAGGAACGTCTCGCGGTCGCCCGGTCGGAGTGGATCGACGCCCGGCTCGCCCTGCGGCAGGACGACCTCGTCGCCGAGCTGCGCGCCCTCATCGCCGCCCACCCGCTGCGCGAGCGGCTGTGGGAGCAGCTCGTGATCGCCCTGCACCGCGGCGGCCGCCGGGACGAGGCGCTGGAGGCGTTCCGCGAGGCCCGCGAGCTGCTGGTGGCCGAGCTGGGCCTGGAACCCGGCCCCGAGCTGCGCCGTCTGCACGCCGCGCTGCTCGCCGGCGATCCCGACCTCGACCGTCGGCCGGGAACGACCGGGGCGGCCGATCAGTGGCCCGCGGCGGCCGTCCCGCTCCAGGCGTTGTGCCAGCTTCCCGCCGACACCGCCGACTTCGTCGGCCGGGAGCCGGAGATCGCCGAGCTGCTGCCGCTGTTACGGGCGCGGCCGGACCGGCTCAGCCCGCCGATCGCGATCCTGTCGGGGCTGCCCGGCATCGGCAAGACCACGCTCGCCGTGCACCTGGCCCACCTGCTGCGCGCCGACTACCCGGACGGGCAGCTGTTCGTCCGGCTCGGCCAGGACGCCCGTGGCCCGCGCGACCCCGGCGAACTGCTCGACGTGCTGCTGCGCTCGCTCGGCCTGGACGGCGCCATGATCCCCGCCTCGGCCGAGGAACGCGCCGGGCTGCTCCGCCAGCGGCTGGCCGACCGGGCGGTGCTGGTCGTGCTCGACGACGCCGTGGACGAGGCGCAGCTCCGCCACCTGCTGCCGGGCACGCCGCGCGGCGCGGTCCTG